>NZ_CALMZS010000083.1 GCF_937870815.1 uncultured Brevundimonas sp.
CAGCGTCAGCAGCAGCCCCGCCAGCGCCAGCCGCCTCACGACCCGCCCCCGCCGATCAGCCGCAGCCCGGCGGCGAACAGGATGGCGTCCGCCTCGGCGCAGTCCGGCGCCCCCTCGCAGATGAAGGTGACATTATAGGCGGCCCCGAACCGGCTGAAGGTCACATCGACCCCGTATTCGGTCCGCTCCGTGCGGATGTTGGTCAGGCCCCGGGCCCGGGCCTGCGCCAGCGCCCGCCCGGCGGCGTCGGGAACCTGGGCGGCGGCGATCCGGGGGCCCGGGGCCGCCGTGACCGGCGCCGCCGGGGCGGTCGGCCGAGCTGGCGCGCCCAGCGGCGACTGGAAGGCCATGGTCGCCCCGTAGATCTCGATGATCTGCTCGCCGCGCTGCACCGTCAGCATGTAGAAGCCGTCGCCGCCGTCGAACTCGGCCGAGGCCAGCAGGGCCGGGTCGGCGGGGGCCAGCACCGGCACGGCCGAGGCGTTGACCCGCCGCATGAAGTCCGGGCTCTTGCCCTGCGCCAGCACCCCGCGCAGCCGCGCCGCCACGGGGTCCTCCCGGGCCTGCGCCAGCGCCGCGTTGTCCGCCCGGCTGGGGGTCAGGGCCACCCGGGTGGCCGCGACCGGCGAGGGCGGCGGCTGCTGCGAGGTGGCGACGCCCGCCACGGCGGCGGCGGCGATCGCGCCCCCGGCCAGGGCCCAATTCCGGATGCTCATGGTGAACTCCCTCCCGAGCTTCACCATAGCGCCGTTATGCGACGCTGGCGAGATGGACGCCGCGCCGCTTGCCTTTTCCCCCCATCCGGCCTACATGCCCGCCCACTTCACACGCAGGCGTGGCGCGGTCAGGGAGAAATCCTGTTCGCTCCATTCCGAGGGCTCCGGCCTTTACAGCGCCTGCGGCGGATCAATCGGATAAAGGACGACCCCTCATGGCCCTGCCAGATTTCTCCATGCGTTCGCTGCTCGAGGCCGGCGCGCATTTCGGCCACCAGACCCACCGGTGGAACCCGAAGATGGAGCGCTACATCTTCGGATCGCGCTCGAACATCCACATCATCGACCTGTCGCAGTCCATCCCGCTGCTGCACCAGGCCCTGGTCGCCGTGCGCGAGGTCGCCGCCAAGGGCGGTCGCGTCCTGTTCGTCGGCACCAAGCGCCAGGCCGCCGACCCGGTGGCCGAGGCCGCCCAGCGCTGCGCCCAGTACTATATGAACAACCGCTGGCTCGGCGGCACCCTGACCAACTGGCGCACCGTCTCGGGCTCGATCGCCCGCCTGCGCGAGCTGGAAGGCCTGCTGGAAGCCGGCGGCGAGGGCCGGGTCAAGAAGGAGCTGCTCAACCTGCAGCGCGAGAAGGAAAAGCTCGAGCTGTCGCTGGGCGGCATCAAGGACATGGGCGGCATCCCCGACATCATGTTCGTGATCGACACCAACAAGGAGGCCATCGCCATCCTCGAGGCCCGCAAGCTGAACATCCCGATCATCGCCATTCTCGACACCAATTCGGATCCGGACGGCATCACCTATCCGATCCCGGGCAACGACGACGCCGCCCGCGCCATCCAGACCTATTGCGACCTGATCGCCGACGCCGTCCTCGACGGCCTGGCCGCCGGCGCCGCCTCCTCGGGCGTGGACCTGGGGGCCTCGGTCAATCCGGAAGAGCCGATGCTGCGCGAGGCCAGGGCGCCGAAGGCCGCCCCGGCCGATGAGGCCGTCCCGGCCGGCGCCGAAGGCGTCGCCGCCGAGCTGGAGGCCGCCGCGGAACAGCCCCCGGTCGCCGACGAGGCCGCCCAGGAAGCGACCTCGGACGCCAACGACGCCGTCGAAACGGAGCCGGCCCAGGTCTGATCGGCCTCGTCCGCCCGACGGCGAACTGAATACGCGGCCGGGCCCGGCGGGGCCCGGCCGTTCCCGCATACGCACACTCCAGGAGACTACCATGGCCGAGATCACCGCCGCCCTCGTGATGGAACTGCGCGCCAGGTCCGGCGTCGGCATGATGGACTGCAAGAAGGCCCTGCAGGAGACCGGCGGCGACCTCGACGCCGCGATCGACTGGCTGCGCGCCAAGGGCCTGTCCAAGGCCGCCAAGAAGGCCGACCGCGTCGCCGCCGAGGGTCTGGTCGCCGTGGCCTCGAAGGAAGCCGGGGCCGGCGAGATCGGCGCCGCCGTCGAGTTCAACGCCGAGACCGACTTCGTCGCCCGCAACGAGCTGTTCCAGAACGCCGCCCGGAAATTCGCCGAGCTGGGCCTCGAGCACGCCACCGTCGAGGGCCTGCACGGCGCCGAACTGGAAGCCGGCAAGACGGTCCAGGACGAGGTCACCCAGCTGATCGCCACCGTCGGCGAGAACATGCAGCTGCGCCGCGCCGCCCGCCTGTCGGTCGACGAGGGGGTGGTCGCCTCCTATGTCCACAACGCCGTGTCGCCGGGCCTCGGCCGCATCGGCGTGCTGGTCGCCCTGCATGGCGGCGGCGACAAGGCCGCCCTGCGCGAGCTGGGCCGCAAGATCGCCATGCACGTGGCCGCCACGGCGCCGCTGTCGCTGAACACCGACGACCTCGACCCGGCGACCATCGAGAAGGAACGCCAGGTCCTGACCGAAAAGGCCAGGGAAGACGGCCGCCCCGAGAACATGATCGACAAGATCGTCTCGGGTCAGATCGCCAAATTCCAGAAGGACGTGGTGCTGACCAAACAGCCGTTCGTGATGAACCCGGACGTGACCATCGAGCAGCTGGTCGCCGACACCGGCAAGGAATTGGGCGCGCCCGGCCTGCACCTGGCCGGCTTCGTCCGCCTGGCGCTGGGCGAGGGCGTCGAGAAGGTCGAGGGCCCCGACTTCGCCGCCGAAGTCGCCTCGATGACCGAAGGAAAATAGGCCCGTCTCCGCTCCGGCGACGGTTGATCGAAGGGGCGGGCGGCCCGGGTCGCCGGCCCCTTTTTCGCGGGCCGGGCGGGTCGCCGCCGCCGGCGACATCGACGGCGACCGGGCCGGAAGGCCGCAGCGAACCGGCCTTCTCCCGCGCCGCCGGACCGGCTAAGTCCTCCCCATGATCGGAAGACTGAACCACGTCGGCGTCGCCACCCCGTCCATCGAGGCCAGCGTCGCCCTGTACCGCGACCTGCTCGGGGCGACCCGGGCGCAGGCGCCGTTCGACCTGCCGGCCCAGGGCGTGCGGGTCTGCTTCATCGACCTGCCCAACGCCCAGATCGAGCTGATCGAGCCGCTCGGCGACGACAGTCCGATCCACGGCTTCCTCGCCAAGAATCCGAAGGGCGGCCAGCATCACGTCTGTTTCGAGGTCGAGGATATCCTCGCCGCCCGCGACGACTTGCGGGCGAAGGGGGCGACCATCCTCGGCACGGGCGAGCCGCGCATCGGCGCCCACGGCACGCCGGTCCTCTTCGTCCATCCGAAGGACATGGGCGGGGTGCTGGTCGAGCTGATGGAAACGCCCAAGGACGGAGCCCACTGATGGACATGCCCATCGGTCCGGTCACCATGCTGGCCATCTACATCGTCTGCTGGTGGGTGGTGCTGTTCGCCGTCCTGCCGCTGGGCATGTCCCAGGGCGCCCAGGACCGTCCCACCGACGGGGCCCAGTGGGGCGCCCCGGCCGACCCGCGGCTGAAGCGAAAATTCCTCACCACCAGCTGGGTGTCGCTGATCGTCTGGGCGGTGGTCATGGGGCTGATCCTGATCGGCTGGATGCCGCTGCCCGACCTGGCCCCGCCGGCCGGGGTCAGGCCGTGACCGATCGCCTGTTCCTCCAGGCCCGCGCCGTCGTCCCCCACCTCGCCGCCCGTTACGGCGTCGGAAGGCCGCATCCGTGAGCAGGGGCTAGGGTCTGGGGGCTAGGGTCTAGGGATCCGCCGAAGCTGGCAGCCGCATGCGACCCAGTCCGCCTTGGCCTGTCTCAAGCGCCAACCCTGCCTCCTGACCCTAGCCCCCTAGCCCCTAGCCCCTAGCCCCTAGCCCCTATTCCCTTTCTCGGCCTAGCTTTCGCCCCGCCGTCCCGGCTAAAGCTCGTCCCCCCACGCCTCCCACGCCGGATTCCGCCCATGCGCCTGTCGCGCTACTTCCTCCCCACCCTGAAAGAAGCGCCCTCCGACGCCCAGATCGTCTCGCACCAGCTGATGCTGCGCGCCGGCCTGATCAGGCAGGAGGCCGCCGGCATCTACGCCTGGCTGCCGCTGGGGCTGCGGGTGCTGAAGAAGATCGAGCGGATCGTGCGCGAGGAGCAGGAGCGGGCGGGGGCCGTCGAACTGCTGATGCCGACCCTCCAGCTCGCCGACCTGTGGCGCGAGTCGGGCCGCTACGACGCCTACGGCCCCGAGATGCTGCGCATCACCGACCGCCACGAGCGCGAACTGCTCTACGGCCCGACCAATGAGGAGATGATCACCGACATCTTCCGCGGCTTCGTCAAGAGCTACAAGGCGCTGCCGCTCAACCTCTTCCACATCCAGTGGAAATTCCGCGACGAGCGCCGCCCCCGCTTCGGCGTCATGCGCGGCCGCGAATTCCTGATGAAGGACGCCTACAGCTTCGACATCGACGAGGCCTCGGCCCGCCGCGCCTACAACCGCATGTTCGTGGCCTACCTCAACACCTTCGCCCGCATGGGGCTGAAGGCCGTGCCGATGCGCGCCGACACCGGCCCGATCGGCGGCGACCTCTCCCACGAGTTCATCGTCCTCGCCGACACCGGCGAGAGCGCCGTCTTCTGCGACCACAAGCTGGTCGAGCTGCCCGCCCCCGGCGCCGACGTCGACTGGGACGACCTGCAGTCAATCGTTGATCAGCGAACCTCGCCCTACGCCGCCACCGAGGAGATGCACGACGAGGCCCGCTTCCACGCCGAGACGGCCGAGGGCGACCGTCTCTCGGCCCGCGGCATCGAGGTCGGCCACATCTTCTATTTCGGGACCAGATACTCGGAGCCGATGAAGGCCCTGGTCGCCGGCCCCGACGGCCGCGACGTCCCGGTCCACATGGGCAGCTACGGCGTCGGCGTGTCGCGCCTGCTGGGCGCCATCATCGAGGCCAGCCACGACGAGGGCGGCATCGTCTGGCCCGACGCCGTCGCCCCCTTCGACGTCGTCGTCATCAACCTGCGCGCCAACGACCAGGCCTGCTCGGCCGCCTGCGAGGACGCCGTGGCCCGGCTCGAGGCCGCCGGCAAGGACGTGCTCTACGACGACACCGACGAGCGTCCGGGCGGCAAATTCGCCACCGCCGACCTGATCGGCGTGCCGTGGCAGCTGACCATCGGGCCCCGGGGCCTCGCCGACGGCGTCGTCGAGCTCAAGCGCCGCGCCACCGGCGAGAAGGTCTCCATCCCCCTCGACGTGGCCCTGGCGAGGCTGACCGCATGACGGACGCGACGGCGCCTGTGAAACCGGTCAAACCGGCCGGGCCCTTTTCGGCCTGGGAGTTCGGCCTCGCCCTGCGCTATCTGCGGGCCCGGCGGCGCGAGGGCGGCATCGCCCTGATCGCCGTCATCTCCTATGTCGCCATCGCCCTGGCGGTGATGGCCCTGATCGTGGTGATGAGCATCATGGCCGGCTTCCGCAACGAGCTGCTCGACCGGATGCTGTCCTTCAACGGCCACATGTACGTCGAGGGCCGGATCCTCGTCGATCCCGACCGCGACGCCGCCCTCGCGCGCATCGCCGCCGTCCCCGGGGTGGTCAGCGTCACCCCCCTGGTCGAGAGCCAGAGCATCGTCCGCGCCGCCGGCGTCACCACCGGGGCCCTGGTCCGCGGCATCCGCCCGCAGGACCTCGGCTCGATGCGGTACGTCAACGACAGCCTCGCCGGAGAGGCCCGGCGCAGCTTCGGCCAGGGCCCGTACGGGGGCGACGACGTCCTGATCGGCAAGGCCCTCGCCGACGGCATGGGGCTGCGCGTCGGCGATCCGGTCACCCTCTATTCGCCGACCGGCGCCGGCAGCGCCATCGGCAACCTCGGGGGGCTCGAGAAGACCTACCGGGTCGGCGGCCTGTTCAGCTCCGGCGCCGCCGATTTCGACCGCGCCTACATCTTCATGCCGCTGGAGCAGGCCCAGCTGTTCTTCGCCAAGGAGGGCGTCTGGGACGTCGTCGAGCTCAAGGTGGCCGAGCCGGACCGCGTCGGCGACCTGCTGCTCCCGGTCCGCGAGGCGGCGGGGCCCGGCGCCGTCGTCAGCGACTGGCGCGACCGGCTGGCCGCCTTCTGGGGCGCGCTCAAGGTCGAGCGGGTGGCGATGAGCATCATCCTCGGCCTCGTGGTGGCCATCGCCGCGCTCAACATCATCTCCGGCATCGTCATGCTGGTGAAGAACAAGACCCGCGACATCGCCATCCTGCGCACCGTCGGGGCCAGCCAGTCGTCGATGCTGCGCATCTTCTTCATCGCCGGCGCGGCCATCGGCGTGGCCGGCACCGTCACCGGCCTGGTCCTCGGCCTGGTGTTCTGCCTGAACATCGCCGCCATCCAGCATTTCCTCGAATGGCTGTTCCAGGTCCGGCTGTTCGACGCCGATGTCTATATGCTCGAGGCCATCCCGGCCGAGGTCGACCCGTGGGACGTCGTCTGGGTCACCCTGTGGTCGGTGTTCATGTCCTGCGTGGCCAGCCTGCTGCCCTCGTGGCGGGCCGCCCGGATGGATCCGGTGGAGGCCCTGCGCTATGAATAGCGCCCAGCCCGTCCTCTCGGTCCGCGGCGTCACCCGCACCTATGACTCCGCCGCCGGCCCCCTGACCGTGCTCAAGGGCGTCGACCTCGACGTCATGCCCGGCGAGGTCGTCGGCCTGATCGGCCCGTCCGGCTCCGGCAAGTCGTCCCTGCTGCACGCCGCCGGCCTGCTGGAGCGGCCCAGCTCGGGCGAGATCCGCATCGACGGCCGCGACGTCGGCGACCTGCCCGAGCGGGCCCGCACCCACATCCGCCTGGCCAGCATCGGCTTCGTCTACCAGTTCCACCATCTGCTGGCCGAGTTCGACGCCCGCGACAACGTCGCCCTGCCGCTGCGCATCGCCGGGGTGAAACAGGCCGAGGCCCGCGCCCGCGCCGCCGAGGTGCTGACCGCCCTCGGCCTCGGCGAGCGGCTGAGCCACCAGCCGGCCCAGATGTCGGGTGGCGAGCAGCAGCGCGTCGCCGTCGCCCGCGCCCTGGCCAACCGCCCGCGCCTGCTGCTGGCCGACGAGCCGACCGGCAACCTCGACCCCGCCACCAGCCAGACCGTGTTCGAGGCCCTGCACGACCTGGTCAAACAGACCGGCGTCGCCGCCCTGATCGCCACCCACAACATGGAGCTGGCCGGCCACATGGACCGCGTCTTCGCCCTCAAGGACGGCCATCTGGAGGAACGCCCGGCCAAGAGCCACGAATACTGACGCCGGCGGCCTGTCTCCTCCCTGTCGGCAAAGCGAACGGGGAGGGGGACCGCGAAGCGGTGGAGCGGTGGAGGAGACCCCTATTTCTTTCCCGGAACCTGGGTGAAGGGCGAGGTCCCCACCGACACCGCCGGCTTCGGCTTCTCCGCCTTCGGCTTGCGGATTTCCTTGTTGCTGCGCGCTTGACCCTTGGCCATGACCGTCATCCCGCGACGCCGGCCCGCCGGAAGGGCGGATGTCTGGCGGCGTCGGCTGCCGACAGCATAACAGACCCGCGCGCCGGGCGGCGAATGGTCTTGACGGGAACACAACAAGAACATAGAACATTACCGGAACACGCGAGGAGGAGGCCGTCATGGCGCGTTGGGTTCGGGATGGATTGTCGCTGGCGTCGTGCGGCGGCTTCGTCTGGGTGATGTGGCAGGCGGCCCTGCTGGCCACAGCGGCCTGATGTGGATCGGGGAGCTGCAGGTCGCTGGACCCGAGGCCATTGCCCGCGCGCCCATGTCGACCCTGCCGACTCCGCCACACCGAATTCCGGCGCCGACCCTGCCGACTCCGCCACTGCGTTTTTTCGGCGCCCGCCGGCTAATCCACAGCCGGTCCCCCGTCGCGCCGCCCCGTCCGCCGCTTTCGGGTGTCCCGGTCGCCCGCGATGTGAGACTCGGTTCATGACAGGCGCGCCGCCGACGAAGGACCCGGTTTGACCGAGACGCTGAACAGCCAGGGCTTCATCCACCTGCGGGTCCGCTCGGCCTATTCGCTGCTCGAGGGCGCGATCAAGGCCGGCAGGGTCCCGCTGCTGGCCGCCGACGCCGGCATGCCGGCGGTCGGGGTCGCCGACCGGGCCAATCTGTTCGGGGCCCTGGAGTTCAGCGAGGCGGCGAAGGGGGCGGGGGTCCAGCCGCTGATCGGCTGCGCCCTGCCGGTCACCGGCATCGGCGGCAGGATCGCCGAGCGCTGGGCGAAGACGCCGACCGTGGTCCTGCTGGTCCAGAACGAGGCCGGCTGGCTCAACCTCTCGGCCCTGTCGTCCTCGGCCTTTCTCGACGCCGGGGCGATGGACGAGCCCAGCGTGCCCTGGGAGAGGGTGGCGGCCCGGTCCGAAGGCCTGATCCTGCTGTCCGGCGGTCCCGACGGTCCGGTCGATCCGCTGTTCGTCCAGGGCCGGCCGGCCGAGGCCGGCGCCGCGCTGGCGGCCATGCGGGCCGCCTTCGGCGACCGGTTCTACGTCGAGCTGCAGCGCCACGGCCTCGCCTCCGAGCAACAGGCCGAGCGCGGTCTGGTCGACTGGGCCTATGCCCACGACGTCCCCCTCGCGGCCACCAACGACGTCCACTACGCCCGGGCCGCCCAGGCCAAATCCCACGACGCCCTGCTGTGCATCGCTGACGGCGCCTTCACCGGCCAGGAGGACCGCCGCCGTATCACCGGCGAACACTGGTTCAAGACCGCCGCCGCCATGCGCGAACTGTTCGCCGACCTGCCCGAGGCCTGCGACGCCACGCTGGACATCGCCCGCCGCTGCGCCTTCATCGCCCCGACCCGCGCCCCGATCCTGCCGCGCTTCGACGCCGGGGCCGGCCGCTCCGAGCCCGACGAGCTGATGCACCAGGCCCGCGAGGGCCTGAAGGAGCGGCTCAAACAGGTCACCCCGGCCGCGCCGGAGGAGGAGTACTGGAGCCGCCTCGAATGGGAGGTCGGCGTCATCCGGCAGATGGGCTTCCCCGGCTATTTCCTGATCGTGTCGGACTTCATCAAATGGGCCAAGACCCACGGCATCCCCGTGGGCCCGGGACGCGGCTCCGGGGCCGGGTCGCTGGTCGCCTGGGCCCTGACCATCACCGACCTCGACCCCTTGCGCTTCGGCCTGCTGTTCGAGCGCTTCCTCAATCCCGAGCGGGTCTCCATGCCCGATTTCGACATCGACTTCTGCCAGGAGCGGCGCGAGGAGGTGATCGACTATGTCCAGGCCCGCTACGGCAAGGACCGGGTGGCCCAGATCATCACCTTCGGCACCCTGCAGGCCCGCGCCGTGCTGCGCGACGTCGGCCGGGTGCTGCAGATGCCGCTCGGCCAGGTCGACCGTCTCGCCAAGATGGTCCCGGCCAACCCCGCCAATCCCGTCACCCTGGCCCAGGCCGTCGAGCTGGAGCCGCGGCTCAGGGAGGCGCGCGACTCCGACGCCAACGTCGCCGCCCTGCTGGAGACGGCGCTGGAGCTGGAGGGCCTGTACCGCAACGCCTCGACCCACGCCGCCGGCATCGTCATCGGCGACCGCCCGCTGATCGAGCTCGCCCCCCTCTACCAGGACCCGCGCTCGTCCATCCCGGCCAGCCAGTTCAACATGAAATGGGTCGAGGCCGCCGGCCTGGTGAAGTTCGACTTCCTCGGCCTCAAGACCCTGACCGTGCTGGATCGCGCCCGCCGGTATCTGGAGCGGCGCGGCGCCGCCCCGGACTGGAACGGCCTGCCGCTCGATGACCCGCGCACCTACGAACTGATGGCCTCGGGCCAGACCGTCGGCGTGTTCCAGCTGGAATCCCAGGGCATGCGCGACACCCTGCGCAAGATGCGCTGCGGCTCGATCGAGGAGATCACCGCCCTGATCTCCCTCTACCGGCCCGGGCCGATGGAGATGATCGACACCTATATCGACCGGAAATTCGGGCGGCAGGCGGTCGACTGCCTGCATCCCTCGCTGGTCGAGGTGCTGACCGAAACCTATGGCGTCATCATCTACCAGGAGCAGGTGATGAAGATCGCCCAGGTCCTGGCGGGCTACAGCCTCGGCGAGGCCGACCTCCTGCGCCGGGCCATGGGCAAGAAGAAGCAGGAGGAGATGGATTTCCAGCGGGCGCGCTTCATCAAGGGCGCCTCGGAAAAGGGGGTGCCGGAAGGGCAGTCCGGCGGCATCTTCGACCTGGTCGCCAAATTCGCCGGCTACGGCTTCAACAAGTCGCACGCCGCCGCCTACGCCCTGATCTCCTTCCAGACCGGCTGGCTGAAGGCCAACCACCCCGTCGAATTCATGGCCGCATCCATGAGTCTCGATCTCAGCAATACAGATAAACTGGCGGTTTTCTATCAGGATTGCCGTCGCTTCGGGGTGGCGGTGAAGGCCCCGGACGTGAACCGCTCCTCGGCCGATTTCGACGTGGCCTACGAAGGCGGCGTGGGGGCGGTTCTGTATGCGCTCGGCGCCATCCGCAACGTCGGGCTGGAGGCGATGAAGCATCTGGTCGAGGTGCGCGAGACGGGCGGACGGTTCACCGACATCTTCGACTTCCTCGAACGCGTCGATCCCCGCAGCGTCAACAAGCGGGCGCTGGAGAACCTGGCCCGCGCCGGGGCCTTCGACAGTTTTCACTCGAACCGCCGCCAGCTGGTCGAACAGGCCGACACCCTGATGGCCTATTGCCAGAGCGTGGCGGCCGAACGCGCCTCGTCCCAGGTGTCGTTGTTCGGGGGCGACCAGGCCGGGGCCGCGCGGCCGCGGCTCAAGCCGGTCGAGCCCTGGGTCGGGCCCGAAAAGCTGGATCAGGAACTGGCCGCGGTCGGCTTCTACCTGTCCGGCCACCCGCTGGAAGACATGGCCCCGGCTTTGAAGCGCAAGCGCGTCACCTTCGTCGCCGAGGCCACCGCCCTGGCCGAGAGCGGCCATGAGGCCTTCCTGATGGCCGGCGTCGTCCGCCGCCGCCAGGAGCGGGCCAGCGCCAGGACGGGCGAGAAATTCGCCTTCGTCGCCTTCTCCGACCCGACCGGCGAGTTCGAATGCCTGTTCCCGCCCGAACAGCTGCGCAAATGCCGCGAGACGCTGGAGGTCGGGGCCTCCGTCATGGTCCGGGTCCGGGCCAAGTCCTCCGACGGCGAGGTGCGCTTCTTCGGCGACGACGCCAGCCGGCTCGACGCCCTGATCGACGACGGCCAGATGGGCCTGCGCATCCACGTCTCGTCCAGGGCCGCCGACCCCGTCGCCCTCAAGACCCGCCTCGACCGGGCGAAGGCCGACGGCAAGGGCGGGGAGGTGTCGCTGGTCGCCTCCCTCGACGGCCGCCGCGAGGTGGAGCTGAAACTGCCGGGCCGCTACCGTCTTGACGGCGCCCTGCGCGGCGCGTTGAAATCGGCGCCCGGGGTGGTGCTGCTGGAGGATGCGTGATGGCGGATATGAAAACCCATGCCGGAAGCTGCGCCTGCGGGGCCGTGGCCTATGAGGTCGACACCGGTCTGGACAAGCTGGTCGAGTGCAACTGCTCCCATTGCTACCGCAAGGGCTTCGTCCTCGCCTTCGTCCAGCCGGACGACTTCCGCCTGCTCAAGGACGGGCCGCAGACCGCCTACACCTTCAACACCCACAAGATCCGCCACCTGTTCTGCGACACCTGCGGGGTCCAGTCCTTCGCCCGCGGCGTCGCCCCCGACGGCTCGGAGATGGTCGCCGTCAACGTCCGCACCCTGACCGACATCGAACCCTGGAGCTGGACCGCAGAGCGCGTCGACGGGAGAAGCTTCTAGCCCTGGTCCGTCACCGCATAGACCATGATCCCCGTGGCCACGGCCAGGTTCAGGCTGTCGGCCCGGCCGCGCATGGGGATTTTGACATTGACGTCGCAGGCGGCGGCCAGGACGTCGGTCAGCCCGGCCTGCTCATTGCCCATCAGGATCAGGGCCGGGCGCTGGAGGGCCGCCTCGCGATAGCCGACCGAGGCGTTCAGCCGGGTCCCGATCACGCTGCCGGGCCAGCTCTGCCGCCAGGCCAGGAACTCCGCCGCCGAGGCCCGGGCGATGGCCACCGCGAAGACCGAGCCCATGGTCGCCCTGACCGCCTCGACCGAATAGGGGTCGACGCAGTCGCCGATCAGCACCACCCCGCCGCAACCGGCCGCGTCCGCCGTGCGGATGATGGTCCCGAGATTGCCCGGATCGCGCACCTGCTCCAGCGCCACCCAGCAGGGCGCCGACTCCGGCACGATGGCCGACAGCGGCGTATAGACCTGGTCGAACACCCCCAGCACCGTCTGCGGATTGTCGCGCCGGCTGATCTTCTCGAGGATGGCGTGGGTCACCGCCACCACCTCGCCCCCCGCCGCCCGCGTCGCTGCCCGCGCCCGCTCCAGCAGCGGATGCGGCCGCGCCTCCTCGCCGACCATCAGCAGCTTCGGCGCCCGTCCCTGATCCAGCGCCTCGCCGATGAATTTCAGCCCCTCAGCCAGGAAGCGCCCGGTCGCCTCGCGTTCCTTGCGCATGTGCAGGGCGCGCACGGCCTTGACCGTCTCATTGGTCAGGGAGGTGATCAGCCGATCCGCCATCAGGCGCTCCACCGCGCGAAGAAGCTCAGCCCGATGGCCCGCCCGTCCGGCCCGTCCTCGGCCAGGGCCAGTTCGCCCCAGTCGATGACCCCGCCCCGGCCGTGCGTCGCCTCGGCCGTCAGATGCGCCAGCGACAGCCCCGAAATTCGCGCCGCATATGCGTTCAGCAACAGGAAGGAGGCCTCGTCCGACAGCAGGGCCGCACAGTCCTTGAGCAGCCCCGGCAGGTCCTCGAACAGCCGCCAGACCTCGCCGGTCGGCCCGCGCCCGTATTTGGGCGGGTCGAGGATGATCCCGTCGTATTTCGACCCCCGCCGAACCTCCCGGGCCGCATATTTGCGCGCGTCCTCGACGATCCAGCGGATCGGCCGGTCCGCCAAGCCGGACAGCTCCGCATTCTCCCGCGCCCAGGCCACCGACTTCTTGGAGGCGTCGACATGAGTGACCTCGGCCCCCGCCGCCGCGCAGGCCAGGCTGGCCACCCCCGTATAGCCGAACAGGTTCAGGATGCGCGGCTGGCGCAGCCGGCGCACCCGCCCGTCCAGCCAGTCCCAGTTCGCCGCCTGCTCGGGGAAGAAGGCCAGGTGACGGAACGGGGTGAACCGGCTGGTGAAGCGCACATCGCGCCAGGCCAGCGGAAAGCTGTCGATCGGCTCGCCGGCGAAGCGCCAGCGACCGGACTCGTCCTCGTCGGTCGGATCGAACACGGCGTCGGCGGCGTCGAAGGCGGCCGAATCGCGTGGCGACCAGAAGCACTGGGGCTCCGGCCGGACCACGGTGTGGCGGCCGTAACGCTCCAGCTTGCGGCCGTCGCCGCTGTCGAGCAGGGCGTAGTCCGGCCAGGCGCGGGTGACGAGGGTCTCAGGCGACGGATTGAGGCGCGGCGGCATGGGCCGCAGATAGGCGGTTCGGCGCCGTCTCGTCCAGCGCGGTCGTCGCCGGCGTCGTGGCCGGCAGGGCGGTGTCGCAGCGGTGCCGGGTCTTGTCCCAGGCGAAGGGCTCGATCACCAGCCGCCACCCGGCGTGAAAGGCGGCGAGGCTCTGCAGCGCCCAGTAGGCCGGCGCGGTGATCATGTCCACGGGTCCATAGGGCACGCCGGCCCGCCGCGCCCCGATGGCGCAGGACAGCCAGGCCGAGACCGCCCCGAGGACCAGCACGCCGAGGGCCAGGGCCGGGGTTGCGGGCGGCAGGCCGGCCATGGCCGCCACCAGGACGGTGGCCACGACCCAGGCGAGCGACGGTCCGTTGACCGAGGCCGACACGATGCCGACCCCCACCGTCATCAGCAGGGCGAAGGCCCCGCGCGCGCCGAGCCGCCACGGCCGCCGCGTATGCACGCCCCAGGTCTGCATATAGCCCTTCAGCCATCGCGTTCTCTGCGGCAGCCAGTCCGAGAGATCCCCGGGCGGCGTCTCCCAGGTCGGCCGCCCGAGCACCCCCAGCCGCCAGCCATGGGTCCACAGGCGGAAACCGAGGTCGGCGTCCTCGGTGACGTTGAACGGGTCCCAGCCGCCGACCTCGCGCAGCGCGTCGGCGCGGAAATGGTTGCTGGTGCCGCCCAGCGGGAAGGGCAGGCCGAGCCGCGCCAGGCCGGGCAGGGCGGTCTCGAACAGGCTGGCGTATTCGGCGGCGAATTGACGATCGACGAATGGAGACGCGCCCGCGCCGTGGCGCCGCCGGATGCGCAGCGGCGCCTGCAGGCAGGCCAGACGTCCGCCGCCGTCGTCGGCGAACCGGGCGGCCGCCTCGCGCAGCTGCAGCGGATCGGGCTCGTCCTCCGCGTCATAGACGGTCAGCAGCTCGCCGGTGACCCTCGAAAGGGCGCAGTTCAGGGCGCGCGGCTTGGTCTGGGGCCGGCCCGGCGGCGCGACCACGACCTCCAGCCACGGCGGCCGTCGCGCCGCCATCGCCGCGGCGAGGGTCGCGTCATCCTGCGGCTCGAGGACCAGCAGACCCTGCAGGCGCGCGGCCGGATAGTCGATGCGCGCCAGCCGGTCGACCAGCTGGTCGACGATCTCGGCCTCGTCGTGAAGGGGGACCAGAACAGTGTAGGACGGGAGATCGTCGGCGTGTTCGATTCTCCGCCCGTCCGGGGCGGCGCTGACCATCACCAGCAGCACCTTCCATGCGGAAACGGTCAGGAAGGCCGCCGCCCCGGCCGCCACCAGGAGCGGCGCGACCGCGTCCGGGCGCAGCCGCAGCAGGACGCCCGCCGCCAGCACCGCGACGGCCAGGCCGATCCCCTGGCAGCCGGACAGCCCGCGCCACCCCGCGCTGCTCGCCCGGGGCGGTCCATAGTGCGCGGCGTCGCGCCCGCGATCATCCAGATCGCTGATCCCCGCCCGTCCCATGGCGAAGGGTTAACGCGCCTCCTGGTCGTCGGCAAGCGGTTGGCGCGGGCGCGGGATTGCCGCTATTCAGGGGCCGCCGATCGGAGTCCCGCCCAAGTGACCGCCCCCGCCTCCCTCAATCCGCGATCGCAGCGCAAGCCCAAGGGCGAGGGTCATGCGCGGCGCGCCGAGATTCTGGCCGCCGCCGAGCGCATCTTCGTCGAGCACGGCTACGAGGGCGCGACCATCCGCAAGATCGCCGACGAGGTCGGCCTGTCGTCGACGGCCCTCTATATGCATTTCGCCGAGAAGGGCGAGATCCTCCACGAGATCTGCCGCCAGGCCTTCGCCGACCTGCTCGAGCTGAACACGGCCGTGATGGCCGAGCCCGGCGGTCCCGAACACCGGCTGCGGCGCATGCTGCGGGCCTATATCGACTTCGGCTTCGCCAATCCGAACGCCTACCGGCTGATCTACATGACCCGCCCGGCCGAGCTCCGGCACGGGGCCCAGTCGGCCGCCCAGGAGATGGGCGCCACCCTGTACCGCTCGTTCGAGCAGGTGGTCGAGGACGCCGGCGCCGGCGGGCGGCTGCGGGGCGACGCGCGCACCACCGCCCAGGCCCTGTGGGCCGGTTGCCACGGCCTGGTGTCGCTGATGATCACCAAGCCCTATTTCGACTGGGTCGGGCGCGACGCCCTGGTCACCACCCTTCTGGACGGGCTGTTCGCAGGCCTGATGAAGCCGTGAGTCGCGGCGCGGCCGGGCTGGCCCTGACCCTGGCCCTGGCTGTCGCCGGCGGCCCGGCGCACGCCGCCGCTGCCCGGCCGCTGCGGGTGATGTCGCTCGACCAGTGCGGCGACCAGTACGCCCTGGCCCTCGCCCCGGGGGCGGAACTGGCCCTGTCGCCGCGCGCCGACGATCCCGATTCGTGGCTCCGCGAGGGGGCCAGGGGCCGTGCCCGCATCCGGCCGACGCTGGAGGCGGCGATCGCCTTCCGGCCCGATGTCGTGGTTCGCTACTGGGGCGGCGACGCCCGCCTGCTGGCCCGTCTCGAGGCGCGCGGCGTCCGGGTGGTGACCATCGCGGACGCCGCCGACTTCGCCGGCGTGCGCGACAACATCCGCTCGGCGGCGCAGGCGCTCGGGGCCCCGGCGCGGGGAGCGGCGCTGATCGCGCGCATGGACGCCCGCCTGCGCGACGCCGCGCCGGCGCCGGGGACCCCCGGGCGGCCGGCCCTGTATCTGACCGCCGGCGGGTTCACCGCCGGCGCCGGCACCCTGGTCGACGCCATCCTGACGGCCGCGGGTCTGGTCAACCTGGTCCGCGCGCCGGGCTTCGCCCCGGTCAGCGTCGAGCGCGTCGTGCTGTGGCGTCCGGCCCGGTTCGTGCTCGCCTTCTTCGACCAGTCGCGCGCCGACTGGCGCGGGCCCGGACGGCATCCGGCCGTGCGCGCGGCGGCGAGGGACCGGATCCTGGCCCGTCTGCCGGCGGCCAGCCTGACCTGCCCCGCCTGGTTCGCCGCCGACGCCGCCGCCCTGCTGAAGGCCGCCGGATGAACCGCGGCGCCGGTCGTCTCGCCGCCGTCCTGGCCGCGGCCATCGTCCTGGCGATGGGGCTGGCCGTGCTGTTCGGCGAAAGCGCCCTCGGCATGGCGGAGCTGGCGAGGGCGTTCACCGACCTGTCCTCGGGCCCGGCCGAGGTGCTGTGGTCGGTGCGCGCCCCCCGCGCCGCCACCGCCCTGATGGTCGGGGCGGCGCTCGGCCTGTCCGGCGCGGTGATGCAGGGGCTGTTGAGAAACCCGCTGGCCGACCCCGGGGTGCTGGGCGTGTCGGCTCTGGCCGCCCTGGGGGCGGCCGCGGCCATCGTGCTGGGCTGGGCGGCGCTGCCCGGCGCGGTCGAGACCGCGGCCCTGGCGGGGGCGGGCCTGGCCGGAGGGCTGCTCGTGCTGTTTTCGGCGCGGGTGCGCTCGCCCGAGGCCCTGATCCTGTTCGGCGTGGCCCTGTCCAGCTTCGCCGGCGCGGCCACCGCCCTGATCTTCAACCTGTCGCCGTCGCCGATCGCCGCGGCCGAGCTGATGAACTGGCTGCTCGGATCGGTGCAGAACCGCAGCTGGGTCGACGTGGCGTGGGTCACGCCGGCCGCCCTGGCGGCGGCGGGGCTGGCCGGCCTCGCGGCGCCCGGCCTGCGCATGCTCAGCCTGGGCGAGGAGGCGGCGCGGACCTCGGGCCTGCCGATGGGGCGGCTCCGGCTGCTGGCCCTGCTGGCGGCGGCGCTGGCCACCGGGGCGGCGGTCGCGGTGGCGGGCGTGATCGGCTTCGTCGGCCTGGCTGCGCCGCATCTGGTCAGGTCCGCGGTGCGCGGGGATCCGGCCCGGCTGCTGCTGCCGGCCGCCCTCGCCGGCGGGCTGATGCTGGTGCTGGCCGATCTGCTGGCGCGGCTGACGCCGACCGACCAGGAGCTCAAACTGGGCGTGTTCACCGCCCTGGTCGGCGCGCCCCTGTTCGCCGTGATCGCCTGGCGGGCGGCGCGGGAGTGGCGGCTGTGAGCGGGCTGGAGCTGGAGCTGGAGGCGGCGACGGCCCGGCTGGGCGGACGGACGGTGCTCGACCGGGTGTCCCTGCAGGTGGAGGCGGGCGAATTTGTCGCCCTGGTGGGGCCCAACGGAGCGGGCAAGTCCAGCGTGATCCGCGCCCTGGCCGGACTGCTGCCTCTGGCCGGCGGCCGGGCGAAGCTGGGAGGGACCGAGGTCGCCGCCCTCGGGCCGCGCGCCCGGGCGGAACGGGCCGCCTACCTGCCGCAGGAGCGGCGCATCGCCTGGAACCTGCCGGCCGTCGAGGTGGCGGCGCTCGGGGCTCCGTTCCTGTCGGCCGTCGACGCGCTCGGGCGGGCCCGGGAGGCGCTCGAGGCGGTCGAGGCCGGCCATCTCGCCGGGCGCGGCGTGGCCGAGATGTCCGGCGGCGAACGGGCGCGGGTGCTGCTGGCCCGGGTGCTGGCCAGCCCGGCGGCGGCCCTGCTCGTCGACGAGCCGATCGCCGGCCTCGACCCCGAGGCCCAGCTGATGGTGCTGGAACGGCTCAGGGCGCGGGCCGACGCGGGTCAGGCGGTGCTGGCCAGCCTGCACGACCTGCCGCTGGCCGCGCGGTTCGCCGACCGGGCGGCGGTGCTGGACCATGGCTCGGTGGCGGCGGATGCGGCCCCGATGTCGGCGCTGACGCCCGAAATCCTGCAGCGCGTGTTCGGCCTGTCGGCGCGGTGGGTCGACGGGCCCGACGGGCCGCTGCTGTCCGCCGGTCGCCAGCCGCCTCAGGGCGTATAGGGCCGAGGGCCCGCCGGCGCGCCCCGGCGCAGGTCGTCCGACAGGGTCAGAGGGGCCGAGCCGCCGTTCAGCCGGGCCTTGTAGACCGACATGTTCTCCATCACCCGCATCATGTAGTTGCGGGTCTCGGTGAACGGCGTGCATTCGATGAAGTCGACCGGGTCGACCTGGCCGCCGCGCGGGTCGCCGCACCGCGCCACCCACTGCGACGGTCGCGCCGGACCGGCGTTGTAGCCCACCGTGCTCAGCAGCATCGAGCCGCCGAAGCGGTTCATCAGGTCGCCGAGATGATAGCTGCCCAGCGTCATGTTGTAGTCCGGGTCCCACAGCCGCTCCGCCGAGAACGGCATGCCCAGCTGGCGGGCCACCAGGGCCCCGGTGGAGGGCAGGAACTGCATCATCCCCCGCGCGTCGGCGCTGGAGCGGGCGCGGGGGTCGAAACTGGATTCCTGGCGGGTGATGGCGAGGGTGAAGGCCAGCGGCGCGGCGCCCGGAACCTGGGGCGGAATGCGGATCGGGTACTGGCGTTCGGGCATCAGGAAGCCGCGCTGGCTGGCGGCCCGGCCCACCATCATGGCCGTGAAATCCTGGCCGTAGACGCGCGACAGATCCATCAGCAGGGCCAGTTCGGGGGCGCCCGGCAGGTCGTCGTCCAGCTGATAGGCGAACACCCGGAACAGGCTGGCCTCGCCGGTCTCGCCGAGGACGCGCAGGGCGCGGACCACTTCACTGGCCTCGAAGGCCGCCCGCTGGGCCTCGGTCGGAGCCGGATCGCCGGGCAGGGCGAGGGTGGTCACCCCGGCCTTCTCGGCGGCGAGCTGCCCGTAGAAGGTCTGGATGTGCTGCGCGCCGTTGCGATAGAATTCGATCGCGGCCGGGGTATTGCCCCGGGCTTCCGCCGCGCGCCCGAGCCAGTACATGGCCCGTCCCTGGGTGATCGGCGTCGACGACGACTGCCGCAGGATTTCGAAATGGGTGGCGGCCCGGTCCGGGTCGTTCAGCTTGGTCAGGGCCACCCATCCGGCGAAGAATTCGGCGTCGACCTTGCGCTCCCCCGAAGGGAAGCCGTGCCCGGCCATGGCGTCGTAGGCGGCCTGCCAGTTGCGCCGCTCCAGCGCGTCGAGGAAGTAGTTGCGGCGCTCCGTCCACAGGGTGTTCTGACCGTCCGTGTGGCTGGGCGCGGGGGGCAGGGCGGCGAGCAGCGGAAAGCCTTCGGCCTGGCGGCTCTGGGAACGCAGGATGCGCACCCGCTCCAGCGCGACGGCCGGATCCATCGCCTGGGCCGGGGTCAGTCCCGCGACCACGGCGTCCGGGCTGTAGGCCGAGCGCAGCGCCATCGCGGCTTCGGCCACGGCGCGGCGCTCCGGCGAGACCAGCTGGATCATGGCCCGCGTGGCCGGGCCGTGGGGGCCCGGCAGCAGCATGTCCAGCCGCGCCGCGTGGTCGGCCTGGGTCAGCCAGCCGCCCCAGCGGGTCAGGATGCGGGTCTGCACCGCCTCGTCGAACGAGCGGCGGCGCCACCAGTCGGTGATCAGCCGGCGGGCCTCGTCGGCCCGGCCGCGCTGCTCGAGCGCGTCGGCCAGGGCGACGGCGCCCTCGGCCGTGGTCGGCGGAGTCCGGGCGAACATCGACAGGGCCGCGTCCGGGCCCGCATAGGCGAGGTCCAGGGCCCGCTCGGCCGCGGCGCGCCGGCTCTCGCTCCGGGGCCAGCCGGCGAAGCGCGTCTGCGCCTCGGCGAGGTCGCCGTAGGGCAGTTGCTCGGCGGAGGTGTCGAGCAGGGCCCACTCCACCAGCTTGCGGGCGACCGGGTCGCCAATCTGCGCCGCCGTCGAGCGGGCCCCGAGGACGTCGCGGGCCCGGGCCCGGGCCAGGCCCTCGCGGAAAAGGGCGGCGTCCCGGTCGTTCAGCTGCCGCGCCTGCGCGCCCTGCGGCGCCACGGCCGAATACGGCGTCTCCTGCGTGACCAGCGAATCGGGCGCGGGGGCGAACAGAGCCAGGGCGGCCGCCAGACTGGTTGCGATCATGCCGTGTCCGATCCCCATTGCATCACGGTTGCGGCGCCGCCGCCGGCAACCTAACCTCCCACGCTTCGCCTCGGGCGTCGCCCATTTCCACGCAGGATCATCGTTTCAATGACCGCCCCCTTGTTCAAGGGCGTGATCACCGCCCTGATCACACCTCTTCGTGACGGAAAGGTGGACGAAGCCGCCTTCCGGACGCTGCTGGAACGCCAGATCGCGGCCGGGGTTCACGGGGTGGTGCCGATGGGCACCACGGGCGAGAGCGCCTCCCTGCATCTCGACGAGCACAAGCGGGTCGTGGAGCTGTGCGTCGAGGTCGCCGCCGGCCGCCTGCGCGTGATCGCCGGCGCGGGCGCCTCGGCCACCGACAAGTCGATCGACCTGGTCCGCCACGCCAAGACGGTCGGCGCGGACGGCGCGCTGGTGGTGACCCCCTACTACAACCGGCCGTCGCAGGCCGGCATGGCCGCCCATTTCGAGGCCGTCGCCGAGGCCGTCCAGCTGCCGGTTCTGCTCTACAACGTGCCGGGCCGCACCGGGGTCGACCTGGCCGACGAGACCGTGGCCCGGCTGGCCTCGCACCCGAACATCGTCGGCATCAAGGACGCCACCGGCGACCTGGCCCGGGTCAGCTGGATGCGGGCCCACATCATCGACCAGCAGTTCGACCTGATCTCGGGTGACGATTCCAGCTACCTCGGCCATCACGCCCACGGCGGGGTCGGGGTGATCTCGGTGACCTCCAACGTCGCCCCCGAGGCCATGGTGGCGCTGCACGAGGCCGCCGCACGCGGCGACTACGCCGCGGCCCGGGAGTGGCAGGACCGGCTGATCGGCCTGCACAGGGCCCTGTTCCTCGACAACTCCCCGTCGCCGGCCAAATACGCCCTGGCCCGGCTGGGCCTGTGCACCGAGGAGGTCCGCCTGCCGCTGGCCCCGACCGCCGACGCCGTGAAGCCGGCGATCGACCGGGCCATGGCGGAAGCGGGAGTCTAGAAAAAACGGTGTGTCAGAGTCGGCAGAGTCGGCGCCCGGTCCGCGAAAATTCGGTGTGTCAGAGTCGGCAGAGTCGGCAAATCCGACTCGCCGCGCGTCGCCGAAGCTGGAAGGTGTTCTGTCTCTGGAAGTCGGTCGGGCCATGGGCGCAGCATAAACCGGGCCTGCGTCAGAATCGGACGTAGGCCGGAGGCGACGGCTTCGCGAGCGCCGATGGAGCGTGTAGGAGGGCCGGAATGGCCGCCGAGAAACCCAGGACCAAGGTCATCGCCGAGAACCGCCGGGCGAAATTCGACTATTTCCTCGAGGACCATACCGAGGCCGGGATCCAGCTGCTGGGCACCGAGATCAAGGCGCTGCGCGACGGCCGGGCCAATATCGCCGAATCCTATGCGGCGGTGGAGGGGCGCGAGATCGTGCTGATCAACGCCGACATCCCGCCCTACAAACAGGCCAACCGCTTCAACCACGAGCCGCGCCGGCCGCGGAAGCTGCTGCTGCACCGCAAGCAGATCGACCGGTTGATCGGCGCCGTCCAGCGCGACGGCCAGACCATCATCCCGATCCGGCTCTATCTGAACGAGGCGGGCAAGGCCAAGCTGGAGATCGCCCTGGCCAAGGGCAAGAAGCTGCACGACAAGCGCGAGGCCACGGCCCAGCGCGACTGGCAGCGCGACAAGGCGCGGCTGATGAAGGAGCGGGGGTAGGCCTTTCGAGAGCGGCGCGTTGACTAACCGGAGCGTTTCACCCCCTCTTGCCATCCAGGTATGGGTCTGAAGGGTCTCCATGTTCTCGCAACAGCCTAACCGACCATGGGCCTCAGGCATGCTCGGCTTGGCCATTCTGACTGTCTCCGCTGAACCGACCATCTCCAGACAGGAGCCGCAGACCGCTGTAAGCCCTGATGAAGCCGCCAGGGGTGAAGCCATGGTCGTGCTTCCCGACGGCCGGAGGCTTCATCTGAAATGCAGTGGGACAGGCGAGCCAACGGTCATCCTGGACGCGGGGCTAGGGCTGGATTCCTCGGTGTGGACGCGAGTTCAGCCGGAGCTCGCCGAAATAACCCGGACCTGCGCCTATGATCGGGCCGGCTATGGCCAAAGCGATCCAGGACCGCTGCCTCGCGATTCTGCGCACCGCGCGAGTGATCTGTTGGGAATGCTCGAGGCCACCGTGGAGAATGGACCCTTTGTGCTTGTGGCCCATTCGGCGGCAGAGCTCACAGCGCGCATCGTCACTGAACGGCGACCGGACCTCATAGCCGGGTTGATCCTTGTCGACCCGGGCGCCGACCTGGAGAGGTTGAAAACCATCGGACCGGTCTGGGCAGCCGCATACGCCGCGGGACAGTCCGCCGCGCTCAAGTGTATTCGGGCCACGGCGGCTGGCGAAATGAGGCCGGGCAACCCCATCTACGTCGAATGCGGCTCTCCGCCCACGGACGGTCCTCTGGCAAGCCGCGAGATGGCCGCCGCCGTTCTGTCGGAGAATGAGCCGGATTCGGCAGGGATCGATGAAAGACAGAGAGCCCAAGGCTCGCTGGGCGACGTATCCCTCATTGTCTTGACGGCGGAGAACAAGTTCGGGGCCAATGAAGGTGCCGCACCGGCCGAAACCCAGCCCTTGCGGCGAGCTTGGTCAGAGGCTGGTGCGATGATCGCAGCGTCATCGAGTCGAGGTGAACAGCGCATGGTTCCAGAAGCCTCGCATGTGATCCAGTTCGAGCAGCCGCAGGCCGTGATCGATGCAGTCAGGGACGTGGTGGAGAGGGCTCGCTCCGGGACGGAGAGCGGAGAGTCGACCTCTTGAAACGGATTGGCGCGATCTTTCTGACGGGTATGGCGGCGGCCTGTTCATCGCAGGCACCCGCGCCGTCGGGCGCAGGCCTCTGCTGGCGAATGTTCGAAGTCGCTGAACAACAGCCCCGGTTCGAGATCATCGCCCGCGATGTTCCCAACCTCGAAAGCTGTGCGGCCCAACTGGAGGGTGCGCGAATGATGGAGGGACGCCCGACATCGGGAGCCTACAACGGGCACTTCATCTTCGCGACCGAGGAACAGATAACCTCGGCCGCAGCGATAGATGGCACCCGAATTCGGGTCTTTGAGGCCGAGGACCGGCGGGAAGTACAGGAGGGGATTCGGGCGCTCATCGAGCGCCAATCGTCGGTCGAACGCCCGTCCCGCGAGTTGACCTCGACGCAATAAGACTCCCGTCGCCGCCCACGTCCACTTGAAAACCTCTTCGGACATCGCCGTCTTCGGCAGGCCCGTGTTGGCGGGCAAGGCCAAGCTGGAGATCGCCCTGGCCAAGGGCAAGAAGCTGCACGACAAGCGCGAGGCCACGGCCCAGCGCGACTGGCAGCGCGACAAGGCGCGGCTGATGAAGGAGCGGGGTTAGGCGACCGGCTGGGCGTCGAGGATGCCCGGCGTCGACGCCGCGGCCTGCTCCGCGCCCCAGGGCCCGAGCGACGGCGGGGTCCATTGCTGGACGACCATGGCCAGAATCGCGATCAGGGCGGCGATCAGCAGCGCCCACACCGCCGCCCGCCGTTCCTCGCGGGTGAACGCCTCCCGCTGTGCGCTATGCATGACAACCTCCCAGGTCCCGCCCGATCAACGCGGGGTCGGCGACGCCGTTCCTGGGAAACAGTCTACACCCGCGGACCCATGATTCGTGTGGCGCGGGAAACACGGTCGCCTCCCGGGCGACCGATGTTCGATCACGCTTCGATGATCGCCCGCGCCCGCCGGAAGACCTCCTCGAACATCGCCGCCGTCAGCCGGCCGGTGTTCGTGTTCAGCCGCGAGCAGTGGTAGCTGTTGAGCAGCACATAGGGTCCGATCTCGGCCTGGGCCCCGTGGCCCGCCGCCATGGCGCCGGCCGGCCGCCCCAGCGCCTTCAGCACATTGCGGCGCGACACGTCGCCGAGGGTGAGGATGACCCTGAGCCGGGGCAGGGCGGCCAGGCGCGACCGCAGGAACGGCCGGCAGGCCGCCTCCTCGACCGGCAGGGGCTTGTTGCCGGGCGGGGCGCAACGCACCGCATTGGTGATCATGCAGTCGACCAGTTCGAGATCGTCGTCGCCGTTCGGGTCATAGGTCCCGCGCGCGAAACCCGTCTTCAGCAGGGTGTCGTAGAGCAGCCGGCCGGCGTGGTCGCCGGTGAACGGCCGGCCGGTGCGGTTGGCCCCGGTCCGGCCCGGGGCGAGGCCCGCGACCAGCAGCCGCGCCCGCGGGTCGCCGAACGAGGGGGCGGCGCCGTTCCACCAGCCGGGGTTCTGGCGGGCGTTCTCGAGCCGGTATTCGACCAGCCGGGGACAGAGCGGGCAGTCGCGCGGCGCCTCGGGGGGGTAGGGGGGGGTCATGGTCGGGCTCTACCGTTCTGTTCGTCGCCGCGAAAGCCATCCCATTCCGGTCGTCATCCTCGGGCTTGACCCGAGGATCAGACCATCCGGTGCGCGGTGCATAGCTGGTCCACGCTATCAGGGCCGCCACAAACGCACAGCCTGAGGCCCCCTCTGATCCTCGGGTCGAGCCCGAGGATGACGGCGGAGGGTTGGGGTAGGCGAGGGACGAGGCCGTCAGCCCGCCCGCGGCCGGCCGATCTCCGGCAGCAGGTCCTGCAGCTCGACGAAGGCGTCGGCCTGGCGACGCAGCTCGTCGGCGATCTGGGGCGGCTGACTCCTCAGGGTCGAGACCACCGTCACCCGCACCCCCTTGGCCTGCACCGCCTGGACCAGCCGCCGGAAGTCGCCGTCGCCGCTGAACAGCACCATCTGGTCCACGCGCGGCGCCAGCTCCAGCATGTCGACGGCGATCTCGATGTCCATATTGCCCTTGGTGCGCGACTGGCCCTGGGCGTCGGTGAAGCGCTTGACCGGCTTGGTCACCACGCTGAAGCCATTGTAGTCGAGCCAGTCGACCAGCGGCCGGATCGGCGAGAATTCCTCGCCCTCGATCACGGCGGTGTAATAATGGGCGCGAACCAGAACGCCTTTCGCGCGATACATCTCCAGCAGCCTGCTGAAGTCGAGGTCGGCGTTCAGCGCCCTGGCGGCGGAATAGAGATTGGCCCCGTCGATGAACAGGGCGATGCGCTCGGTCGGAAAAGGCGTCATGGAAATCGGTTCCGCAAACATGGACGTGCCGGTCGCCGTCGACATGGACGACGCCCTCGATCCGGACGACGCCGTCATCGTCGCGCTGGGCTGCAATGACAAGGGGGCCTGGCGCGATTGCCGCGAGGCCCTGGAGGCGGCCCTGGCCCGCTTCCGCGCCGAGGGGATCGACGTGCTCAGGCGCTCGTCGTGGTGGCGTTCGGCGGCCTGGCCCGATCCCGACGACCCGCCGTTCCTGAACGGGGTGGTCATCGTCCGCACGGCCCACGATCCGCACGCCCTGATGGCCGCCCTGGGGCGGATCGAGGAGGCCTTCGGCCGGCGGCGCGGCCTGCGCAACGCGCCGCGGACCCTCGACCTCGACCTGATCGCCTACGGCCGGCTGAGCGGCGACCTCGACGGCCTGATCCTGCCGCATCCCCGGGCGGCGGAACGCCGGTTCGTGATGGGGCCTCTGGCGGAGATCGCTCCGGAGTGGGAGCATCCGGGCGGCGGCCGGGCGGTCGATCTGGCCGATGCGGCGCCGGTCGGCAAGGACGCCGCCCCGGCGCGCTGATCGCCTCATTCCCGCCGATGCGGCGTTGCACAATGGCCTCCGACCCTATATTTTGTGCGGTTCTCTCCCGCGCTCGAGGAATTTCATGGCCCGCGTCACTGTCGAAGACTGCATCGAGAAGGTGCCGAACCGTTTTGGTCTGGTCCTGCTGGCCGGGCACCGGGCCCGCTCCATCGCCAACGGCGCGCCGCTGACGGTCGATCGCGACAATGACAAGAACCCCGTCGTGGCCCTGCGCGAACTGGCCGACGCCACCGTCAGCCCGGACGAGCTGCAGGAGAACATCATCGTCACCCTGCAGCGGGTCGACGAACGCAGCGAAGCCGAGGACGAGGCCGAGACCGTCGCCCTGCTGGCCGAGCCGCAGCACATGAACATGGCCGAAGCCGAGCTGATCCGCGCGCTGCAGAGCGACCGCGACGGCGGCCAGGAGGAGCGGTACTGACGGCCGGGCCCGCCAACGGCATCACCATCCTGCCGGCGCGGACCTCGCCGCCCGCGCCGCCTCTGAAAGCTGCCAATCTCAACGATCCCGAGGGCGACCGTCCGGCCGCCGCCCCCGAGCCCGCCCCCGAACCCGCAAGGGCCCGGGTGCTGCGGCAGTTCGAACTGGTCGAGGCGGTCCGCGCCTATGATCCGACCGCCGACGAGGGCCTGCTGAACCGCGCCTACGTCTATGCGATGAAGATGCACGGCTCGCAGCTGCGGGCCTCGGGCGACCCCTATTTCGCCCATCCGATCCAGGTGGCCGGCATCCTGACCGACTACCGGCTCGACACCGCCACCATCGTCACCGCCCTGCTGCATGACGTGGTCGAGGATACTTCGGCCACCCGCGACGACATCGCCGGCATGTTCGGAGAGGAGATCGCCTCCCTCGTCGAGGGGGTCACCAAGCTGTCGCGGCTGGAGCTCCAGGCCGAGCATACGCGCCAGGCCGAGAACCTGCGCAAATTCATCCTCGCCATCTCGAAGGACGTCCGCGTCCTGCTGGTCAAGCTGGCCGACCGGCTGCACAATATGCGCACGCTGCGGCATGTCAGGCCCGAGAAGCGCGAGCGGATCAGCCGCGAGACGCTGGAGGTCTATGCGCCGCTGGGCCGCTCGATCGGCATCCATTCGATCGCCTCCGAACTGGAGGAGCTGGCCTTCGAGCACCTGAACCCGACCGCCCGCACCGCCATCGAACGGCGGCTGGAGGCGCTGAAGCTGGAGCATGGCCGGGCCATCGACGGAGTCTCCCGCGAGGTCGAGCGGGTGCTCGAGGAGGCAGGGGTCCACGCCCGGGTCTTCGGCCGGCAGAAGACGCCCTATTCGATCTGGCGCAAGCTGCAGCGCAAGTCGGTGGGCTTCTCGTCCCTGTCGGACATCTACGGCTTTCGCGTCATCGTCGAGGCCGAGGACGACTGCTACCGCGCCCTGGGCGTGATCCACCGCGCCTGGCCGATGGTGCCCGAGCGGTTCAAGGACTTCATCTCGACGCCCAAGTCGAACAACTACCGCTCGCTGCACACCACCGTGGTCGGGCCCTCGGGCCTGCGCATCGAGATGCAGATCCGCACCGACGCCATGGACCGGGTGGCCGAGGACGGGGTGGCGGCGCACTGGGCCTACAAGAACCACGCCTACGGCTTCGATCGCGAGGCCATGGCCGCCCAGGGCGGGCGCGACCCGCTGCAGAACCTGCGCCACCTCGTCCAGGTCATCGAACACGGCGAGGGCGGCGAGGACTGGGTCGAACACGCCAAGCTCGAGATGTATCTCGACCAGGTGTTCGTGTTCACGCCCAAGGGCGCCCTGATCACCCTGCCGCGCGGCGGCATGCCGCTGGACTTCGCCTATGCGGTGCATACGGAGGTCGGCGACACGGCGGTCGGGGCCAAGATCAACGGCGAGCTGAAGCCGATGCGGACCCAGCTGCAGAACGGCGACGTGGTCGAGATCATCCGCGGCTCCAGGCGCGAGATTCCGGTCGACTGGCGCTCGCTGACCGTGACCGGCCGGGCCCGCTCGGCGATCCGCCGCCATATCCGCACCTCGGAGCGCGGCGAATTCCAGAAGCTGGGCCGGGCCACCCTGGACCAGACCCTGACCCGGGCCGGCAAGGCCGGGGCCGCGGTCACCCTGCGGCCGGTCCTCGAACAGCTGGGCTTCGCCAATGACGACGATCTCTACGAGGCCGTCGGCCGCGGACAGGTATCGGCGGCCCGGGTCGCGGAAATCCTGTTCCCGGGCCTCAAGGGCCGCCTCAAGGCCGGGCCGGACCGCAGGCGGATCGGCGACGAGCAGGCGCGGCTGTTCGTGCGCGGCGGCGGCCTGACCCCGGGGGTCAGCGTGCATTTCGGCCACTGCTGCTCGCCGGTGCCCGGAGACCGGATCGTCGGCATCCTCGGGCCCGAGGCCGGGCTGACGGTGCACACCATCGACTGCCAGCGGCTCGAGGACTACGCCGACGACGATTCGGTCTGGCGAGACCTGCAGTGGACGCCGCAGGCCGAGCAGGGGGCGGTGGCCGCGGCCCGCATCCGCGCCACCATCAAGAACGCGCCGGGGGTGCTGGGCCAGGTGGCGACGATCATCGGCGAGGCCGGCGGCAACATCCTCAACCTGGTGATGAGCCACCGCCAGCAGGACTTCTTCGACGTCGACATCGACCTGGAGGTCGAGGACGCCAAACACGCCACGTCCATCATGGCGGCCCTGCGCACCAACCCCTCCGTCGACACCGTCGAGCGGGCGCGGGGGTGATCGCCGGCGGCCGGCGGCGGCGCCGAGCCCATGGGCGCCGAATGAGGCCGGGACGTCTTCTTTCGCGCCTGCGGCTGCGCTAGACAGCCCGTCATGACCTCCGAAGACGTGCTCGAAGAATTCCGCGACGCCGGGGCCCTGCGCGAAGGCCATTTCGTGCTCTCGTCCGGCCTGCACAGCCCAGTCTTCCTGCAGAAGAATCTGGTGTTCATGGACGCGGCCCGCTGCGCCCGGCTGTGCCGGGCGCTGGCCGAACGGATCACCGCCGCCGTCGGGCCCGTCGAGGCGGTCGTCTCGCCGGCCGTGGGCGGCATCATTCCGGGTTACGAGACCGCCCGCTGGCTGGGCGTCCCGTCGATGTACGTCGAGCGCGAGGGCGGCGAGTTCAGGCTGCGCCGCGGCTTTCATCTCGAACCGGGCCGCCGCGTGGTCATGATCGAGGACATCGTCACCACCGGCCTGAGCTCGCGCGAATGCATCGCGGCGATCCGGGCGGCCGGCGGAGACGTGGTCGCCGCCGCCTGCATCGTCGACCGGTCGGGCGGACGCGCCGACGTCGGCGTGCCGCTGGTGGCGCTGGCGACCCTGGACGTCCCCGCATACCCCGCCGACGCCCTGCCGCCGGACCTGGCCGCCCTGCCGGTCGAGGATCCGGGCAGCCGGCGGCTGGCGGGCAGGGGATAGGCCGGTGACCGCGCATGTCCGGCTGGGGATCAACATTGACCATGTGGCGACCGTGCGGAACGCCCGCGGCGGCGGCCATCCCGATCCGGTCCGCGCCGCCCGCGAGGCGCTCGCCGCCGGCGCCGACGGCATCACCGCCCACCTGCGCGAGGACCGGCGCCACATCACCGACGCCGACATCGAGGCGCTCAGCGAACTGTGCGCCGTCGCCGGCCGGCCGCTGAACCTCGAAATGGCCGTGACGGACGAGATGCTGGCCATCGCCCTGCGCCACCGTCCCCACGCCGCCTGCCTGGTGCCCGAGCGCCGCGAGGAGGTGACCACCGAGGGCGGTCTGGCGGTCGCCGGTCATGAGGCGCGCATCGTCCCGGCGGTCCGGGCCCTGGCCGAGGCTGGCGTGCGGGTCTCCCTGTTCATCGAACCGGCCCTGGAGCAGGTCGCGGCCGCCCACGCCGCCGGCGCCCAGGTGGTCGAACTCCACACCGGCCGCTACTGTCATCTGTCCGGGGCCGACCGGGCCGTCGAATTCGCCCGCCTGCAGGCCGCCGCCGCCCACGCCGCCGATCTCGGCCTCGAGGTCCATGCCGGGCACGGGCTCGACTATGAAACGGCGGCCGACATGGTGGCCATCCCCGAGGTCCGCGAGCTCAACATCGGCCATTTCCTGGTCGGCGAGGCGGTGTTCGTCGGCCTGACCCACGCCATCCACCGGATGCGCGCCGCCATGGACGCGGCCTCGTGATCGTCGGCGTCGGCGCCGACCTGTGCGACATCCGCCGCATCCAGGCCTCGATCGACCGCTTCGGCGAGCGCTTCAAGCAGCGCTGCTTCACGGATCTCGAGCGGGCCCGGTCGGACCGCAAGCCGGACCCGGCGGGCAGCTACGCCAAGCGGTTCGCGGCCAAGGAGGCCTGCGCCAAGGCCCTGGGCACCGGCATGCGGCGGGATGTCTACTGGCGGGACATGGGGGTGGCCAACCTGCCCACGGGCCAGCCGACCCTGCGCCTGACGGGCCACGCCGCCGACCACCTGGCGCGGCTGACGCCGGATGGTCACGAAGCGCGGATACATCTGACCCTCAGCGACGAACACCCCTATGCACTCGCCTTCGTGGTGATCGAAGCCTTGCCGATGGCTTAATCACGTTATACCGGTTCTGCCGCTGAAAGACCGCGGGCAGCGGCTGGGGGACAGGGTCACATGAGCGACGAGAACAAGCCGCACGACGCCGCGCACGGCCATGACGAGGCCGGAGCCCCTCCCGTCGAGGCTCACGACCATGACGACGGCCACGGCCAAGCTGAACACGCGCCGGCCGGGCCCGGTCACGACGAGGCCGCGCCCCCTCCCGCCGAGACTCACGGCCACGACGACGGCCACGGTCCCGCCGAGGGGGACGGGGCCCAGGCCGAACCGGCCGCCTCGCCCCCCCCCGCCGAGGCGCACGGCGATGACGATCATGGCCACGAGGAGGCCGCGCCCGACGCCCATCCGGCCGCGGACGCCCACGCCCCCGATCCTGCCGGTCACGAACACGAGGCTCCCGCCCAGCCGGCGCCCGACGCCCCCGCCGTGACGCCGACCGAGGCGACCGCCGCCGCCGCCTCCAGGCCGCCGGTGTGGAGCGACGCCGGCGACGCGCCCTTCGAGGACGTCGACGCCACCCCCGTCTATGCGCGCGGCAAGAAGGGCCGCAAGAAGGTGAAGTCGGGCGGCAGCGAGACCTTCGAGATCGCCAAGACCATCTTCTTCGCCCTGCTCATCGCCCTCGTGCTGCGGGTGCTGCTGTTCCAGCCCTTCACGATTCCGTCGGCCTCGATGGAGCCCAACCTCTATGAGGGCGACTACATCGTCGTCTCCAAGTGGAGCTACGGCTATTCGAAGCACGCCATCCCGTTCAGCCCGCCGGTGTTCGAGGGCCGCCTGTTCGCCCGGGAGCCGAGGCGCGGCGACATCGTCGTCTTCAAGCTGCCGCGCGACAACCGCACCGACTACGTCAAACGGCTGATCGGCCTGCCCGGCGACCGGATCCAGATGATCGACAACGTGCTGCACATCAACGGCGAGCCGGCCCGCGACGTGGTCGTCAGCGAGCGCGACGCCGCCAATATGTACGGCATGCCCGTCATCAGGGCGCGCGAGACCCTGCCCGACGGCAAGACCTTCATGATCCAGGACTACGGGCCCGGCAACGAGGCCGACGACACCCGGGTGTTCGAGGTGCCGCAAGGCTATTATTTCATGATGGGCGACAACCGCGACAACTCGATCGACAGCCGCTACGACCAGAGCGCCGACGGCGTCGGCCTGGTGCCGGCCGAGAACCTGATCGGCAAGGCCGAGATCATCCTGTTCTCGTGGAAGCCCGGCGCCTCGCTGTGGAATCCGATCAGCTGGTTCTCGAAGGTGCAGCCGAGCCGGTTCTTCACCGTCCTCGACTGATGGGCGACCGGCGCGCCGAGGCGGTCGCGGCGCTGGCGCGCAGGCTCGGCCACGACTTCCGGGACCCGTCCCTGCTCGACCAGGCCCTGACCCACGCCAGCGTCGGCGAGGGGGCCGCGCGCGACGCCCGCGGCCGGCCGTTCCTCGACAACCAGCGGCTCGAGTTCCTCGGCGACCGGGTGCTCGGCCTGCTGGTCGCCGACCGGCTGATGCGCGATCTTCCGGACGCCGACGAGGGCGAGATGTCGTCCCGCCTGCACGCCCTCGTCGACAAGGCCACCTGCGCCCGGGTGGCGGAGGCGCTCGGCGCCGGCGACGCCCTGCGCCTGTCGCCCGGCGAGGCCAGGCAGGGCGGCCGCCGCCGCGAGGGCATGCTCGGCGACGCCATGGAGGCCGTCCTCGCCGCGGTCTGGCTGGACGGCGGCATGGACGCGGCCCGGGCCGTGTTCGAACGGGCCTGGGCCGCCGAGCTGGCCGCCCCGCCGCGCAGGTCGCTGACCAATCCGAAATCGGCCCTGCAGGAATGGGCGCTGGGACAGGGGCGGCCGCTGCCGACCTACCGCGTCCTCGGGCGCGCCGGCTCGGACCACGCCCCGACCTTCACCGTCGAGGCCAGCGTGGCCGGATATCCGCCCTTGACCGCGCAGGGTCGTTCGCGTCAGGACGCGGAGAAGGCGGCCGCCATCGGCCTGCTGCAGCGTGAAGGCGTGATTTGACCGAGCCGGAAAACCCGCGGGCAGGCTTTGCGGCCATCATCGGCGCGCCCAACGCCGGCAAGTCCACCCTGGTCAATCGCCTGACCGGGACCAAGGTCTCGATCGTCACCCAGAAGGTCCAGACCACCCGCTTTCCGGTGCGCGGCATCGCCATGGAGGGCGAGGCCCAGATCGTGCTGGTCGACACGCCCGGCATCTTCACCCCGCGCCGCCGGCTGGACCGGGCCATGGTCGCCTCGGCCTGGGGCGGCGCCGACGACGCCGACGTGGTCGTGCACCTGGTCGACGCCGCCTCGCACATCGCCGCCGCGGGCCGGGAAGGCCAGGCCGCCGACCGCCGCTCGGCCGAGGACACCGAAACCATCATCGCCGCCCTCAAGGCGGCGGGGAAACAGGTCATCCTGGCCCTGAACAAGATCGACGGCATGCGCCGCGACACCCTGCTGGCCCTGTCGCAGCAGATGTTCGACACCGGCGTCTATTCCGAGGTCTATATGATCTCCGCCCTCGGCGGCGACGGCGTCGACGATCTCAAGGCGCGGCTGGCTCGCGCCATGCCGCCGGGGCCGTGGCTCTATCCCGAGGATCAGTCCGCCGACGTGCCGATGCGCGTGCTGGCGGCCGAGATCACCCGCGAGAAGGTCTATCTGCGGGTCCATGAGGAACTGCCCTATTCGGCCGCGGTCGAGACCACGGCCTTCGAGGACCGGCCCGACGGCTCGGCCCGCATCGAGCAGACCATCTATGTCGAGCGCGACAGCCAGCGGCCGATCGTGCTGGGCAAGGGCGGCCAGACCCTGAAATGGATCGGCCAGAAGGCCCGCGAGGAGCTGACCGTGCTGCTGGACCGGCCGGTGCACCTGTTCCTCACCGTCAAGGTCGACCCGAAATGGCAGGACAGCCGCGCGCTCTATGCGCAGTTCGGGCTGGACTACGACGTCTAGCCCGGTGGCCCGCCTTCCCCGACAGAGCGGTGGTCGTCGGCGGCTGGCGATGGCCGTCCTCGCCGCCCTGTTCGTGCTCGCCGCCGGGCTGATCGCCTGGGCCACGGTGCGGCCGCTGCCGGAGGCGCCGGCTCCCGAGCCCCTGCCGCCGCGGCCGCCGCTGGTCGTGGTCGAGGACCTGCCGCAACTGGGCGAACAGCTGGAGCGCTGGGGCGGCTCGGGGGCCTTCACCGGCGGGGTGCTGGTGGCCAGGGGCGACCGGGTCCTGTTCCGCCAGGTCTACGGCTACGCCGACCGCGGCCTCGGCAAGCCGCTGGCGCTCGACTCGCGCTTCCGGCTGGCCTCGGTCAGCAAGCAGTTCACCGCCGCGGCCATCCTGCGCCTCGACGACGAAGGCGTGCTGTCGGTCGACGATCCGGTGTGCCGCTGGGTGGATCCGTGTCCTCCCGCCTGGGGCCCGGTACGGCTGCATCATCTGCTGTCGCACACCTCGGGCATTCCCGACCTGATGGCCCGGCCGGGCTGGGGCCTCCGTCGCGTCACCGCCGCGACTCCGGAGGAATTGACCGAGGATTCCGCCCGCTACGGCCTTCAGTTCCCGCCGGGGACCAGGGTCCGCTACGACAACGCCGGCTACAATCTGCTGGGCCATGTGGTGCAGAAGGCCAGCGGCCTGCCGCTGCGGGACTATCTGCGCGAGGCCTTCTTCGTCCCCCTCGGCATGGCCGACACCGGCTTCGAGGACGACGCCTCCGGCGTGGTCATGGGCTACGCCAACCTCGCCGGCGGGCCGACCCCGCAGCCGAACCACAACGTCAGCATCCTCTTCGGCGCCGGCGCCCTGTATTCGACTCTCGACGACCTGCTGGTCTGGAACCGCGCCCTGCACGGCGGCGGGCTGCTGGGCCCGGACAGCTACCGGCGGATGATCGCCGATCACGCCCCCGCCGACACCCCCGACGAGCGCGGCCGACCGCGTCGCGACTGGGGCTACGGCCTGTTCGCCAACAGCCTGGGCCGGCGGGTCCGCCCCGATTTCCTCGACCGGCAAATCTACCACACCGGCAGCTGGTCCGGGTTCCGCAACCTGGTCGCCCACCAGCCGGACGGGGACGTGACGGTGATCGTGCTGTCCAACAACTACCACCAGCGCGAGGCGGTCTTCCTGTTGTCGCAGCAGGGCATGGCCGAGGCCCTCGGGCGGCCGTTTCCGACCGCCCTGGCGCGCTGAGCGCCGGCCCTGGCCGCGGGCGCGCCGCCGCGAACGGATCGGACAAACGCCCCCGGCCGGGGCTAGACTGGGCCGACCGCAACCGTCGGGGAAACCGCCATGCTCGCACTCGTCGCCGCCCTGGCCCTGTCCGCCGCACCGGCCCCGACGCCGGAGGCCGAGGTCGCCGCCGCCCTCGACGCCCTGCACGCCGCCGCCGCCAGCGCGGACGGCGCGGCCTATTTCGACCTGTTCACCCCGGACGCCCGCTTCATCGGCACTGACGCCGCCGAGCGCTGGACGCTGGCGGAGTTCCGCGCCTATGCCGAGCCCCATTTCGCGCGCGGGCGGGGCTGGACCTACACCCCGGTCGAGCGAACCGTGACCCTCGCGCCGATCTCCTGCCTGTGCGTCGCCTGGTTCGACGAGGTGCTGGAGAACGACCGCTACGGCGTGACCCGCGGCTCCGGCGTGCTGCGCAAGACCCGCGCGGGCTGGAGGATCGAGCAGTATGTGCTCAGCTTCGCCGTCCCCAACGACAAGGCGGCCGCCGTGGTCGAGGCGATCCGCGGGACGGAGTAGGCGGCCCGGAAAGCGGAACGTATGGCCAACTCCCGCCGTCCGGGCTAACGGAGGCGATGGATTTCACCGACGACGCCTTCGTCCTCTCGGCCCGCGCCCACGGCGACACCGGCGTGGTGGTCGAACTGCTGACGGCCGGACATGGCCGCCGCGCCGCCTATGTCGCCGGCGGCGCGTCGCGGCGGATGAAGCCCTTCCTGCAGGCCGGCGCCCGGGTCGTGGCCGACTATCGCGCCCGCACCCCGGACCATCTCGGCTCGGCCCGGCTGGAGCCGGTGGGGGAGGGGCCATCCGCCCTGTTCGACGATGCGCTGGCCCTGACCGGCCTGGCCGCCGCCGCCGCGGTGGCGCAGGGGGCGCTGCCCGAGCGCGAGCCGCACCCCGGGGTCTTCCACGCCTTCGAGGCCCTGATGGCGGCCTTCGCCGTGCCGGAGGTCTGGCCCGCCGTCTTCGTGCGGTTCGAGGCCGGCCTGCTGGAGGAACTCGGCTTCGGCCTCGACCTGTCGCGCTGCGCCGTCACCGGAACCCTGGACGACCTGGTCTGGGTCAGCCCGCGCACCGGCCGCGCCGTCAGTTCGGACGCGGGCGCGCCCTTCGCCGACAAGCTGCTGAAACTGCCGCCCTTCATGCTCGGCGCCCAGGCCGGGCTGAACGCGGGCGACGTCAGGGACGGTCTGGCGCTGACCGGCCATTTCCTCGAGCAGTTCGTCTTCCACCCCCAGAACCGGCCGATCCCGCCGGCGCGGGTGTGGATGATCGACAGGCTGGAGGATGAGCGGTGGGCGGATCAAGCGTAGCCATATTGCTACGGCGGACCCCAAATTCGTGATCGCCGCCCCTCGTCACGAAATTGATGAACATCGTTCACCGCCGCGTCTTGGGCCGGGAATAGCCCGTGAGCCGCGCCATCGCGTCTCGATCCAAATGGGGGCTAAATTGACCGATCACCGTTTCCTGGCCGGAGCGTCACTGCTCGCCATCACCTTGGCGGGCGGCATGATGATGCCGAACGCCGCTGCGGCCCAAGCCGTCGCCGCCGGGCCGGAGGAGCCGTCGAACCTTGACGACATCGTCGTCTTCGGCCGCGGCGAAAGCCGTCAGCAGGCCTCGATCACCGAGGCCGCCATCGCGGCGGAGGTTCCCGGCACCAGCCCGCTGAAGGCCATCGAGCGCCTGCCCGGCGTCAGCTTCCAGTCCGCCGACCCCTTCGGCAACTATGAATGGTCGGCGCGCATCAGCCTGCGCGGCTTCAACCAGAGCCTGCTGGGCTTCACCCTGGACGGCGTGCCGCTGGGCGACATGAGCTACGGCAACCACAACGGCCTGCACATCTCGCGCGCGATCATCTCGGAGAATGTGGCCCGCGTCGACGTGGCCCAGGGCTCGGGCGCCCTGGGCACCGCCTCGAGCGGCAACCTCGGCGGCACCATCCAGTTCGTGAGCCGCCGCCCGGCCGAGACGTTCGGCCTGGACCTGGCCGGCACCTACGGCAGCGAAGAGACGATGCGCGGCTTCGTCCGCCTGGACAGCGGCGCCTTCGGCCCCGCCGACACCCGGCTGTCCCTGTCCTATGTCGATCACCGGAGCGAGAAGTGGAAGGGCGACGGCGAACAGAACCAGCAGCAGCTCAATTTCAGCTTCCTCCAGCCCGTCGGCCGCGGCGAGATCACCGGCTTCGTCAACCGCTCCGAACGGCAGGAGGAAGACTATCAGGACATGTCGCTGGAGCAGATCCGGCGCCTGGGCCGGAACTGGGACAACCTCACCGGCGACTATGCCCTGGCGGTCGGGATCGCCGATGTCTATCAGGCCAACCCCGGCGGCGACTGTTCGCAACACGGCGGCGCGGGGACCAACAGCTATCCCGGCGGGGCGCAGTGCGTCGACGACGCCTATTTCAACGCCTCGGGCCTGCGCGACGACACCCTCGGCGCCCTGACGCTGAACTATCCGATCACGGACATGTTCAGGATTTCGGTGACCGGCTATGGCCACAAGAACGAGGGCCACGGCCTGTGGTGGACCCCCTATGTCCCCACGCCGGCCGGCGCGCCGGACGCGAGCGGAACGGCCATCGCCGATCCCAGCCCGATCTCGATCCGCTCGAGCGAATACGACATCGATCGCCGCGGCGTCATCGCCTCGGCCACGCTGGAGATCGGCGCCCATGTCGTGGAGGGGGGCTTCTGGCTGGAGGACAACGACTTCGTCCTGGCGCGGCGCTTCTACGGCCTGGCGCGGCCGGCCCACAACCGCGATTCGCGGGCGTTCCAGGACAATCCCTTCTTCACCCAGTGGGCCTATGAATACGACACCCAGACCCGCCACCTCTACATCCAGGACACCTGGTCGGTCACCGAAGCCCTGACCGTCAACGCCGGGTTCAAGGCGCTGAAGGTCGAGAACGCCGTCGACACGATCTCCGGCGAATACAAGACCGGCACGATCGAGGCCGACGACAGCTTCCTGCCCCAGGTCGGCTTCGCCTTCGACATCAACCCCGACCATCAGGTCTTCGGCTCCTACACCGAAAACCTGCGGGCCTTCTCATCGTCCAACTTCCAGGGCCCCTTCTCGGCGTCGGCGGCGGGCTTCGCGGCGCTGAGGGACGATCTGGAGCCGGAAACCTCCAGAACCTACGAACTGGGCTGGCGTTTCCGTTTCGACCAGCTCCAGGGTTCGGTCGCGGCCTATGACGTGCTGTTCGAGAACCGTCTGCTCGGCGTCGCCCTCGGCGCCTCGATCCTCGGCCTCGGCAGCGGCATCCAGAACGTCGGCTCGGTCAAGAGCCAGGGCTTCGAGGCCGCCGCGCTCTGGACCTTCACGCCCGCCTGGTCGGCCTTCGCCTCCTACAGCTACAATGACTCGACCTATGAGGACGACGTTCGCGACGGCGCCGGCGCCCTCGTCGCCGCCACGGGCGGCAAGAGCGTGATCAATGTCCCGCAGACCCTGTTCCGGGCGGAACTGGCCTATGACGACGGCTCGCTGTTCGCCACCCTGGCCGCCGCCTATACCGGCGAGCGGTTCTCCAGCTATCTGAACGACGAGAGCGTCGACGGCTACACCGTGGCGGAGCTGACGGCGGGCTATCGTTTCGACGAGGCGTCAGGCTGGATGAACGGCACGGAGATCCAGCTGAACGTCACCAATCTGACCGACGAGGACCATATCTCGACCGTGGGCTCGGGCGGTTTCCAGAACACCGCCGGACGCCAGACCTTCCTGCCCGGCGCCCCGCGTCAGGCCTTCGTCACCCTGCGCCGTCACTTCTAGTCCGCCTGCCCGGGACGGGGCGTCCGGTCGCGGACGCCCCGTTCTGGTGTTTCACCCCCAAGGAGCCTCCGATGACCGGAATTTCCAGACGCGGCCTCGTGGCCGGAACCGCGACGGCCGGCCTGGTCGCGGGCGCGGCCCGGGCGGCCCGGTCCGACCCGCATCCGCTGTCGGAGCGCGCCCTGACCCGCATCGCCTTCGGCTCCTGCGCCCGCAGCGACAAGCCGCAGCCGATCTGGGACGCGGTGCTGGCCGCCCGGCCGGACCTGTTCATCTTCCTCGGCGACAACGTCTATCTGGACACCCGCAACCCGGCGGTGATGCGCCGCAAATACGCCGAGCTGGCGGCCCAGCCCGGTTTCCAGCGGCTGAAGGCGACCGTGCCGATCCTGGCCATCTGGGACGACCACGATTTCGGCGAGGACGACGCCGGCGTCGACTATCCGATGAAGGAGGAGAGCCGCCGCCAGTTCCTCGACTTCTTCGGCGAGCCCGCCGACAGTCCGCGCCGGACCCGCGACGGCATCTACACCGCCCATGTGTTCGGCCCGGCCGGGCGGCGGGTGCAGATCATCCTGCCCGACCTGCGCTGGAACCGCACGCCGCTGGTGCCGCTGGAACTGGGCGGTCAGGACTATGAGGCCTGGATCGAGAAGCGGGCCGAGGCCGGCGAGCCGACCCCCGGCCCCTATATGAGGAACCCCGAGACCACGGCCACCCAGCTGGGCGAGGTGCAGTGGCGCTGGCTGGAGGAACAGCTGTCGGTTCCGGCCGACGTCAGGGTGCTCGGCTCCAGCCTGCAGGTGGTGGCCGATTTCGCCGGCTGGGAGGGGTGGATCAATTTCGCCCACGATCACCAGCGCCTGATCGCCGCCATCCGCGACAACCGGGCCAACGGCCTGATCTGCCTGTCGGGCGACACCCACTACGGCGAAATCTCGCGGCTGGACGTCAATACCCCCTATCCGCTGTGGGACATCACCTCTTCGGGCCTGACCGAGGTCTGGCCGGTGACGCCGCCCAATGCGCTGCGGGTCGGCGAGGTCTACCGGGAGCAGAATTTCGGCCTGCTGACGCTCGGCTGGGGCGACGGGAGTCCGACGGTCCTGGCCGAGATTCGCGACGTCAACGGCGCGGTCCGGCTGCAGCAGGCGATCCGGGTCGGCGATCTGACGGTCTGATCCGTCCACTGCGGGGCGGTCGAAGGGCTGGACTGGCAGATCGATTCGCCCGATTCACACCCCCATGACCGTTCACACCCCGCCGCCCGAGGGCGGACGCATAATCGACGAGCCGATGAGCGAGGCGCTGTCGCGGCGCTATCTCGCCTACGCCCTGTCGACCATCACCAACCGGGCCCTGCCGGACGTGCGCGACGGCTTCAAGCCGGTGCACCGGCGCATCATGTACGCCATGCACCAGATGCGGCTGAACCCGCAGGCGGCGGCGCGCAAATGCGCCAAGGTCGTCGGCGAGGTCATGGGCGGCTATCACCCGCACGGCGACGCCTCGATCTATGACGCCCTGGTGCGGTTGGCGCAGGACTTCTCGCAGCGCTATCCGCTGGTCGACGGCCAGGGCAATTTCGGCAATATCGACGGCGATAACGCCGCGGCCATGCGCTACACCGAGTGCAAGCTGACGCCCGCCGCGGTCCTGCTGATGGAGGGCATCGACCAGGACCCGGTGGACTTCCGGCCCACCTATGACGACCAGGACGAGGAGCCGGTCGTCCTGCCCGCCGGCTTCCCCAATCTGCTGGCCAACGGCTCGTCGGGCATCGCCGTCGGCATGGCCACCTCGATCCCGCCGCACAATGTCGGCGAACTGATCGACGCCTGCGGCCTGCTGCTCGAACGGCCCGAGGCGAGCATGGAGGACCTGGCCCGGATCGTGCCGGGCCCGGACTTCCCGACCGGCGGGGTGGCGGTCGAGGGCCACGCCGCCATCCTCGAGGCCTATGAGACCGGCCGGGGCGGGGTGCGGCTGCGCGCCCGCTGGGAGACCGAGGAGCTCGGCCGCGGCGTCTGGCGCATCGTCGTCACCGAAATGCCCTACCAGGTGCAGAAGTCGAAGCTGATCGCCGACCTCGCCGACCTGATCGAGACCAGGAAGGCCCCGCTGCTGGGCGACGTGCGCGACGAGTCGGCCGAGGACATCCGCCTGGTGCTGGAGCCGAAATCCCGCGCCATCGAGCCCGGGGTGCTGATGGAGAGCCTGTTCAAGCTCTCCGATCTCGAGGTCCGCTTCCCGGTCAATATGAACGTGCTGGACGCCGCGGGCACGCCGCGGGTGATGGGGCTGAAGGCCTGCCTGCAGGCCTTCCTCGATCACCGCCGCGAGGTGCTGGTGCGCCGGGCCGGCTGGCGCATCGACCGGGTCGAGAAGCGGCTCCACCTGCTGGAGGGCTTGAGGATCGTCTTCCTCAACCTTGACGAGGTGATCCGCATCGTCCGCGAGGAGGAACAGCCCAAGGCGGTGCTGATCGCCCGCTTCGGCCTGACCGAGGCCCAGGCCGACTTCATCCTCGACACCCGCCTGCGCCAGCTGGCGCGGATCGAGGAGATGACGATCGAGAACGAATACAAGGCATTGTCGAATGAACTTGAAACTCTGAAATCGCTGTCGTCGTCGCCGGCGAAACAGTGGAGGCAGATCGGCAAGGACCTCGAGGCGGTCCGCAAGGCGCTGGTCTCGCCCCGCCGCACCACCATCTCCGAGGCGGTGGACAGTTCGGCGCTGGCCCCGGCCGAGGCCTTCATCCCGCGCGAGGCGATCACGGTGATCCTGTCCGGGCGGGGCTGGATCCGCGCCGCCAGGGGCAAGGTCGACGACCCGTCGGAACTGAAGTTCAAGGAGGGCGACAGCCTCGCCTTCCTCGTGCCCGCCTTCACCACCGACAAGCTGCTGCTGGCGGCCTCGGACGGCCGCATCTTCACCATCGGCGCCGACAGGCTGGCCTCCGGACGCGGCCACGGCGAGCCCGTGCGGCTGATGATCGGGCTCGACGAGGGGGCCGGGATCGTCAACCTGCTGGCCCATCAGCCGGGCGGCCGGCTGCTGGTGGCGTCCAAGGCCGGCTATGGCTTCATCGCCCCCGAGGACGGGCTGCTGGCCCAGAAGCGCGGCGGCAAACAGGTGCTGAACGGCGAGATGCGCGCCGCCATCCGCGTCGCCGGCGACCATGTCGCCACGATCGGCGACAACCTCAAGGCCCTGATCTTCCCGCTCGCCGACCTGCCCGAGATGGCGCGCGGCAAGGGGGTCAGGCTGCAGTCCTACAGACAGGGCGGCCTGGCCGACGTGACCGTGTTCGACGGCGCCCGCGGCCCCGAATGGGTCGACGGCGGCGGCCGGCGGCGCAACTGGCCCGACTGGAAGGACTGGCTCGGCAAGCGCGCCGGGGCCGGACGGCAGGGGCCGCGGGGGCTGCGCAAATTCAGGTGACGCCGATTTCACTATCGGGTGTCGCGACGGCGCCCGATAATCACGGACGGCCGGCCCTCGGCCGGGACTGGAGACCGCCATGCTGACCACCCTGATCGTCATCGCCGTCATCGTCGCCGTGGTGCTGTTCGTCGTCGTCGGGGCCTACAACCGGCTGGTCGCGCTGGACCAGCGCGCCGACCAGTCGTTCGCCGACATCGACGTCCAGCTGAAACAGCGCCAGGATCTGATCCCCAATCTGGTCGAGACGGTGAAGGGCTACGCCACGCACGAGCGCGGCACGCTCGACGCCGTCACCGCCGCCCGCGCCGCCGCCGCCGGGGCCGCCTCGGTCAATGACAAGGTCCAGGCCGAGAACATGCTGACCGCCTCGCTGGGCCGGCTGTTCGCCGTCGCCGAGGCCTATCCGGACCTCAAGGCCAACACCAATTTCCAGCAGCTCCAGTCCGAGCTGTCGGACATCGAGAACAAGCTCGCCGCCGCCCGCCGCTTCTTCAACAACGCCGTCAGCGAGTTCAACGCCGTGCGCCGCCAGTTTCCGACCGTGCTGTTCGCCGCCATGGTCGGCTTCGGCCGGGACAAGCCCTTCTTCGACCTCGGCGAGGCTGACCGGGCGGCGATGAGCGCCGCGCCGCCGACGGTGAATTTCCGGGCCTGATCCATGCGCGCGGTCGGGCTCCAGACCCACATCTGGGCGAACAACACGCGGTCGATCCTGCTGCTCGCCGGCTTTCCCGTGCTGGTGGTCCTCATCCTCTATGGCGCGCAGCTGATCCTGATGGGCTTCGGCTTCCTGCCCGGAACGGGCCGCGGCCTGGGCGACGACATGGCCCTGGCCGCCTCGTGGCTGGGCTGGACCGTGCCGACGGCCCTGATCATCTCCGCCCTCTGGTTCACCATCGCCTGGTTCGGCAACCAGGCGATGATCGACGCCTTCACCGGCGCCCGCAAGGTCGAGCGGCGCACCGAGCCGGAACTCTACAACCTGCTGGAGAACCTCGCCATCTCGCGCGGGCTGCGCACCCCGACGCTGCGCATGATCGAGACCGACAGCCTCAACGCCTTCGCCACCGGCCTGCACGAGGGCCAGTACAGCGTCACCGTCACCCGCGGCCTGGTCAACGCCCTGACCCGCGACGAGCTCGAGGCGGTGCTGGCCCACGAACTGACCCACGTCATCAACAAGGATGTGCGGACCATGGTGATCGCCTCGATCTTCGCCGGCATCATCAGCGTCATCGCCGAGCTGGTCTTCCGCGGCCTGGTCTATTCGCGCGGCGGCCGGCGCGACAACAAGAACGCCGGGCCGCTGATCCTGATCGGCCTGGCCTTTGCGGTGATCGGCTTCGTGCTCGCCTTCGTCATCCGCATGATGCTGTCGCGCACCCGCGAGTTCGTCGCCGACGCCGGGGCGGTGGAGCTGACCAGGAATCCCGACGCGATGATCTCGGCCCTGCGCAAGATCGAGGGACGCTCCTCGATCAAGGGGCCGGACGAGGTCCAGCAGCTGTTTCTCGACAACCAGCCCGACGGCGTCGGCCTCGAGGGCCTGTTCGCCAGCCATCCGCCGATCCAGAAACGCGTCGACGCCCTGGTGAAATTCGGGGGAGGGCGCGACCCGGGGCCATGGGCGGGCGGGGCCCCCTCGGCCTACGGCGCCTCGGTTCCGGCGGCGGGCTAGGCCAGCCGCTCCCAGCCCAGCCGGGTCAGGCGCTCGAGCGGCCGGAAGTCGGCCTTGTAGTCCATCTTGCGCGAGCCCCGCACCCAGTAGCCCAGATAGACGAACGGCAGCCCGACCGTCGCCGCCTGCCGCACATGGTCGAGGATGGCGAAACGGCCCAGGCTGCGGGCCTCCATCGCCGGGTCGAAGAAGCTGTAGACCATCGACAGCCCGTCCGAGAGCAGGTCGGTCAGGCAGACGCCGACCAGGTCGCCGGGCCCGCCGTCGTCGGAGGGGCGCCGGTATTCGATCAGATGGGTCCGCACCGCCGTGTCCTCGACCATGGCCACATAGTCGAGCCAGCCCATGCTGCTCATGCCGCCGCCCGGATGGCGCCCGTGCAGATAGCGGCGCAGCAGGTCGAACTGCTCCACGGTGGCCTCGGCCTCGACCAGGTCGCGGGTCAGGTCGGCGTTGCGCTTCAGCACCCTGCGCTCGGACCGCGAGAAGCGGAACGCCGCCACCGGCAGCCGCACCGAGACGCAGGCGTCGCAGCCCTCGCAGGCGGGCCGGTAGGCGATGTTCTGGCTGCGCCGGAAGCCGGCCTGGGTCAGTTCGTCGTTGACATGGGCGCCTTCGCTGAACGGCAGGTTGGCGAACACCTTCCGCTCGGTCCGGCCCGGCAGGTAGGGGCAGGGGGCCACCGAGGTCATGTAGAAGCGCAACTGGCGCTGGGGTACGAGCCGGGTCACGGGCGACAGCTCCCCACCCAATTCCGACGACAGTTTGGCGCCCGCTTGTGCATGCGCCGATTTGGCCTCGCGCCGGCCTGCGCCGCAAGGCCCTTCGCCCGACGCCAGAGCGACGGGCCGGCTGTCACAGGCTGGTGTCCGTCGGCAGCACCGGCGCCTCGCGCAACAGGACGATGGCGATGCGGCGGTTGCCGGCCAGGGTGGGATCGTCCGGATAGAGCGGGTCCGACCCGGCCTTGCCCGACACCTGGTAGACCCGGTCGGGGTCGACCCCGGCGGTCTGAAGGATCAGCCGCGAGGCGTTGGCCCGGGCCGAGGACAGGGTCCAGTCGTTGGGGCCGCTGGCCCGGTTCGAACCGGCCGCCGCCGAGGTGTGCCCGGTGACGGATATGCGGTTGGGCAGCTGGTTGATGACGCGCGAGATGGCCCTCAGCAGCAGCTGGGCCCGGGGGTTCGGCCGGGCCGAATTGGTCTCGAACATCGACCGCCCCTCCTGGTCGACGAGCTGGATGCGGAGCCCCTCGGGGGTCTGGTCGATGATCAGCTGTTTGGACAGTTCCGCCAGTTCCGGCATCGACTGCATGGCCTGGCGCAGCGACTCGGCCGCCGACGAGAATTCCGCCGCCTCGCGCCGGGCGATCTCGTCGCGCAGCGCCGCTTCGCTGGCCGCCGCGAGGTTCGGGCTCTGACCGGCCTCGCGCGGCGCGTCCGGCGGCGCCTCGGGGGCCAGCTGGCTGATCAGCGACTGCGAGCCCGAGCCCTTGGCCCCGTCGTCGCCCAGAGAGGTGCCGCCGAGGATGCCGCCCGAGCCGGAGGTCGTCGCCGAGACGCTGGCCGGGGCGAAATATTCGGCGATGCCGCGCTTCTGTTCCGGGTCGGTGGTGTTGATCAGCCACATCAGCAGGAAGAAGGCCATCATCGCGGTCACGAAGTCCGCATAGGCCACCTTCCAGGCGCCGCCATGGTGCGCATGGCCGGCGACCTTCTTGACCTTCTTGATCAGGATCGGCCGATCACTCACCGACATCGCAAGACTCGCACTCCCAACCCGTTGGCGCCACAGTCCCGGTTCGGCGTTAAGAAGTCGTTTGCGATACGCGCTCACCACGTCGGCCGGCGGCGAAATCCGGCCTTGCCGGGGGGGCGGGCCTCGCCTAGTCGTTCCGGGTGACCCCCGACACCCCGGACGAGTTCGATATCGCGGCCTACCGGCAGGCTCTCGGCGGTTTCGCCACCGGCGTCTGCGTCGTCACGGCCCACACCGATGAGGGGCCGTTCGGCATCACGGTCAATTCCTTCACCTCGGTGTCGCTGAGGCCGCCGCTGATCCTCTGGTGCCTCGACCGCACCTCCTGGCGCCATGACGCCTTCGCCCGCGCCGACCGGTTCGCCGTCCATATGCTGCCGGTCGAGGACCGCGACATGTCGGATCGATTCGCCTGGGGCGTCTGCCGGCTGTCGTCGGATGAATTCGACAGCTCCAGCCCCGAGCCGCCCCGGCTCAAGAACGCCCTGACCCGGCTGGACTGCCTCGCCGGCGACCGCATCGTCATGGGCGATCACCTGACCATCGTCGGCGAGGTCCAGCGGTTCGAAACCCGCCCCGGCGACGCCCTGACCTATTACCGCGGCCGCTACGGCGCCGCCATCGAACCGGACAACTGAGGGGACGACGGGCATGAAGATCGGCTTTGCGGGCCTGGGCGTCATGGGCGGGCCGATGGCGCGCCACCTTGTCGAGGCCGGCCATGACGTCGCCGGCTTCAACCGGTCGCCGGGCAAGGCGCGGGCCTGGGCCGAGGCGACCGGCGGCCGCTTCGCCGCCACCGCAGGAGAGGCCGGGACCGGCGCCGAGCTGTTCATCCTGTGCGTCGGCGACGACGACGACGTGCGCGAGGCGGTGGCGGCCGCCCTGCCGGCGTTGGGGGAGGGGGCCGTCCTTGTCGACCACACCACCGCCTCGGCGAAGGTGGCGCGCGAAATGGCGGAGCTGGCCTCGGGGCAGGGGGCCTTCTTCATTGATGCGCCGGTCTCCGGCGGCCAGGCCGGGGCCGAGAACGGCCAGCTCAGCGTCATGGCCGGCGGCGACGCCGCCGCGCTGGCGCGGGTCGAACCGGTCCTCACCCACTATGCGAAGGCGGTGAAACACATGGGCCCGGCCGGCTCGGGGCAGTTGACCAAGATGGTCAACCAGATCGCCATCGCCGGCGTCGTCCAGGGTCTCGCCGAGGCGATCCATTTCGCCCAGGCGGCGGGGCTGGACACCGGGGCCGTCTATGAGGCGATCTCCAAGGGCGCCGCCCAGTCCTGGCAGATGGACAATCGCTGGAAGACCGCCGCGGCCGGTCAGTTCGACTTCGGCTTCGCGGTCGACTGGATGCGCAAGGACCTCGGGCTGGTGCTGGACGAGGCCCGCGCCAACGGCGCCCATCTGGCGCTGACCGCCCTGGTCGACCAGTTCTATTCCGAGGTCCAGGCGATGGGCGGATCCCGATGGGACACCTCCAGCCTCGCGGCCCGGCTGCGGAAACCGGCCCGGACCGCCTGAGCGGCTCAGGCCGGCTCCAGCGCGGGTTCCGCCGCGGCCGCCGGCGCCGCGGGCCGGGCGTCGCCGAGGAATCTCACCTCTCCGGAGTGCATGAGCTTGACGGCGGCCAGCACCTTCAGGTCACCGGCGGCGATCGCGTCGGCCAGCGAGGCGTCGGCCACCGCCAGCTTTTCGGCGACGCGGCGGGCGTTCTCCTCGACGGCGCGCACGGCCATGTCGGCGGCGTCCGAGCGGCGGGCGTCCAGCACGGCGGGGATGATCGGCACGATCATCTCCTCCAGCGACGGATCGAGCGTCGCCTTGCCGTCGACGATGGCCTCGGCGGCGGCCACGGCGCCGCAGCCGGTGTGGCCCATCACCACCACCAGCGGGCACTGCAGGTGTTTGACCGCATAGACGATCGAGGCGAGGCCGCGCCGGTCCACCGTATTGCCCGCCACCCGGATGCTGAACAGGCGGCCGAAACCCTGGTTGAACAGGATGGTCGGCGGGGTCCGGCTGTCGGCGCATCCGACAATGGTGGCGATCGGGTGCTGGCCGCCTTGCAGGCGGTCGAGATCGTCGGCCTTCACGTGACCCAGGTTGCTCTCGCCGCGCAGGAAGGCGGCGTTGCCCTCGCGCAACATGGCCAGGGCCTCGTCGGGCGAAGGCCGGGGCGCCACGAGGCCGCCGTCCTCGGCCGCGGGCTCCGCCGTCAGGTCCGGCTCCGGCGCCGGGTCCGGCGTTGGCGGCTCCGGCGGCTCCGGCTCCGGCGTCGGCGCGATCTCCCGGGGACCCGACCTGGCCTTTCCACGCCCGAACAGCCAACCCATGACATCCTCCCGTAACGCCGTTAACCGGTTAATGCCCGAAGGCGACGGGACTGTGAAGCCGGACGCGGTCGGCGGCGTCTGCGTCGGCGCCTACGGGGACAAGGTATGTAATATTAGGGTCTTGTCACAAGAAGATCGACCATACGCTAAAGACCTTTCGGAGCCTTGCCCTGGTTTTAATTGCGCATAATATCTCTTAGGCGCGATACTGACATGGAGCCTCTCGCCGACGGCGGCCTGTTCAGCTACCCTTCCGGGGCATAGGAGCGACCATGGCGGGCCTGAAGGACAAGCGCGGCTTCATCGACAAGGACCGGCTCGACCTGTCAGAGCGTCAGGCGGTCGAATACTGGATGAAGCGCTGGGGCGTGACCCGCGACCAGATCGTCGCCGCCCACCGCAAGGCCGGCCGCATGGTCAGGGACATCGCCGCCGAACTCGGCAAGAAGCGCTGAGGTCGGCCGCGGCCCGCCCTCAGAGGTGAAGCACCCGCTGATAGGCGTCCAGCGAGGCCTCGTGCATGGCCTCGGACATGGTGGGGTGCGGATAGACGATGCCGTGCATCTCCTCCTCCGTCGCCTCCATGGCGATGGCGGTGACATAGCCCTGGATCATCTCGGTGACCTCGGCCCCGATCATATGGGCGCCGATCAGCGCCCCGGTCCTGGCGTCGAAGATGGTCTTGACGAAGCCCTCGATCTCGCCGGCGGCCACGGCCTTGCCGTTGACCCGGAACGGGAAGCGGCCGACCCTGACCTCGCGTTTGGCCTCGCGGGCCCCCTGCTCGGTGATCCCGACCGAGGCCACCTGCGGCTGGGCGTAGGTGCAGCCGGCGATCGGCGAATGGATGTTGGGGGTCTTGTAGCCGGCGATGTGTTCGGCGGCGTGGATGCCCTCGTGCGAGGCCTTGTGCGCCAGCCAGGGCGCGCCGGCGCAGTCGCCGATGGCATAAAGACCAGGCAGATTGGTCCGGCAGTGGCCGTCGATGGTGATGTGGCCGCGGTCCATGGCCACGCCCAGCCCCTCCAGGCCGATGCCGTCGGTGTTGGCGGTGATGCCGACCGCCGAGATGCACACCTCGGCCTCCAGCGTCTCGGCCTTGCCGCCGGCCTCGAGGGCGACCTGGACGCCCTTCCCGCCTTTCGAGACCTGGGTGACCTTGCAGCCGGTGCGGAATTTCATGCCGCGCTTCTCGAACGCTTTTTGCGCGGCCTTGGAGACCTCTTCATCCTCGACCGGCATGATCCGGTCGACCGCTTCCACGATCGTAACTTCCACGCCCAGGGCTCTGTAGAAGCTGCCGAATTCAATGCCGATGGCGCCCGAGCCGATGACCACGATCGAGGCCGGCAGCTTCTTCGGCGCCATGGCCTCGCGATAGGCCCAGATGCGGTCGCCGTCGGCCTCGAGGCCGATCTGCGGGAGAGCCTTGGCGCGGGCGCCGACGGCCAGCATGACCGTCTTCGCCTCGATGGTGCGCGAACCGCCGGCCTTCAGGGCGACGACCACCTTCGGCGCGTCCCTGCCCCTCTCCAGCTTGGCCGAGCCCTCGATCACCTCGACCTTGTGCTTCTTCATCAGGAAGGCGACGCCCTTGTTCATCTGGGCGGCCACCCCGCGCGAGCGCTGGATGATGGCGTCGAAGTCGAAGCCGACCTTTTCGGCCGACAGGCCGTAGTCCTTCAGGTGCGACAGGCTCTCGTATTTCTCGCCCGACTTCAGCAGGGCCTTGGTCGGGATACAGCCCCAGTTCAGGCAGATGCCGCCCAGCGCCTCGCGCTCGACGATGGCCGTCTTCAGGCCCAGCTGGCTGGCGCGGATCGCCGCCACATAGCCGCCCGGTCCCGAGCCGATGACGATGAGGTCGAATTCAGCCACGGTCTCTTCCTTACGCCAGCATCGTCACGGGATCCTCGATCATCGCCTTGAAGACCTGCAGGAATCTCGCGCCGATCACGCCGTCGACGACGCGATGATCGCAGGTCAGGGTGACGGTCATCACCGTGGCCACGGCCAGCTGGCCGTCCTTGACCACGGGGCGCGGCTCCCCGGCCCCGACGCTCATGATCGCCCCCTGGGGCTCGTTGATGATCGAGGCGAAGGACTGGATGCCGAACATGCCGAGGTTGGACACGCTGAAGGTGCCGCCCTGGAATTCCTCGGGCTTCAGCTTGCGGTCGCGGGCCCGTTTGGCGAGGTCCTTCGACTCCGTGGCGATCTGCGACAGGGTCTTGGTCTCGGCCTTGCGGATGATCGGGGTGATCAGGCCGCCGTCGATGGCCACGGCCATGGCCACGTCGGCGTTGTGGTGCATCGCCAGGCCCTCGGGCGAATAGCTGGCATTGGCCTCCGGCACCGCCTTCAGAGCCATGGCGCCGGCCTTGATGACGAAGTCATTGACCGAGACCTTGATCCCGTCCTTCTCGAGCAGGGCGTTGACCTTGGCGCGGGCGGCCAGCAGGCCGTCGATCTCGCAGTCGATGGTCAGGGGGAAATGCGGCACGTCGCGGAAACTGTCGGTCAGGCGCCGGGCGATGGCCTTGCGCATGCCGTCCAGCGGGACGAGGTCGTAGCTGCCGTCGGGGATGCCCATCTGGGCCAGCGACAGGACCTTGCGCGGTTCCCCGGCAAGCGACGCCGCGGCCGACGGCCGGGCGCCGCCCTTGCCGGCGCCCTCGACGTCGCGTTTGACGATGCGGCCGTGCGGACCAGTGCCCTTGATGGACTTCAGGTCGAGACCCGCCTGCGCGGCAAGGCGACGGGCCAGGGGCGAGGCGAAGATTCGTTCACCGTCGCCCTTCGCCGGCCCGGCTTTCGGAGCCCCGGCCCCGGCGGGCTCGGGCTTCGGCGTTTCGGCCCTGGCGGGTTCGGCTTTCGCCGGCCCAGCCTTGGCGGTCTCGGGCTCGGGCGCCTCGGCCTTCGGAGCCGGAGCGGTCGCGCCGCCCTCGTCCTTGAGCCGCGCGATCGGGGTGTTGACCTTCACCCCCTCGGAGCCTTCGGCCACGAGGATGTCGGTGATCTCGCCCTCGTCGACGGCCTCGACCTCCATGGTCGCCTTGTCGGTCTCGATCTCGGCGATGACGTCGCCGGCCTTGACCGTGTCGCCGACCTTGACGTGCCATTTGGCCAGCACGCCCTCCTCCATGGTGGGCGACAGGGCCGGCATCAGGATGTCGGTCATGCCATCACCTGTTTGACGGCCTTGATGATCTTGTCGGCGCCGGGCAGCGACAGGGCCTCGAGGTTGGCGGCGTAGGGCAGCGGCACGTCTTCCTGGTGGACCCGCAACGGCGGCGCGTCGAGCCAGTCGAAGGCGTGTTCGATGACCCGGGCCACGACCTCGGCGCCGACGCCCATCGGGCCCCAGCCCTCTTCCGCGGAGACCAGACGGCTGGTCTTCCTGACGCTCTCGACGACGGTTTCGTGGTCGAGCGGGCGCAGGGTGCGCAGGTCGACGACCTCGCAGCTGATCCCCTCCTCCGCCAGCCTCTCCGCAGCCTGCAGGGCGAAGCCGACCATGCGGCTGTGGGCGGTGATGGTCACGTCGGTGCCCTCACGGCGGACCCTGGCCTTGCCGATCGGCAGGACGTAGTCCTCGACCTCGGGCACGTCGAACTCCAGCCCGTACATCATCTCGTGTTCGAGGAAGACGACCGGGTTGGGATCGCGGATCGCCGCCTTCAGCAGGCCCTTGGCGTCGGCGGCGTCATAGGGGGCGATGACCTTGAGGCCGGGGACGTTGGCGTACCAGGCGGAATAGTCCTGGCTGTGCTGGGCGCCGACCCGGCTGGCCGCGCCGTTGGGGCCGCGGAACACCACACTGGCGGTGATCTGGCCGCCCGACATGTACAGCGTCTTGGCCGCCGAATTGATGATGTGGTCGATGGCCTGCATGGCGAAGTTGAACGTCATGAATTCGACGATCGGCTTGAGCCCGGCCATGGCCGCCCCGACGCCGAGGCCGGCGAAGCCGTGCTCGGTGATCGGGGTGTCGACGACGCGCCTGTCGCCGAACTCCTGCAGCAGTTCGCGGCTGACCTTGTAGGCCCCCTGGTACTGGGCGACCTCCTCGCCGATCAGGAAGACCTTGTCGTCGCGGCGCATCTCCTCGGCCATGGCGTCGCGCAGGGCGTCGCGGATGGTGGTCTTGACCAGTTTGGCCCCGGCGGGGATCTCCGGGTCCTTCAGCTCGACCTTCGGCCCGGCCGTCTGGGTCGACGCCTTCTCCGGATCGCCGGTCTTGCCCTCGGCCGCGGCCTTCGTCCCCGAAGTCCCCGAAGTCGTCTTCGCGCTGTCTCCGGTGTCCCCGGATCGGGTCGTCGAATTCGCCGCGCCGTCCTCACCCGCCAACCGCGCGATCGGCGTATTGACCTTCACGCCCTCCGACCCCTCCGCCACGAGAATCTCCAGCACCTCGCCCTCGTCGACGGCCTCGACCTCCATCGTGGCCTTGTCGGTCTCGATCTCGGCGATCACCTGGCCGGCCGCCACCGCGTCTCCCGCCTTGATGTGCCATCTGGTCAGCGTCCCCTCTTCCATCGTGGGCGACAGCGCCGGCATCAGGATGTCGGTCACGGTTCAGGCCTCCACGTAGACGTCAGTGTAGAGTTCGGACGGATCCGGCTCCGGGCTTTCCTGGGCGAACTGCACGGCCTCGGCGACGATGGCCTTGACCTCGTTGTCGATGGCCTTGAGCTCGTCCTCGGTCGCGCCGGCCTGATCCAGCAGCATCTTGATGTGGTCGATCGGATCGCGGGTCTTCTTGACCTCGTCGACCTCCTCCTTGGTGCGGTATTTGGCCGGATCGCTCATGGAATGACCGCGGTAGCGGTAGGTCTTCACCTCAAGGATGAAGGGGCCGCCCCCTTCCCTCGCCCGCCTGACCGCCCGCGCCACGGCGTCGCGCACGGCCAGCACGTCCATGCCGTCGACCTGCTCGCCGGGGATGCCGAAACTGGCCCCGCGCTGACTCAGGTCGGTCGTCGACGACGAGCGTTCGATGCTCGTGCCCATGGCGTACTGGTTGTTCTCGATGATGTAGATGGCCGGCAGCTTCCACAGCTGGGCCATGTTGAAACTCTCATAGACCTGGCCCTGGTTGGCCGCCCCGTCGCCGAAATAGATGAAGCTGACCGAGTCGTCGCCGCGGTACCAGCCGGCGAAGGCCAGTCCGGTGCCCAGGGCGACCTGGGCCCCGACGATGCCGTGGCCGCCGTAGAAGCCGGTGGCGGTGTCGAACATGTGCATCGAGCCGCCCTTGCCCTTGGACGAGCCGCCGATGCGGCCGGTCAGCTCGGCCATGACCGCCTTCGGGTCCATGCCGGCGGCCAGCATATGGCCATGGTCGCGGTAGCCGGTGATGATCTTGTCATGGCCCTGGCGCACGCTCTCCTGCACGCCCACGGCCACGGCCTCCTGGCCGATGTAGAGATGGCAGAAGCCGCCGATCAGGCCCATGCCGTACAGCTGGCCGGCGCGCTCCTCGAAACGGCGGATCAGCACCATCTCGCGATAGAAGCGCAGCAGGTCCTGCTTCGAGGCCCCATTCCCGTTCCTGGGAGGCGTGTTGGGCGGTTTGGTCGCCTTGCTGGAATCAGCTTTGGCGGCGGGGGCTTTCGCCATCCGTCATCTCCCGGCTGGGCCCCGGTTCCGAGACCTCTTGTCGTTACGGAAAGGGGCTTTAGCAGCCTTCGTTCCCGAAACGCAAAGCGCGCCGGCGACGCTGTAACGAAAGTTCACGCGGGCGGCGCGGCGGCGGCTTCCCGGACCGGCACGGAGACCCGGATGACGTAGTCGCGGGGGTCGGCGAAGCCGAGCACGGCCCGCGCCCTTTCCTCCAGCAGATCGCGCGACAGACTGTCGGCGCGCAGGTAGCGGACGCGGATCTCGAGGTCCCGGCGCTGTTCGAGAATACGGGCCAGCTGGGCCTCGCGGCGCAGCAGCATGGCGTCGCGTTCGCCGCCGCTCAGCAGGCCGCGCTCTCCGGTCAGGGCCTGAACGCCCAGATAGACGACCAGCAGCAGCAGCATGGCTGACGGGAAATACGGCTTCATCCGCTCGGGCACTGACGGACGCTCCTTCTGAGCGTGAACTCGTGATCAAGGAGTCCTGACCGAAAATGCCTAATGAACCGTAGCTTGACCGTAGGACCCGCGACCCGCGCGCAACCGGCGGGGCGAGGCCGGGCCGGGTCTATTTCAGCAGCATGCCGTCGCCGTAATAGGCCCCCTGGTCGCCCAGCATCTCCTCGATGCGGAGCAGCTGGTTGTATTTGGCGGTGCGGTCCGAGCGGGCCAGGGAGCCGGTCTTGATCTGTCCGCAGTTGGTGGCCACGGCGAGGTCGGCGATGGTCGAGTCCTCGGTCTCGCCCGAACGGTGACTCATCACCGCGGTGTACCCGGCCCGGTGAGCCATATCCACGGCGTCAAGAGTCTCCGACAAGGTCCCGATCTGATTGACCTTGATCAGGATCGAGTTGGCCAGCCCCTCGCCGATGCCGGCGGCCAGTCGGGCCGGGTTGGTGACGAACAGGTCGTCGCCGACGATCTGGACCCGGTCGCCCAGCCGGTCGGTCAGCAGTTTCCAGCCGTCGAAATCGTCCTCGGCGCAGCCGTCCTCGATCGAGACGATCGGGAAGCGTTCGCACAGGTCGGCGAGGTAGCCGACCATGGCCCCGGCCTCGAGCGTCCTGCCCTCCCCGGCCATGACATATTTGCCGTCCTTGAAGAATTCGGTCGCGGCGACGTCGAGTCCGAGGTGGAAGTCCTCGCCGGCCAGATAGCCGGCCGCCTGCCCCGCGCGGGTGATGAAGCTCAGCGCCTCCTCGGCCGAGGCCAGGTTGGGGGCGAAGCCGCCCTCGTCGCCGACATTGGTGTTGTGGCCGGCGTCCTTGAGCTGCTTCCTCAGGGCGTGGAAGATTTCGGCACCCATGCGCAGGGCCTCCGAGAAGCTGTCCGCCCCGGTCGGCAGGATCATGAACTCCTGGATGTCGATCGGATTGTCGGCATGGGCCCCGCCGTTGATGATGTTCATCATCGGCGTCGGCAGGATGCGGGCCGAGACCCCGCCGAGGTAGCGGTACAGCGGCAGGCCCGAGGAGATGGCGCTGGCCTTGGCGCAGGCCAGGCTGACGCCGAGGATGGCGTTGGCGCCCAGCCGGCTCTTGTTGGCCGTGCCGTCGAGCCCGATCAGGGCCTCGTCGATGCGGCGCTGGTCCTCGGCGTCCATGCCGCTGAGGGCGTCGAAAATCTCGCCGTTGACGGCGTCCACCGCCCTGGCCACGCCCTTGCCGCCCCACAGGTCCTTGTCGCCGTCGCGCAGCTCCACCGCCTCGTGGGCGCCGGTCGAGGCCCCCGAGGGCACGGCGGCGCGGCCGAAGCTGCCGTCGTCGAGGATCACATCGACCTCCACCGTCGGATTGCCGCGGCTGTCGAGGATCATGCGGGCGGCGATGTCGGCGATGTCGGTCATGGGACGGCCCTGGCTACGGAGGAGGATCGGAAGGCGGGGTTTAGCCCAACGCCCTCCGAATCGCCAACCGCGCGCTCAAGACCTCAGGCGCAGCCCTCGACATACTGGATGCTGGGCCCGCCGCCGGCGATCGACTGTACGCGGCCGTCCTGCCCGATCTCGTATTTGAGGCCCCGCGCGGCGGCGCTCTGGTGATCGGTCGTCGACCAGACGGTGATGTATTCGGACGGCGCGTCCGCGTATTTGTGGGACATGACCTCGGCCGCGGCGCCGTAGACCCGCTTCACCTCGGCGGCGGTGTCGCCGACGTTGAGCGCACGGTCGGTCTCGACCGCGGCGTTGCGGCGGACCCAGACGCTGGTCAGAACGCCGTTCTCGACCATGGCCAGCAGGCCTTCGGGCGCGCGCTCCGGGCGGAACATGTCGCATGAGGCGGAATCGGGTCCGCCGACGGCCTCCGGATTGGCGTCCGGGCCAAGCGCCGCCTCGACCTCGGCGTGGGTCATGCCGATGCGCAAGGGGCCATAGCCTTGGGCCGTCAGCTTGTTGGCGGCGGAGACCGGCGTCCCGGGCAGCGTGGGCGCCGAAGCGGGTTCCGGCGGCCGGGCCGGCGCTTCAGGTTCGGCGGGCGGCGCGCCACAGGCGCCCAGCGACAGGACGGCGGCGGAAGCGACGAGGCGGTTCATGGAACGGCTCCAGCATGGGGTCGCCGGACAGAACGCACGAAAACGGCGCGCGAGACTATCGCGCGCCGTGAAAGGCTTCGCCGGACCTGACGGCCCGATCCGTCGAAAGACCTAGTCTTCCTTCGGCGTCAGCACCTGGCGGCCGCGGTAGGTGCCGGTCTTCAGGTCGATGTGGTGCGGGCGCTTCAGCTCGCCCGTGTCCTTGTCCTCGACATAGGCGTTGGCGCCGAGGGCGTCGTGGGCGCGGCGCATGTTGCGACGCGAGGGCGATACTTTGCGCTTCGGAACGGCCATGTCCGTCTCAATCTTCCTAGGGTCGGGCGCCGGGAAAGCGCGAAAACAACTGCGGCGGCCCCCGAAAGAGCCGCCACGCGAGCGCGGGCTTATGCCTGAACCGGACCGGGAGTTCAAGTGTGTGTCCGGGTTCGCTACATATGAGACGCCCGCTTCCGCAGGGGCCCGGTCAGGCCAGGGCGCGCTCCAGGACGATGAACTGCAGGTCGTCGCGGAGCGGCAGGCCGAATCGCGGATCGCCGTAGGGAAACGGCAGGGTCTCGCCGGTCGGCGCATAGCCGAGCCGCCGGTACCAGGCGATCAGCGTGTCCCGCTGCGGCAGGACGGAGATGCGCACCCGGCGGGCCCCGAATCGCGCCGCGAGGGCCTGTTGCGCGGCCTCGACCAGCCGCCGCCCCAGGCCGCCGCCCTGCAGGGTCGGGCTGACCGCCAGCATGCCGAAATAGCCGGTTCCGGCGCCGCGGTCGGCGATCAGGACGCAGCCCGCCAGGTCGCCGTCCCGCCAGGCGGCGAGCATGGCCTGGGCCGGGTCGGCCAGAATGCCCGCCAGGTCCTCGGGGTCGGTGCGCTGGCCGGCCAGCAGGTCGGCCTCCGTGGTCCAGCCGGCCCGCGAGGCCTCGCCGCGGTAGGCGCTCTCGATCAGCCGGTGCAGGGCCGGGATGTCGGCGGCGACCGCGTCGCGGATGACGATCTCAGTCACGCAGAAGCGCGTCCGCCACCGCCTCGCCGATCGCCGGCGAACTGGTCAGGCCGGGGCTTTCGATGCCGAACAGGGCCATCAGCCCGTCGATCCCGTGGTCGTCGCGGCCGCGCAGCTGGAAGTCCGGCTGCGGCTCCCCCGGCCCGTGCAGCTTCGGGCGGATGCCGGCGTAGTCGGGGGTCAGGGCCCCCGGCGGCAGCCCCGGCCAGAAGCGGCGGATATAGCGTTCGAACTCGGCCGCCTTCGCGGGATCGACCGAATAGTCCTCGGTCTCGACATATGAGAGATCGGGCCCGAACACGGCCTGGCCGCCCAGGTCCTTGCGATAGTGGGTCCCCAGGGCGCCGGGGATCGGCGGCGGATAGACCAGCCGCTCGAACGGGGCCTTGCCGGCCAGGCGGAAATAGACGCCCTTGCCGAAATGACCAGCCGGAATGCGGTCGGCCGGATAGCCGTCGATGCGGCGGGCGACGTCCTGGGCGGCCAGGCCCGGCGCCGTGACCAGCAGCCGCGTCATCAGGGTCGCGCCCTCCTCCCCCGAATCTGGCCCGCCCGCGGTGATGGTGAAGCCGCCGCCCGCCGCCGGCTCGGCCCGCTCGAACGGCGTCGAGACGACGACCGAGCCGCCCGCGTCCTCGATCTCGCCCTCGAGCGCCAGCATATAGCCGTGGCTGTCAAACACCCCGCTCTCGGGCGACAGGATGGCGGCCTGGGCGTTCAGTCCCGGCTCCAGCGCCCGCGCCTGGGCGCCGGTCAGATGCGCCAGCCCCTCGACCCCGTTGACGACCGCCTGTTCGAACACGGCCTCGATGCGGCCGACCTCGGCCTCGTCCGTGGCCACGACCAGCTTGCCGCATTTCCGGTAGTCGACCTTGCGGCTGTCGAGGAAGGCGTAGAGCCGCCGCCGCCCCTCGACGCACAGCCGCGCCTTCAGCGAGCCGGTCGGATAGTAGAGGCCGCCGTGGATGACCTCGCTGTTGCGCGACGACACGCCCTGGCCGATGTGCGGCGCCTGCTCCAGCACCAGCACCGACAGGCTCCGCTTGGCCAGCGCCCGGCCGCAGGCCAGGCCGACCGCGCCGGCGCCGACCACGACGGCGTCGAAATCGAAGCTCACGACTTCGGTCCGTAGAGATGCGCCGCCCGGGCCTCGAAACAATGCATCAGCCGGCCGACCGCGCGATCGAAATTGGCGTGCAGCAGACCGTCGAGCAGTCGCGACTTGAAGGCGAAGTCGATGAAGAACTCGACCCGCGTGCCGTCCGGGTGGGGGAAGAACTCCCAGCGGTTCTTGAGGTGTTTGAACGGGCCTCGGATCAAGCCGACCTCGACCTTGGGCGCATTGCGGTCATGGCGGACCCAGGTCGAGAACCGCTCCCTGAGGAAGGAGAAGCCGACCGCCGCCTCGGCGTCGACCAGGGTCACGCCCGGGGCCTCCTCCCGCTCGCCCCAGGCCCGCATCGCGCTGACCCACGGCACGAACTCCGGATAGGCGCGCACATCGGCGACCAGGGCGGCGAGCTGGTCGGGCGTGTACGGAAGGATTTTGGTGACACGGTGGACGGCCATCAGGCCATCCTCGCACTGGAAAGACGACGGCCTATTGTCATCCCGGAAGTCGCGAAGCGGCTATCCGGGACGGGTATTCGCTTCCGTACGATCCGCCCGGAGAGCGCGACAGCGTTCATCCGGGCGACAGTCAGGGACAGCCGAAGCCGAGGAGGGTGTTTCCGGCTGTCCCCCGGTTCAGCCCTGAAGGCCTGTCCGGGGGCATGGCGTTGTGAAGCCCTCGCCGTCCCGGATAGCCGCTTCGCGCCTTCCGGGATGACAAGCTGAGTGATTTCTCCCACGGCGGGAGACGCGGCCGAAATCCTCACCGCCTGTTTTGCCCCTCGCGCGCCGCCTTCAGCCGCGCGAAATCCTCGCCGGCGTGGTGCGAGCTGCGGGTCAGCGGCGAGGACGACACCATCAGGAAGCCCTTGGCCCGGGCGATGGCCTCATAGGCCTTGAACTCGTCCGGGGTGACGAAGCGGTCGATGGCGGCGTGTTTGCGGGTCGGCTGCAGATACTGGCCGATGGTGATGAAGTCGACGCCGGCCGAGCGCATGTCGTCCATCACCTGCATGACCTCTTCCCGCGTCTCGCCGAGGCCGACCATGACGCCGGACTTGGTGAACTGGTTCGGGTCGCGCTCCTTGACCCTCTGCAGCAGGCGCAGGGAGTGGAAATAGCGGGCCCCCGGCCGGATCTTCAGATACAGCCGCGGCACGGTCTCGAGGTTGTGGTTGAACACGTCGGGCCTGGAATCGATGACCAGATCGGCCGCCCCGTCCTTGCGCAGGAAGTCGGGGGTCAGGATCTCGATGGTCGTGCCGGGGGCCTGCAGCCGGATCTGGCGCACCGTCTCGGCGAAATGGGCCGCGCCGCCGTCGGACAGGTCGTCGCGATCGACCGAGGTGATGACGACATGGTTCAGGCCCATCTCACGGACCGCCAGCCCGACCTTGGCCGGCTCGTCCGGGTCCAGCGGCTGCGGCAGGCCGGTCTTGACGTTGCAGAAGGCGCAGGCCCGGGTGCAGGTGTCGCCCATGATCATCAGGGTGGCGTGCTTCTGGCTCCAGCACTCGCCGATGTTCGGGCAGGCCGCCTCCTCGCAGACGGTGTGCAGGCCCTTTTCCTTCACGATGGCCCGGGTGGCGTTGTACTGGCCGGACCCCGGCGCCTTGACGCGCAGCCAGTCGGGCTTCTTCAACACGACGGTCTCGGGCCGGTTCTGCTTTTCCGGGTGACGCAGTGAGCCAGAGTCCTTTGGCGTCGTCTTCGTCAGGGTGTCGATCAGCGTGACCAAGGCGTCGCGGGCTCCGGCGTGGCGAAACCGCTATGTCGTCCTTCCGCGCGGCGAAGGCAAGGCGCGGCCCGGGTTCACGCCGGGCGACGCATCTTTTCAACCCTGAAGCCCCGCTCTAGTTTGCGCGTTCGGACAAGGCGCGGCCAACGCGTCACGGAGGATGTATTTGCGCCTGCCCCTGGACCCCGCGGCCGTCGAGGAGACGATTTTCGACGCCCTGATCGCGGCCCGCGACACCTACGGCGACAAGGAGATACTGGAGGACCAGGACCGCAGGCCCCTGACCTATACCGGCCTGATCCGCGCGGCCTTCGTGCTGGGCCGAAAGATCGCCGCCATGACCCGGCCGGGCGAACGGGTCGGCGTCCTGCTGCCCTCGAGCATGGGGGTGGTGGTCACCTTCTACGGGCTGCACGCCCACGGCCGGGTCCCGGTGATGCTCAACTTCACCTCGGGCGAGCGCAATGTGAAGGCGGCGATCGAGGCCGCCGGCGTCGGCAAGGTGCTGACCGCGAGACGCTTCATCGAACAGGCCAGGCTGGAGGAGCTGGTCGGCCAGATCGAGACCGTCGCCGAGGTGGTCTGGCTCGACGACGTGCGCCAGTCGATCGGCCTGCCCGACAAGCTGTATGGCCTGATGGCCGGGCTGATGCCCAGGCGGTTCCGGGCGAAGACGGAGCCCTCGTCGCCGGGCGTCATCCTGTTCACCTCGGGCAGTTTCGGCGCGCCCAAGGGCGTGGTGCTCAGCCAGTGGAACCTGGTCGCCAACTGCCGTCAGGTGGCCCAGCACATCGAGCTCAAGCCCGAATGGGTGGTGTTCAATCCGCTGCCGACCTTCCATTGTTTCGGCCTGACCGGCGGGGTGCTGCTGCCGCTGCTCCAGGGCATGAAGGCGTTCCAGTATCCGTCGCCGCTGCACGCCAAACAGATCGTGGAGCTGCTGCCGCAGGTGAAGGCCTCGATCCTGTTCGCCACCGACACCTTCCTCAACCAGTACGCCCGGGTCGCCGGTCCCGACGATTTCGGCACCCTGCAGTTCGTCGTGGCCGGGGCCGAAAAGGTCCGCGACGAGACCCACCACCTGTTCAACACCCGCTTCCGCGGCCTGAAGCTGCTGGAGGGCTACGGGGCCACCGAGGCGGCGCCGGTCGTGGCCGTCAACCATCCGGACCGCAACCGTCCCGGCGCCGTCGGCCAGATCCTGCCGGGCATGGACTGGCGGCTCGAGCCGGTCGACGGCATCGACCAGGGCGGCCGCCTGTATCTGCGCGGCCCCAATGTGATGAAGGGCTATCTGTCGGCCGACGATCCCGATGAAATCGAGCCGCTCAAGGACGGCTGGCACGACACGGGCGACATCGTCTCGATCGACGAGGAAGGCTATGTCTGCATCCTCGGCCGGGCCAAGCGGTTCGCCAAGATCGGCGGCGAGATGGTGTCGCTGACCGCCGTCGAGGGCCTCGCCAGCGCCGTCTGGCCCGAGGCCCGGCACGCCGTGGTCTCCGTTCCCGACAGCCGCAAGGGCGAGAAGCTGGTGCTGGTCACCGACCGCAAGGACGCCGACGTCGCCCGCCTGGCCGAGTGGGCGCGCAGCCACGGCGCGCCCGAACTGGCCGTGCCCAGGAAGATCATGCGCGTCGGCGAGGTGCCCGTGCTCGGCACCGGCAAGACCGACTATGTCGCCATCCAGCAGATGGTCGAGGTCGACAAGGCGGCGTGAACGCCCGAACCCCCTAGACTGCAACAGCTTTGGTTTCGATACGAGCGGACGGCTCCGCCCTGGAGCGAAGACAGAAAGGTTCGACCCGGATGACCCTGTTCTCCAATCTCGACGCCCACGCGGCCAAGGTCTTGTCCGGCCTGCGCATCGTCGCCGGTCTGATGTTCATGCAGCACGGCGCCCAGAAGATCTTCGGCTTCCCGGTCCCGGCCATGGGACCGTTCGACATCGCCAGCCAGATGGGCATAGGCGGGGTGCTGGAGCTGGTCGGCGGGGCCTTGATCGTGCTGGGCCTGTTCACCCGGCCGGTCGCCTTTCTGCTGTCGGGCATGATGGCGGTGGCCTATTTCCAGTTCCACCTCGTCCCCGGCGGCGTCTTCCCGCTCGTCAACGGCGGCGAGCTGGCGGCGCTGTACTGCTGGGTCTTCCTCTACCTCGCCTTCGCCGGACCGGGCGCCTGGGCCGTGGACAATGTCCTCAAACGCCCCTGATCAGCCGATCCGCACCCCCGTCATCGAGATCGAGCCGCCCTCGATGACGTCGTTGAAGAAGCCGATGCCGTCGCCCGGCAGCCGCTGGGCGGCGACATAGAGCAGCGGCAGATAGTGTTCGTCGGTGGGCACGCTCATCCGCGCCTCCTCGGCCAGTCCGGCCCAGTCGATCAGGGCCTCGTCGTCGCCGCGCAGCAAGGCCGCCTTGACCGCCTCGTTGAAACCCGTGGCCCAGGGATAGGCGTCGCCGCCGGCCCGCTTCCAGGCGCGCAGATTGTGGACGAAGTCGCCCGAGCCGGCGATGACCACACCCTCGTCCCGCAGCGGCGCCAGCCTGCGCGCGAGCTCGAAATGGCCGCGCGCGTCCAGCCGGCGATCCAGCGAGAGCTGCACGACCGGCACGTCCGCGGCGGGCCACGCATGGGCCAGCACGGACCAGGTCCCGTGATCCAGCCCCCACTGCCCGGTCGGGACCGCGCCGGTGAGGTCCGAAACCCGCGCCGCCAGCGCCGGCGAGCCGGGCGCCGGGTACCGGATCGCGTACAGGGCGTCCGGGAAGCCGCCGAAATCGTGGATGGTTTCCGGCTTCGCCTGGGCCGTGACCGCGGGCCCGTCGGTCTCCCAGTGCGCCGACACCATGAGCACGGCTTCCGGCCTGCCGACCGCCTGGCCGATCTCGCGCCAGGCGGCCGCATGGGGACCGCCCAGCGCGTTCATCGGCGAACCGTGGCCGAAGAAGATCGCCGGCTGCCGCATCAGCCGAACAGCTTTTTCGCCGTCTCGGCCACATGGCGCCCCTGCCATCGCGCGCCCTCCAGCTCATTGGCGCTGGGCCTGCGCGAGCCGTCGGCGCCGGTGATGGTGGTCGCGCCATAGGGCGAGCCGCCGGTGATCTCGTCCATCGTCATCTGACCCTGCCAGGCGTAGGGCAGTCCGGTGATGGTCATGCCGTGGTGCAGCAGGGTCTGGATCAGCCCGATCAGGGTGGTTTCCTGGCCGCCGTGCTGGGTCGCGGTCGAGGTGAAGGCCGAGCCGACCTTGCCGACCAGGGCCCCCTTCATCCACAGGCCGCCGGTCTGGTCGAGGAAGTTGCGCATCTGCGAGGCCGCCGTGCCATAGCGGGTGCCGGCCCCGACGATGACGGCGTCATACTCCGCCAGGTCGTCGACCGCGGCGATCGGCGCCGCCTGGTCCAGCTTGTAGCCGCTCTGGCGCGCCAGCTCCTCCGGAACCAGTTCGGGCACGCGCTTGATGTCGGCGGTGGCCCCGTCGACGCCGCGCGCGCCCTCGGCGACGGCCTCGGCCATGGCCTCGACGTGACCATAGGTGGAATGATAGAGAACGAGGATTCGGGGCATGGGTCTCTCCGTTGGCTCGGCTGTTATCAGCAACAGAAACTGTAGCGGACATGGGGTCCGCTGACCAGCGGACAAGCCCTCCGGATCAGGTTTTGATCCGCGGCCCCAGGGGACAGACCCGGTCGTAGAACTCCGGCGGCGCCGGGACCCCCTCCCCCCTCACCAGGCGGAAGCGGTGCTCCACGACCATCGCCTGCTGTTCGATGTTCAGGCCGGCCCAGCGACAGTCCATCCCGACCGGATAGGCATAGGCGGCGGGACGGTCCCCGGCCCTGATCTTGCCGGTCAACAGGTTGACGCCCTGCTGGGCCTGCCAGACGTGGGTCAGTTCGTGGATCAGCATGGCCTGGAGCTTCAGCGGCGCCGCCGCAATGTCCCCGGGCAGGGTCCGGCGCGGCCAGACGATCCACTCCCGGCCGAACCAGCGGCCGGGCACGAAGGCGCGGTTGAACGGCCACGGGGCCGTCAGCAGCCGTACGCTTTCGCAGCGAAGGGCGTCGCCGAAGGCCTCGCGGGCCAGGGAGGCTTCTGCGGGGGTCAGCGGGCGGATCACGGCGCGGCCCCGGTCGGCGCATAGCCGCCGGTGGGGCTGACCCACTCCCAGTGCCACGGCTCATAGACATAGGGGACGAAGCCGAACCGGTGGGCGTTCCGCACCAGCCAGCGGTAGGTCGCCGTGCGGCTCATGTGCAGCCGGCTGGCCGGCGAGGTGTCGTCGACGCCGAGGTCGGCCAGCCGGCCCACATAGAGGTCGACCGCCGTGCCGGTGCGGTGGGGCGAGCACGCCGCCCGGCGCAGGCCGTCGCAATTGCCCTGGGCGGCGCAGCGGGCGGCGTCGGCCTCGGGATCGCGGAAGCCGGAGAAGATCTGCAGCAGCTCCGGATCGGCCGCCACCTCGGGAACCTCCTCGCGCGCCGCCGCCACCATCAGCCGGTAGGCGGCCAGCACGTCGCGCCGCAACAGCCGCGTCAGCCGGTCGGCGTGCTCCTCGGACGCGACCAGATAGCCGAGCTGGTACAGCGGCGGCGGGTCCGGGCACGGCTGTTCGCGGACCCGCTCCATGATGAACGGCCGCCGCTCCTGCCACAGGCCGCGGAAGACCTGGAAGGTGGCCGCGTCGAACCAGCCCGTGGCCGGCAGGCCGTGTCCGTACTGGAATTCCGCCAGCGCCCGGGCGAAGCGCGGCGAGCCCGGCGCGCAACCGGTCCCGAGTTCCTTCTGGATCAGCGGCAGATAGGTCTCCCAGCCCCATTCCGGCACGCCGAACGGGGCCCACTGCAGCGACAAGTGGGAGAGGGCGTTGGCCAGCGCCGGGGCCGCCCATTCGACCGCCCCCGCATCGCACGCCTCGGCCGCGCCCGGTCCGGCCTGCGCGCGCGCCTCCGCGGCGCTCGACGGCGTCCCGGACAGGAGCGGCAGGGCGGCCAGCATCGACAGGACGGCGCGCTTCGACATGGCCCGATGGTGACCCCAGCCCTGGGTCCGCGGCAAGGCCCTTCGCGCGCCGGGCGCGGGTCCGCGCGACGGCTCGCGCCCCACGCTCGCGCACGGCGCCCAAAGGCGGCATGGTGAAGGCACGGTCGACTCAGGGCCGGACCCGCCGGACGCCCGCATGACCGACGCCGCCCAAACCTCGACCGCAGGGCCCGCCCCGCGCCGCAGCAACGGCGTCCTCGCCGCCTTCTCGGCCGCCTGCCTGCCCTATGCTGCGCTCGGCCTGCCGGTCTATGTCACCCTGCCCGAGTTCTACGCCAGCCATGTCGGCGTCGACCTGGCCGTGGTCGGAGTGGTGTTCCTGATCATCCGCATGGCCGACATCGTCGTCGACCCGGCCCTCGGCATGGTCATCGACCGGACCAACAGCCGCTTCGGCCGCTACCGGCTGTGGATGGGGCTGGCCGCGCCGGTGCTGATGCTGGCGGTCGGCATGCTGTTCATGGCCCGGCCGGGCGCCGGCGCGGCCCACCTGACCCTGTGGCTGGTGGTGCTGTCGCTGGGCTTCTCGGTCAGCCTGCTGTCGCAGGTCAGCTGGGCCGCGGCCCTGTCCTCCGACTACGACCAGCGGTCGCGCATCTACGGCTGGTGGCAGACCGCCAACATCATCGGCGTCCTGGCCGTGCTGATGGTCCCCGTCCTGGTGCAGAACATGGGCTGGGGCGACTACGCCCGGGCGGTGCAGTGGCAGGGGTGGTTCATCATCGTCGCCCTGCCCGTCTCGCTCGCCGTCACCTTCGCCTTCACGCCGGAGCCCCCGCCCGGCCCGCCCGCTTCGGCCGAAAGCCGCTTCGCCTACCTGGCCCTGTTCAAACGGCCGGTGATCCAGCGCCTGCTGGGCGCCGACCTGGCCCTGGGCGTCGCCCGCGGCGTGGTCGGGGCCCTGTTCTTCTACTTCTTCGAGGCCGCCCGCGGCTTCGAGCGCGCCGAGACCTCGATCCTGCTGCTGGTCTATTTCGTCTTCGGCCTGTTCGGCGCCCCGGCCTGGAGCTGGCTGGCGGTGCGGCTGGGCAAGCACCGGGCGCTGATCTGGGCCTGCGTCTATTTCGCCGTGACGCTGATGCTCGCCGCCTTCCTCGCCCCGGTTCTCGTGGCTCCGGCCCAGGCGGGGCTGGAGGCCCTGACCGGTTCGCCCGCCCCCTGGGCCGATCTGCTGATGGCCGGGGTCATGATCGCCCTGGTCGGTCTGGCCTTCGCCTCGGGCGACCTGCTGCTGCGGGCCATGATGGCCGACGTCAGCGACCAGGTGCTGCTCGACGACGGGGCCGATCGCACCGGCCTGCTGTTTTCGATCCTGACCGCCACCTCCAAGCTGGGCTACGCCGTCTCGGTCCTGACCTTCGCCGGCCTGAGGATGGCCGGCTTCGATCCGGGGCTCGGCGGCGAGAATTCCGGCCCGGCCCTGATGTGGCTGCAGATCATGTTCGCCGGCCTGCCGGCCCTGTGCCTGCTGCTCGCGGCCCTGGCCCTGCACCGCTATCCGCTCGACCAGGCGCGCCACGCCGAAATCCGCGCCGCCCTTGAAGCGCGCGGGCCGGCGCCGCATCAGGCCGGATCATGACCGACTCCCTCCTCCGGCCCGTCGACCGCCTCAACGCCATCATGGCCCGGCTGCGCGATCCGGTCGGCGGCTGTCCGTGGGACGTGGAGCAGACCTTCCAGACCATCGCCCCCTACACCCTGGAGGAGGCCTATGAGGTCGCCGACGCCATCGAGCGCGGCGACTGGGACGAGCTCAAGTCGGAACTGGGCGACCTGCTGTTCCAGGTCGTCTTCCACGCCCGCATGGCCGAGGAGCAGGGGCTGTTCGCCTTCGACGACGTCGCCGAGGCCATCGCCGACAAGCTGGAGCGCCGCCACCCGCACGTGTTCGGGGACGAGGCCGCCAAACCGGACGGCGCCGCCCAGAAGGCCCGCTGGGAGGACATCAAGGCCGCCGAACGCAAGGACAGGCAGCAGCACGGGGTGCTGGACGACGTCCCCGTCGGCCTGCCCGCCCTCGCCCGCGCCGCCAAACTGACCAGACGCGCCGCCCGCGTCGGCTTCGACTGGCCCTCGACCGACGAGGTGTTCGACAAGCTGGACGAGGAGGTCGCCGAACTGCGCGTCGAGATCGCCGCCGGGGATCTGGACAAGGCCCGCGACGAGGTCGGCGACCTGCTGTTCGTGGTCGCCAATCTGGCGCGGAAGCTGGGGGTCGAGCCGGAGGACGCCCTGCGCGGAGCCAATGCCAAATTCATCCGGCGGTTCGGGTTCATCGAGGCGGAACTGGCCAAGGATGGGCGGTCGCCGGAGCAGTCCGATCTGGCCGAGATGGACGGGTTGTGGGACGCGGCCAAGGCGGCGGAGCGGGCTTGAAGCGGGTCGAAGGGAGAAGGCATGAACAAGAGAGCAGGTCGGCAGGAGTGGTGGATCGTCTTCTTCAGCGCCATTGTTTTGGGCAATGGGGCCGAGCGTGCGCTTGCGACGATGGTCCTGTCCGCAGCGAAGGGGCTGACAAGCGAACCCTTGCACCTCATCATCGCGCTTGGCGTACTTCGCGCTACGGTGCTGTATTTCGTGCTGCGCACCCAGGTCGAGGTTTCGACCCGACGCGCCAGAGACGGGGACGGAAAGTCGCTCGCACTGTGGCCGTACATTGCGATGGCGACCGCGCTTTCCATTACGACCTTCTTTGGACAAGACCTGCCATTTGATACGCGACTGGTCTGGCTTCCGTACCTCGCCGTGCTGGGATGGCTGGCGTTTGAGCTTGGCCTACGTCCGGGCGACCCGATAACTAATCAATGGGGACCGATTCCCAAGCCCTTCCTGGAATTCACGGCGCCGAAATCGGACAACTATAAGCCGCCGCGCCCGTAGCGCCATTTCGAAGCCCTAGGAGGCGGTGGGCGGACTACAAGGCGAGGAAGAAAGGCGGACGTTGATGGCCCTGACCCGATCATTCAAGGACACGGTGCAGGCGCGCGTCGCGCGCGACCCGGCGTTCAAACAGGCCCTGC
>NZ_CALMZS010000084.1 GCF_937870815.1 uncultured Brevundimonas sp.
CCACGAACCGGCGCCCTGCATCAGCGGATCGGGCGGCGGCGGGCCGGGCTGTTTGTCGCGGCAGATATTGACCTCGATGCCGATGACGCCGACCTGATAGCCGGCCATGGTCTGGATCCACCCGGCCTCGACCTCTCCGGTCGGGGCCATCAGGGTGACGAAGGTGCTGTCGCCCACCGTCAGCGTGGAGATCGTATAGGGCTGGAGCACCACGCTGATCGGCGTTCCGGCGGCGACCTCGAGGGTGTAGCTGGTCACCTCCGAGGGGTTGACGATCGCCTCGATCGCATCGCTGAGCCCATCGACGAACGCATCGGCGAAGGCCTCGTCCATCCCGGCGATGAGCGCGTCGAAATTGTCGAGCGCATAGTCGATCTCGCACTGGCCTTCCTCGTCGGTGGTACAGGCCAGCGGGTCCGCGCCCGCGTCCGTCTGCGGCCGGTCGCCGCCTTCGGACGGCAGGGCCACGTTCTGGACGGAGTCGGCGAACAGCTTGACCTGCTGACGGCCGGTCGCCGCCTGGCCGACCCCGGTCTGGGCCGCGCCGGTGGCCTTGACGATCAGGGTGACGGTCGGCGCGTCGTTGGGGTCGCCGGCGTCCTCGGGGGCGTCGGCGGGGTCGTCGTTGCGCGCATTGTCGCTCGCGGCTCGCAATGCCGATACCGCCGCCGCGAACTCGGCATCCGCGACGGGATCGCGCACGCTTTCCCACCAGTCGCTGAACACCGCGTTCCTGACGGAGTCGGGCTGAAGCTCGAGCCATGCGTTCGTCTCATCGATCCACTGCTGTAGATCGTCCCAGTCAGACAGTTCAGGCATCGCGGGCGGCGATCCGCGCGATGTGGATCCCGGCGACGACGGCGACGATCCCCGCGACGGGTCGCCGCCCGGGCCATCGCCGGGCGTCTCGCCCTGGGGCTGGGCCGGGCCGTATTCGCACCAGTCCTCGCTGTCGAGCACCAGTTGGAGACCCAGATCGCCGAGCGTCAGCGCCATATCCGGCTCGGCAGGCTCGCCGAAACTCCAGGGGCATTCGGGCGCCGCCGCGCCGTCCAACTGGGCCTGAAGTGCGTCGAACAGGCTGGAGGGATACTCCGGGTGGGCCTCACGTTCGCTCTTGATCAGGGCCTGGATCGTCTCGAGGATCGCCTGCACCGTCGCGCAATCGCCCTCGGCGCGGAATTCCTCGGCGTTCGCCAGCATTGAGTCCATGGCGGCCTGGGCCTCAGCCAGATAGGCCTCGGCGCTCTGGGCCGCTGCGGGCGCTTCCTGGGCCATGGCCGGTCGCGCCGCGATCATCTCGGTTCCCGCCAGCACCGCGCATGCGACGCCGCACAGAAGAAGGATTCTTGACGAACCGCCCATATACCCATCCAGCTCCAGAGAACCCAGCCTAGGCGAACTCCGGTTCGTCCCGCGTCATCGGTTCTGATGACGCCGTTCGCCCAAGGTGCTATTTGTTTCGCGATTGCGAGACGGGGCGAGGCGACATGGCGAGGGTCGATGCGCTGTTCGGGGCCATCGAGGCCGTTCACACGGCAGGCCTTGACGCGGACCGCTGGCCAGCGGCGATCGAACGAATGGCGCGGGTCACCGGGTCGTGCGCGGCGACCCTGGAGGTCTATGACCTGGACGCCCGACGTCACCGGGCGTTCCACGAATGGGGCGTCGATCCGACCCTGCTGGAAGAATACCTGCAACTCTTCACCGGACAGCTCTATGTGCGGCGGAACGAGGTCGGCGCCCGACGCAGGCGCTTTCCGGCCGGTCACCTGCTGGATCGGTCGGGGCAGGAGCGTGAGCCTTTTTACAGCGACTATCTGGGCGACCTCGATCTCAGCGGCTTCGCGGCGGGGATACTGAACGAGGCGCCCAGCACCCAGGCGGTGCTGACCATGCGCCGCAATCCGGCCGGGGGATCGGCGGGCGGCGACTATCTGGAGATGTTCCAGGCGCTGGCCAGCCATGTCGGCCTGGCGCTCAAGACCAATGCGGAGCTGCGCCGGTCGCGCGGTCAGGCGCGGGCGCTGGCCGAGGCGCTGGACCTGCTGGACATCGGCGCGGCCCTGGTGCGGGCCGACGGCGCCGTGACCCACGCCAATGCGGCGCTGAGGACGCTGACCGAGGGCCAGGACGGCGTCAGCGCGGGAGGCGGCGGCTTGCGTTTCGCCGGCCTGGAAGCCCGCCGGCGATACGGCGCCGCATTGGACGCCGTCTCGGCCCTCCGCGACCGCCGCGGCCTGGACGGACCCGTCGCCTTCCAGGCCGCGCGGCCCTCCGGCGCGCCGCGGTTGACCGTGGCGGTGAGGCCGCTGTTCACCGATCCGTCCGACACGCCGCCGGAAGCGGCGGCAGTCGTCTTCGTGCACGATCCGCTGGCCAGGCTGACCAGGACATCCGGGGCCGAGTTGCGTCGTCCGCCATTCAACCTGACCATCGCCGAATCCCACCTCGCCGTCGCGCTTATGCAGGGCACGTCGCCGGTCGACTACGCCCGGGCGCAGGGCGTCAGCATCAATACCGCCTATACCCACCTGCGCCGTCTGAAGGACAAGACCGGGGCGCGCCGGCTGCCGGAACTGATCCATCGATTGAACGAGGCGACGCCCAGCCCGGCCTTCGCCGGACAGATCCCGACGACGAACTGACGGGGGCGGCCTGACCCGGAGCCTGATCGGTTGAGGAGGACTCGCTTCGCGATTCCGCCGATGCCGTGAATCAGGCTCCAGTCTAAGGCTGGAGC
>NZ_CALMZS010000085.1 GCF_937870815.1 uncultured Brevundimonas sp.
CGTCGCTCTCGCCGCGCGACACCACGGTCGCCGCCACCAGGTCGCCGGTGACGTTCAGCGTGGTGCGGCACATGTCGAGGAAGCGGTCGACGCCGAGGATCAGGCCGATGCCCTCGGCCGGCACCCCGACCATGGTCAGGATCAGGGCGATGACCGGCAGCGACCCCGCCGGCACGCCGGCCGTGCCGATGCCGCCGAGGATGCAGACCAGCATGACCACCAGCTGCTGCTGCAGGTTCAGGTCGACGTTGAAGAACTGGGCCAGGAACAGCACCGTCACCCCCTCGAACAGGGCCGTGCCGTTCTGGTTGGCGGTGGCCCCGACGGTCAGCACGAAACGCGAGATGCGCTTCGGCAGCTTCAGCTTCTCCTCGGCCGCCTTGATGGCGATCGGCAGGGTGGCGTTGGACGAGGCGGTCGAGAAGGCGACCACGAACGGCTCGCGCACCCCGTTGGCGAATTTCAGCGGGTTCATGCCGCCGAAGATCCAGACCAGCAGCGGATAGACCACGAACATGTGGATCGCCATCGCCCCGAGGGCCACGCCGGCATAGGCGCCCAGCCGGACCAGCAGGTCCCAGCCGAACACCGCCGCGAGATTGAACATCAGTGCGGCGATGGCGATCGGGGCCATCTTTATTACCAAATTGATGAGTTTCATCATCACCTCGAACAGGCCTTGCAGGGTCTCCTGCAGCCTGTCCGTGGCGGGACTCTTGGCCATCACCATGCCGATGCCGAAGATCAGCGCGAACACCATGACCGGCAGGATCTGGTTCTCGGCCGCGGCGGCGAAGACGTTGGACGGGATCATGTCGAGGAAGAATTGCCCCGCCTCGATGCTCTTCGGCGCATTGCCGACGATCGCCGAGGCGCCCTCGCGGCCCTGGTCCAGCAGCTGCTGCGCCAGCATCGGATCGACGCCGTCCCCCGGCCGGAACCAGTTGACCATGCCCAGGCCGATGCCGACGGCGATGGCCGAGACCAGGATGGTGAACAGCAGGGTCTTGTAGCCGACCCGGCCCAGCGACTTCAGATCCCCCATCTCGGCGACGCCGACCGCCAGCGCCGCAAACAGCAGCGGCAGCACCAGCATGAACAGCAGGCGCAGGAAGATCTGCCCGACCGCCTGGATGATCTCCATCACCCAAGGAATGACCTCCAGCCCGTTCAGATTGACGTACAGCCCGCCCCCGAGGCCGGCCGCGAAGCCCAGCAGCATCCACAGATAGAGCGGAATCCCGCGGCGTCTGGTCGTTTCCATCGTTCCCCCCGGCCTCGGCCGATGTCGTTATCGGATCGGCAGGGCGTAGATCAGCCCGCCCGGCCGTGCGTTCCATTGTGCGTTAAGGCCGCGCGCCAGGTCGAGCGATGAATCCGGGCCGAGGTTTCGATTGAATATTTCTCCATAATTCCCCGATGCTTCTATGGCGTTCTTCGCCCATGTTCTTGACAGGCCCATGGCCGGTCCGATGTCGCCCTCGGCCCCCAGCAGCCGGCGAATCTGCGGATCGCGCGATTCCCCCGCCAGACGGTCGGCGTTCGCGGCGGTCACCCCCAGCTCCTCGGCCAGCACCACCGCGTTGAGGGTCCAGCGCACCACCGATGTCCAGGCCTCGTCGCCGCGCTTCACGGCCGGGCCGAGCGGCTCCTTGGAGATCACGTCCGGCAGGATGGCGTGCTGCTCCGGGTTCGGCAGCAGCGTCCGCGCCGCCGCCAGGGCCGAGATGTCGGCGCTGAACGCGTCGCAGTCCTCGCGCTGGTAGGCCGTGCGCGCCGCCTCCTCGTTGGCGACCACGACCGGGCGGTAGTCGATGCTCCTCGCCCGGAAGAAGTCGGCGGCGTTCAGCTCGGAGGTGGTCTCGCGCTGTACGCAGACGCGGGCGCCGTTCAGCTCCTGGGCGCTGGCCAGGTCCAGCGAGCGCCGCACCAGAAAGCCCTGGCCGTCGTAGTAGTTGACCCCGGCGAAGCGGACGCCCTCCGAAATCTCCCGCGACATGGTCCAGGAGGTGGCCCGCCACAGCACGTCGATGCGGCCGCCGCGCAGGGCGTCGAAACGCTGGCTCGAGGTCAGGGGCACGAACCGCACGGCCCCTGGATCGCCCAGCACCGCCGCCGCCAGGGCCCGGCAGAAGTCGGCGTCGAAGCCCCGCCACTCGCCCCGATTGTCGGTATAGGCGAACCCGACCAGACCCTCGTGCACGCCGCAGTTCAGCCGGCCGCGCCGCTTGACGGCCTGCAGGGTCGGGCTGGCGAAGGCCGGGGCCTCGGTGGCCGCGACGACCGTCTCCGTCTCGGTCCCGGCCTCGCGCCCGGCGTCGCCGCACGCCGCCGCCGCCAGGCCCAGGGCCAGCGCCACGCCCGCCGTCCTCGCCCGCCGACCCGCTTCCGCCCGCATTCCGCTCCTCGCCCGAGCCATTCCAGACCTTGCGCCCCCGCCCGCTTTAGAGGCTTTTGGGGCCTCGACCGCAACCCCTTCCCAGGCCCCGATGTCCGAGCCCGGCGCCCGCACCCGCCTGATCGCCGCCGCCACCCGCCGCGGGGCCGGCCGCCGCCCGGTCAGTCCGCCGGTCGAGCGGGCCTCGACCCTGCTCAACGACGACCCCGCCCGCATGCGCGACGCCGGCGCCGGCCCGGTCTACGGCGTCGAGGACCTGTCCGCGGCCCGCGAGCTGCGCGCCGCCCTGGCCGATCTGGAGGGCGCCGCCGACGTCCGGCTGGTCCCGTCCGGCCTCGCCGCCGTCACCGTGCCCCTGACCGCCCTCGTCCGCCCCGGCGACGCGGTCCTGACCACCGACGCCGTCTACGGCCCCACCCGCCGCTTCCTGACCCGTCACCTGAAGGCGTGGGACGTCGCCGCCGCCTTCCACGCCGCCGACGCGGACGTGGCGGACATTCTCGCGGCCCTCACCGGGCGGACCCGGGTGCTGCTGATCGAGTCGCCCGCCTCGCTGACCTTCGACCTGGTCGACGTCGCCGCCCTGGCCGCCGCCTGCCGGGCCCGCGGCGTGCTCACCGTGATGGACAACACCTGGGCCGCCGGCCTCGCCTTCCGGCCGCTGGCCCACGGCGTCGACGTCAGCGTCCAGGCGGTGACCAAATACGCCGCCGGCCATTCCGACCTGCTGATGGGCTCGATCGCCGTCGCCGACCCCGCCGTCGGCGGCCGCATCGCGCAGACGATCGAGGACCTCGGCTGGCGGGTCTCGCCCGATGACGCCTGGCTGGCCCTGCGCGGCCTGCGCACCCTGCCGCTGCGTTACGCGGAACAGGCCCGGTCCGCGCTCACCGTCGCCGAATGGTTCAAGGCCCGACCCGAGGTCGCCGAGGTCCTCTATCCCGCCCTGCCTGGCGCGCCCGGCCACGCCCTCTGGCGCCGCGACTATGCGGGCGCCGCCTCGATCCTCGGCGTGGTCATGAAGGGCGGCTCCGAGCCCGCCGCCCACGCCCTGATGTCGGCGCTGGAGCTGTTCGGCCTCGGCTATTCCTGGGGCGGGTTCGAGAGCCTGATCACCCACGAGACCGGCCAGCTGGCCCTGCGCCGCTCCCCGCCCGCGCTGGAAGGCGAACTGCTCCGCCTCCACGTCGGCCTCGAGGATCCCGCCGACCTGATCGCCGACCTCGAGCGCGGCCTCGCCGCCTGGCGCGCGGCCGGCTGAGCCGGACCCGCGCCGCCCCCAGCCGTTCCAGCAGATTGGCCGGCCGGGTGTTGATCCGCACCAAGGCTCAACGGCGAGTTTCAGCGGTGGTTGCCGGGCGGCCCGCCCACGAAAAAGCCCCCGCCGCTTTCACGACGGGGGCTCCTGAATTCGGACCACGTCAGACGCGGGAATTCAGTCGCTTTCGCTGTCGTCGTTGATGCTGGCGATGAGGGCGAAACCCGCGACCGTAGCGGCGGCGAAGATGAGGCCGGCGGAAATGCCGCCCGCGAACTCGCTCGACTCGGCGGAGGCGGCGCCGACCCGGTCACCCACGCGGACAGTGGATTCGGTGGTGGCGAAAGCTTGGCCGGCGACAAGCAGTGTTCCGGCCAGAATGGCGGTGGCGATCTTCTTCATGGAAAGCTCCTTAAATGGCAAAGCCTATAAGGCGTGACTTGCGTGACGGTTCAAACCTTCAGGCCATCGGACTTCACATCTGAGTGGTTTTTATGTTCTTTTTTTCCTGACTGTGGCTCATGCGCATCACCTTGGCGTGGTGCGGGGCATCCGGCCTGGTGTCAGGACCCATGGCGCGCCCTGCAGGATTCGAACCTGCGACCGTCCGCTTAGAAGGCGGGTGCTCTATCCAGCTGAGCTAAGGGCGCCCGAGGGCCACCGGCCCCAGTAGCGCGAGGCGCCGCCGGTGCAAACCCGCGGCTCAGGCGGCGGACGCCCGCGGCGCGAGCGCCAGCCGCCCTGAAACCTCTCAATGCGTCCACGACACCTTGCGGTTGGTGGCGAAATTGTCGGCATAGGCCTTGAGGATCACCGGCGGCTCCTGCGGCTCGTGCAGCCGGAACGGAATGCCGTGACGCCCGGCGTAGGCGACCGCCTCCTCCTTCGAGTCGAACTCCAGCCGCACCTGGCCGTTCATGTCCGCCGAACTGGTCCAGCCCATCAGCGGATCGATGGTCCGCGCCGAGGCCGGCTCGAACTCCAGCCGCCACCGTCTGGCGTTGGCCCTGCCCGACTGCATGGCGGTCCGGGCGGGGCGATAGATGCGGGCGAGCATGGGGCGGACTCATGTGGCGGGCGACGCCGCCTCCTTACAACGCGCCGGACGACCCGCTCAAGCGCCGCGAAAATGGTCGGGGCGGCAGGATTCGAACCTGCGACCCTCTGCTCCCAAAGCAGATGCGCTACCAGGCTGCGCTACGCCCCGATCCAGAGGCGCGGTGTGTGCCACGCGCCGCCCCCCGCCGCAACGCGCCTTATTCGGCGAAGAACGGATGCCGGACCCGGTCCCCCGGCTTCGCCCCGATCTCGTCGGCCCGGCCGGCGCGGATCTCCAGCACCCCGGCCGCCGGCCCGTTCGACGGGATGATGGCGTCGGAGTTGGGGGGCGCCCGCTCGGCGATCGAGACGATACGCCCCCAGGAGTCGATATAGATGATGTCCAGCGAGCTGGGCGTGTTGTGCATCCAGAAGCCGCGCTCGGCCACATCGGGGAACTGGAACAGCATGCCGCGGTCGTCGGCCAGCGGTTCGCGGTGCATCAGCCCCTGCTGGCGCTCGGCCTCGTCGTCGGCGATCTCGACCATGAAGCGATGCTCGCCGGTCGAGGTGACGACCGTCAGCGGCTCCAGCGGCTCGCCGTCCGGGCCCGTGGCCGGACCCGCCCCCGCGCACCCGGCCAGCAGGGCCAGGCCGGCGAGGCCCGCCAGAAAACCGCGATGAAGCGACATCGTTTCCATCCTCGAGAACAGCAGGCCGCAATTTGCGCCGATCCGCGCCCGCGGCAAGCCCCCGCCCCGTACGCCGCCGCCGGCGGGGAGAACGCTCAGTCCAGCGGACGGATTTCGGCGACCACCAGTCCCTTGGGCCCCTCGGCGAACCGGACCGCCACCGACTCGCCGGGGACCAGGTCGTCCAGACCGCAGCGCCTCAGGGTCTCGACATGCACGAAAATGTCGCCCGGGGCGCCGTCGCGGACCACGAAGCCATAGCCCTTGGTGCGGTTGAACCATTTGACCACGGCGGTCTCGAGGGCGCCGTCGTCGGCGGCCGGGGCGAGACCGCGGTCGTCCCGACGCGGCCCGTCGCCGGGGCTGCGGCGCGGGGCGGCGGCCTCCGGATCGCCCTCGCCCAGGTCATGGACGACGGTCACCTGCCAGCCCTTGGGCCGCCGGGCGCAGTCGCAGGTGACCGGCGCCCCCTCGGCGGCCGTCTCGCGGCCGCGATCGCGCAGGCTGGAGATGTGCAGCAGCACGTCCTTCATGTCGGTCAGCCGGGGGTCGTCGGGCACGATGAAGCCGTATCCCTTGCCGGGATCGAACCATTTCACACGGCCGGCGATACGCACCGTTTCGACTGTCTCAACGCCCTCGTAGTCCGACACCGTCTTCCCCCGGCCCGCGCGTGTTGCGGGCGGAATAGGTTTAACACGGTTCTGTGAAACCCGGAAAAGGCAAAAACACCGGTTTCCGCCCGGCGGCGAACATTTCTTGCGGCGGCGGGGCCGCAAACGCCTTCAAATGAGCCGCATTCGCCCCGCCCCGCCCATGATCGTGCGCGGCGCCGTCAGGCGCGAACGGCCGCGGACCGGGCGCGGCCGGGCCGGCCACCGCCAATACTCGGGAAGAAGGGCAAGGCCCGCGTGGCAGTCCCTAGGGGAATCGAACCCCTCTTTTCAGGTTGAAAACCTGACGTCCTAACCGATAGACGAAGGGACCGCGGCGCGGGGAAGCGGCGATATAGCCGCCGATTCCGCAGGGTGCAAGCGGCTTCGCCGTGGAAAATGGCCGAGGTGATCGACGTTTACGCCATGCGCGGATCGGCGACGTCCTCGATCTCGAACTGCACCCCCCGACGGCCGTTCCAGTCGTCGGCCCTGAGCCGTCCGGCGACGCTCAGACCGCCCTGCCCGGCCAGCAGCGCCTTGCCCGACGGCAGGTCGGCGCAGCGCCAGGCGACGGCCTTGACCGAGGCCCCGTCGGCCCCGACCAGGCGGCAGCGCACATGGCCGCCGTTCATGGCCGCCGGCTCGCGCACGGCGACATGCTCCAGGGCGAACAGCGGCTCCGGATTGGCCGGGCCGAATGGGGCCAGCTGCTCGAACTGTTCGAACAGGGCCCGGGTCGCCGCGCCCGGCTCGATCAGGGCGTCGATCTCGACCCCGTCCAGCGCCTCCGCCGCCGCCTGCTCCCCGGCCATCCGCGCGTTGAGGAAGTCGCGCAGCCGGCCGATGTCGTCGGCCTTCACCGTCAGTCCTGCGGCCATGGCGTGGCCGCCGCCGGCCATCAGCACCCCCGCCTCCCAGGCCGCCTGCACGGCCCGGCCCAGGTTCATGCCCGGCTGCGACCGGCCGGAGCCCTTGCCGACGCCGTTGACGGCGTCGACGCCGATGACCACCACCGGCTTGCGCCAGCGCTCCCGCAGCCGCCCGGCGACGATGCCGACCACGCCCGGATGCCAGTCGGCGCCCTCGATCACCACCACGGCCGAGCCGTCGGCGTGGGCGCCCGTGGCCTCGACCATCCGGGTCGCCTGGTCCGTCACCTGCCGCTCGACCTCGCGCCGGGCGAGGTTCAGCGCGTCCAGCTCCCGGGCCAGCGCCTGCGCCTCGTCGGGATCGTCGGTCGACAGCAGGCGCGCGCCCAGGTCCGACCTGCCGATCCGTCCCCCGGCGTTGATGCGCGGCCCGAGGATGAAGCCGGCGTGGTTGCACTTGGCCGGTCCCGGCTCGCTTCCCGCCGCCGCCAGCAGGGCCCGCAGGCCCGGATTGCGCCACTCGGACATGACCCGCAGCCCGAGGCTGGTCAGGGCCCGGTTGAAGCCGGTCAGGCCGGTGACGTCGCAGATCGCCCCCATGGCCGCCAGGTCCAGCCACTGGCGGATGTCGGGCTGCTCGCGGCCCTCGAACAGGCCGCGCCGCCGCGCCTCGCGGTTCAGCGCCGCCAGCAGCACGAACACCACCCCCGCCGCCGCCAGATTGCCCTGCCCCGAAGGGCAGCCCGGCCGGTTGGGATTGACCACGGCGGCGCACACCGGCGGCTGGTCGCGCATCATGTGATGGTCGATGACCACCACCTTCAGCCCGATCGCCGCCGCATGGGCCACCGCCTCATTGGCCGCCGCGCCGCAGTCGACGGTGATGACCAGTTCGGCCCCGGACGCCTTCAGGGTGTCGAAAGCCCTGGGGCTGGGCCCGTAGCCCTCGGTCACCCGGTCGGGCACATAGATCGGCAGCGCCGCGCCCATGGCCCGGAACCAGCGCACCAGCAGGGCCGCGCTCGAGGCGCCGTCGACATCGTAGTCGGCGAAGACGTGGATCGAGGCCCCGGCCTGCAGGGCGTCGAGGATCGCTTCCGCCGCCGCGTCCATGTCCATGAAGCTGGACGGATCGGGAAACAGCGCCTTCAGCGTCGGCTGCAGGAAGTCCGCCCCCTGGTCGGCCCCGACCCCCCGCGCCGCCAGCGCCCGGGCCAGCGGCTCCTCGAGATTCAACGCCTGCATATGGGCCCGGATCAGCGCCGCCTCGGCCGGCCTCTGCCGCCAGACGCGCCCGGACAGCGAGCGGGAAACCCCCAGGAAGGCGGGCGGGCTCCCCCCGTCGGCCATCAGAGCGCCCCCATCAAAGCGGTCTCGTCGTGCGGATGCGCTGGATGGTCCGGGTCGAGGAATCCATCACCAGCGTATGGGTCGAGACGAAGCCGTTGCGCACCACCACCCCGTCCAGCATGGCCCCCTTGGTCACGCCGGTGGCGGCGAAGATGGCGTCCTTGGAGACCAGTTCGTGCAGGTCGTATTTGCGGTCGAAATCGGTCACCCCGGTGCGTTCGGCCCGGGCCCGTTCGTCGTCGTTGCGGAAGATCAGCCGGCCCTGGAAATGGCCGCCGACGCATTTCAGCGCGCTGGCCGCCAGCACCCCCTCGGGGGCCCCGCCCGAGCCGAGATACAGGTCGATGCCGGTCTCCGGCTCGGCCGTGTGGATCACCCCGGCCACGTCGCCGTCGGTGATCAGCACCACCTTGGCCCCGACCTCGCGCAGGGCGGCGATCAGCTCGGCGTGGCGCGGCCGGTCCATGACGCAGACGGTGATGTCATGCGGATCGACGCCCTTGGCCGCGGCCAGCGAGCGGACATTGTCCTGCGGCTTCATGTCGAGGTCGACCGTGCCCGGGGCGTAGCCCGGGCCGATGGCGATCTTGTCCATATAGGTGTCGGGCGCGTGCAGCATGCCGCCCGAGGCCGACATCGACAGCACGCACAGGGCGTTGGCCATGGCCTTGGCGGTCAGGGTCGTGCCCTCCAGCGGATCGAGGGCGATGTCGATGGCCGGGCCCTCGCCGGTGCCGACCTTCTCGCCGATGTAGAGCATCGGCGCCTCGTCGCGCTCGCCCTCGCCGATGACGATCCTGCCGTCGATGTCGAGCTTGTTCAGGGCCGTGCGCATGGCGTCGACGGCCAGCTGGTCGGCCTGTTTCTCGTCGCCGCGGCCGATCTGGGCGTAGCTGGCGATGGCGGCCAGTTCGGTGACCCGGGCGGCGTCGGCGGCCAGGGTGGAGGCGTAGGGGGCCGTGGCGGCCATGGGCGTTCTCCTGGAGGCGATGATCCCGGGATTCTGTCGTCCCGGCGACCGATTCTGCGGACTAGCGGCGATCGACCGGCGGCGGGGCGCGGCCGCGTTCACGGGCGCTTCGGGCGAATTCCTCGATCTCGGCGGCGGTCTCCGCCGTCACCGGGGCGACCTGGACCGCCTCGACCCGGGCCTGCACGGCGGCGGCGTAGGCGGCCGGGTCGCCGGTCGTCAGCCATTCGATCCGCGCCGCCGCATCCGCCAACTCGCCGCCCGCGGTGTCGAGCGTGGCGACGCGCGCGGCGATCACGGCCGGCTCCGGCTCCGCCTCCAGCGACCTCGGGAAGTCGGCCCAGCGGGGGTATTCCCGGTGGGCGTCGACCAGCGCCTGCACCCGCGGGGCCACCGGGGACGTCGGGTCGGTGCGGGGATCGAACGCGCCCGCGCAGGCGGTCAGACCGGCCATGGCGGCGGCGGCGGTCAGGGCCGCAGCGAATTTCAGGATCGGCGCGTTCATGTCAGGGGCGGTCATATGCCATGATGGCGACCGGCGGAAGGGCGGCGACGGCCCCTCCGTCCGATCCTGACGTCCCCTCCGGAGCCTCCCCATGGCCAAGCGTCCGACCTCCCCGCCTCCGGCTTCCGGAACCGACGCCCCGCCCGCGCCGCGCAAGGCCGGCCGCCCGGCCTCGGCCAGGCCGCCGCGCCCCCGCGCCGCCCGGGCCAGGGCCGCCCCGGAACAACCCGCGCCAGAGCCGGCGCCGACACCGGAGGCCGCGCCCGAGGCCGCCCCCGCCTTTCCCGGGGCCGACCAGCGCCAGATGCTCGAGACCCTGTCGCTGAACCTGGCCAGGGCCGCCATGACCGCCCAGGCCGCCATCGCCGAGGCCGCCCTGTCCCAGGCCGCCAGAACGCCTGAAACCGGGTCCGCCGCCCTGTCGCCCGACCCGTTCAACGTCGGCCCGGCCATGACCCAGGTGATGACCGGCCTCGCCTCGCGCCCGGACAAGCTGTTCGCCGCCCAGGCCGACCTGTTCAACCGCTACATGGACCTGTGGGCCTCCACGACCCGCCGCGCCGCCGGCGAGGAGGTCCCCGCCGCGCCCTCGAAGGACAAGCGTTTCAAGGA
>NZ_CALMZS010000086.1 GCF_937870815.1 uncultured Brevundimonas sp.
TCGACCTCGGCCGGCGGCTGCATGCACGTCTACCGCGACATGGTGAAGTTCGGCATGGTCGACGCCGTGGTCGCCACCGGCGCCTCGATCGTCGACATGGATTTCTTCGAGGCCCTGGGCTTCAAACACTACCAGGCCGCCGGGACGGTCGATGACAACGTCCTGCGCGACAACTACATCGACCGGATCTACGACACCTATATCGACGAGGAAGAGCTCCAGGCCTGCGACCACACCATCCTGGAGATCGCCAACCGGCTGGAGCCGCGCGGCTATTCCTCGCGCGAATTCATCTGGGAGATGGGCCGGTGGCTGTCGGAAGGCAACGCCAGGAAGGAAGGCTCGCTGATCCAGACCGCCTATGAGGAGGGCGTGCCGATCTTCTGCCCGGCCTTCGTCGATAGTTCGGCCGGCTTCGGCCTGGTCAAGCACCAGAAGGAGCGGGCCGCGGCCGGCCAGCCCTATATGATGCTGGACGCCATCGCCGATTTCCGAGAACTGACCGACATCAAGATCGCCGCGGGCGTCACCGGCCTGTTCATGGTCGGCGGCGGGGTGCCCAAGAATTTCGCCCAGGACACCGTGGTCTGCGCCGAAATCCTCGGCGTCGAGGCCGAGATGCACCGCTATGCGGTCCAGATCACCGTCGCCGACGTGCGCGACGGCGCCTGTTCGTCGTCCACGCTCAAGGAGGCCGCCTCCTGGGGCAAGGTCCAGACCACCCACGAACAGATGGTCTTCGCCGAGGCCACCACCGTGGTGCCGCTGATCGGCTCGGACGCCTGGCACCGCGGCGCCTGGAAGAGCCGCGAGAAGCGGCGCTGGGCCCGGCTGTTCGGCAAGTAAGGCGAATCGAAGCCGCGCGGACAGGGGGCCGGGATGCGTTTCCCCGCCCCCTTTTTCTACCGGCGGAAGCGCGGAACCGCTCACCGGCCGGTTCGCTTACCCGGGCGAAGGAGTTCGCCATGACCCAGACACAACACCCGCCGCAGGCCGGGGACGCCCGCGAGGCCCACGACATGGGCGAGAAGCCCGATCTGGGCCGGACGCCCGATGCGTTGAGCGAGGCGGTCTCCGGCAGCGGCATGGGGTCCGACACCCGGGCCGGCTCGTTGCAGGGCGGCGCCGCCACCGGATCCGAGATCGATCCCGACCAGGATCGCATCAATGAGAGCCTGGCCAGCGAAGGCATGCGGTCGGCCACCTCCGCGCCGGACCGGCCCGACCCCGAGCCGGTCCGGAACACGGGGCAGGATTCCGCGGGCGGCGACGCCGACGCCGCCACCGGCTGACCCTGCCCCAGCGGCGCCGCGGCGGCGGCGTGAACCCGCCTTGCGGCCGCCGCAGGCTTGCTCCACGGTGAAGCCAAGGACACAGTCTTTTTGAGGGACCAACCAGGAATGAAGCGCGGTCTTGCGGCCATCGCCGTTGCGGCGACCATGGTTTCGGGCGGATGCGGCGAACGGGACCCGGCCGAGGTCGCCGCGAATGCGGGGGACGTCGCCGCCGGAGCCGACGCCCCGGCCGCCGGTCCGGTCGCCGTGTCCGCTCCGCTCGCCGAGGGCGCGGGCGACGCGGTTCCGGCTGCGGCCAATGCGCCCGCCTTCGCCGTGCTCTACCCGGGCGGCGCGCCCGACGGCCCCGCCACCGTCGCCCAGGGTCCGGACGGACCGGGCGGCATCGTCGCCTTCACCACCGACGCCAGTCCGGCGGAGGTGATCGCCTTCTATCGCCGGCGCGCCGAGGCGGCGGGCCTGAAGTCGATCAACACCATGAACCGGGGCGATTCGATGGGCTATGGGGCCAGCGACGGCGCGGACGGCGGCGGGCGGATGCTGAGCGTGGTCGCCACCCGCGCCGCCGACGAGCCGACCAGCAGCGTGCAGCTGAGCTGGACCGCCGGGCGGTGAGATCGGCGGCCGCCCTGGCGGCCCTGGCCCTCGTGGCGGCCTGCGCCACGACCGTCCCGCCGGCCGCGGTCCCGGCGCCGCCCGGCTATCTGGCGCAGGAGCAGGTTGTGCGAATCGCCGCGGCGCTCGCCGGACCGGCCCCGCCGGCCGCCCCCGCCCCGCCGGTCGAACCGGGCACGGACCGCTGGTGGCTGGCCATCGCCCACGCGGAGCTTCGTCCGCCCGAGGCGGCCCAGCATTTCGATTGCGCGCTCGGAACCCGACTGGCGGCGCGGCCGCGGCCGGCGCTGAACCGGCTGATGACCCGCCTGCTGGTCGACGCCGCGGCCCTGACCCGCGAGGCGGCGAAGCGGCACGGCCCGAGCCCGCGCCCGATCGCCCGCGATCCCGACCTGCAGCCCTGCCAACGGATCACGCCGGCGGAGCGCGACAGCCCCTCCTGGCCCGCCGCCGGAGCGGTGGCCGGCAGCCTGTATGGCGAGGTCTTCGCCGCCCTCGCCCCGGACCGGGCGGAGCAGGCGCGCCGGATCGGTCGCGAGATCGGCGCCAGCCGCGTCATCTGCCGGATGAACAGCGAACAGGACATCCGCAGCGGCGAGCAGGGCGCACGTCGATTGTATCCGCTGATCTCGGCCTCGCCGGAGTTCAGGGCCGACCTCGAGACCGCGCGGGCCGAGGTCGCCGCGGCGCGGCGCGAAGGCCTGGCCAGTCCGTCCTGCGCGGCCGAGCGGCGCGCCCTGGGGGTCAGGCCGGACGCGGATTGACCAGGGCGCCGTACAGATCGGTGCGCCGGTCGCGGAAGAACCCCCAGGCGGCGCGGTGGCGGTCGATGTAGTCGAGGTCGAAGGCGTGGACCAGCACCCCCTCCTCCTCGCGGCCGAAGCTCTCGACCAGATCGCCGCGGTGGTCGGCGATGAAGGATGAGCCGTAGAACACCTGGCCGGTCCCGGTGACGTATTCGGCTCCCGTGCGGTTGGCGCCGACCACCGGGACCACGTTCGACACGGCGTGGCCCTGCATGGCGCGCCGCCATGGATCGGCGGTGTCCAGCTCCTTGTCGTGCGGCTCCGAGCCGATGGCGGTCGGGTAGAACAGCACCTCGGCCCCCTGCAGCATCATCGCCCGGGCGGTTTCGGGGTACCACTGGTCCCAGCAGATGCCGACGCCGATGCGGCCGTGGCGGGTGTTCCAGACCTTGAAGCCGGTGTCGCCGGGCCGGAAATAGTATTTCTCCTGATAGCCGGGACCGTCGGGGATGTGGCTCTTGCGGTAGACGCCCATGGCCGAACCGTCGGCGTCCAGCATGACCATGCTGTTGAAATAGTGCGGCCCCTCGCGCTCGAAGATCGACACCGGAATGGCCACGCCCAGTTCGGCGGCCACCGGCTGCAGGGCGGTCACGCACGGATGCTCGCGCCACGGATGGGCGGTGGCGAACCATTTCTCTTCCTGGCTGACGCAGAAATACGGCCCCTGGAACAGCTCCGGGGGCAGGACGACCTGGGCGCCCCGGGCCGCCGCCTCGCGGATCAGGGCGATGGTCTTGTCGATATTGGCCCTCAGGTCCTCGCCATAGGCGGCCTGGAGGGCAGCGACAGAAATGGTGCGGGTCATGGTGATTAGTGATTAGTGATTAGTGATTGACTGGTCACGCGGGTTTGCGTTTCTTCAGGGCGGCGGCGAGCGCCACCAACATCCGACTGATCTCTCCCGCTCCGCCGAGAAGCGCGGTAGCGTCGGTATCCGGGAGGTAGCGAAGTCGTTGGCCAGGATGAGTTGGGTCTCCGCCTCGGCCAGTGATCCACGCGACATCCCGAGAAACTGGACGAACTCACCGGTGCTGCGACGCGCGGCCCCTTCCGCGATGTTGGACGCCACGGAAACCGATGCCCGCCGAATCTGGCTGATCAGCCCGAAACGCTCGTCTCGTGGCCAGTGGGCCGTCGCCTCGTATATGGCCTCGACCCAGTCCATCGCCTTACGCCAGACCTGCAGATCGCGGTAGCTCGTGACGCCCTCGGTCATCAAACCCTCCCACGCACGGCTCGGCCACCGGGCCAATCACTAACCACTAACCACTCTGACCATTAAGCCGGCTCCTGCTGGGAGATGCAGTGGAAGGACCCGCCGCCGGAGAGGATGGCGAGGGACGGCAGGGGGATGATCTCACGGTCGGGGAAGACGCTCTTCAGGCCCTGACAGACCAGATCGGCGGCGCGGGCCTCGCCGTAGGTCGGGACGATCACCGCCCCGTTGGCGATCAGGAAATTCATGTGGCTGGCGGGGAGCGGTTTGCCGTCGCCGTCGGCGACCAGGCCCGGCGACGGCAGGGGCAGGACGCGGATCGGGCGGCCCCCGGCGTCGGTCATGCCGGACAGGGTCCGGGCCGCCTCCGCATAGACTTCGTCGTTCGGATCGCCCCGGCCCCAGGCGACCGGACAGGCCGCCACGCCCGGGGCGACGAAGCGGGCCAGGTTGTCGACATGGCCGTCGGTGTGGTCGTTGAGCAGGCCGTCGCCCAGCCACAGCACCTTGCGGGCGCCGAGCGAGGCGGCCAGCGCGACCTCGGCCTTCTCTTCGGTCCAGTCGGCGTTGCGGTTCGGGTTCAGCAGGCACTGGCGGGTGGTCAGGATCGTGCCCTGGCCGTCGTGATCCAGCGCCCCGCCCTCGAGGATGAGGTCGTGGCGGTCCAGCGGCGTGCCCGAAGTCTGGCCGATCTGTTCCGCGACCGTGTCGTCATGCTCCAGCTCGTACTTGCCGCCCCAGCCGTTGAAGCGGAAGGCGGCGGCGCGGGCCGAGCCCTGGCCGAAGATCGGGCCGGTGTCGCGCAGCCAGATGTCGCCGAAGCGGCCGTCGACCACCTCGACGCCGTCGACGCCCGCGAACCGGCCGCGGGCGTCGGCCAGCGCCTCCGGCCTGCCGACCAGCAGCCTGACCCGCTCGCGGCCCGGCCCCGCCAGGGCGCGGACCAGGGCCTCGACCTCGTCCCGGGCCGGTTCGAGGTTATCCTCCCACAGGTCGCCATGGCTGGGCCAGCCGACCCACATGGCGCGATGCGGCGACCATTCGGCGGGGACGGGGGTGTTCATGGGCGGAGGAGTCC
>NZ_CALMZS010000087.1 GCF_937870815.1 uncultured Brevundimonas sp.
CGGACCAGGTCCAGGGGAAACTGGTACGTGCGCAATTCACGTAACCCCCTGCAAATTGTGAAACCCAGACCGGCGTTAGCAGCGCTTAACGGTTAGACCACGGGGTCCGCCGGAGCGGGCGATATGGGGTCATCGAGCCGTCATGTAAAGCGGTTTTTTCGTGACGCGGCCGTCACTTGGGCCCGGTCGGGGCGCGCGCCCGGAGGAGGATACCCGAATCCGGCCCGGCCCGCGCCGGCCGATCTCGCCCGCCAAGCTGGACGGGATCGACGCGGCCATGCCATTAAGGTTTGCCTCAAGGGTCCGTTCGGGCCATGCGGCGCGCCCCAGCAACCGCCGGCAGTCTGTCCATGACCGCATCCGCAGCCGCCGTCGCGTCCGTCCGGGACGTGTCCAAGACCTTCGGCGCCCGCAAGGCCCTGAACGGCGTCTCGGTCGAGGTCGGGGCGGGGGAGATGGTGGCCCTGATCGGCCCGTCCGGATCCGGCAAGTCCACCCTGCTGCGCTCCATCACCGGCCTGCAGAACATCGACCCGGGCCCCGGGGTGATCGAGGTGTTCGGCCAGACCGTGCAGAAGAACGGCCGCGTCACCGGCGGCGTCCGCGCCGCCCGCCAGAAGCTCGGCATGATCTTCCAGCAGTTCAATCTGGTCGGCCGGCTGTCGCTGTTCTCCAATGTCATGCTCGGCGCCCTCGGCCGCATCCCGGGCTGGAAGGGCGTGCTCGGCCTGTGGCCCGAGGCGGACAAGCGCAGGGCCATGGAGGCCCTGCATCGCGTCGGCGTGGCCGACTATGCGGCCCAGCGCGCCAACACCCTGTCCGGCGGCCAGCAGCAGCGCGGGGCCATCGCCCGCGCCCTGGTCCAGGGCGCGCGGGCCATCCTCGCCGACGAGCCCGTCGCCTCTCTCGACCCCGTCTCGGCCCGCAAGGTCATGGACCTGCTGGTCGAACTGAACAGGCGCGACGGCCTCGGCGTCATCGTCACCCTGCACCAGGTCGACTACGCCATCCGCTACTGCGACCGGGTCATCGCCCTGAAGGCCGGCCAGATCGTCTATGACGGCCCCGCCACCGGCCTCGACACCAGACAGCTGATCGACATCTACGGTCCGGAGTTCGAGGACGCCTTCTGGGAAACCAAGGCATGAGCCTGCCAGGCTCCGTGCGGCTTCTCGGGGTCGGCCTGCTCGCCGCCGTCGCCCTCGGCCTGTCCGCATGCGGCCGGCGGGAGCCTGCGGCGGGGCCGGACGAGATCACCTTCTCCATCCTGTCCGCCCAGGGACAGGCTTCGGCGGAGCCCCTGTGGCAGCCGCTGCTGGACGACATGTCCAGGGTCGTCGGGGTGGCCGTCGAGCCGCATTTCGCCTCGGACTATGCGACCCTGGTCGAGGACATGAAGCAGGGCCGGACCCAGGCCGCCTGGTTCTCGGCCCAGCCGGCCATCCGCGCCATGGACACCGCCGGCGCCGAGATGGTGGCGCGCACCGTCGATCTCGAGGGCGCCGACAGCTACCATTCGACCCTGATCGTGAAGACGGGCTCCGGCGTCGCCCTGGAGGACGTCCTGGCCTGCGACGGCCGGCTCCGGTTCGGCATCGGCGACCCCGACTCGACCTCGGGCACGCTCGTGCCGATGACCTTCCTGTTCAATCCGCGCGGGGTCAGGCCCGAAGCCTGCTTCCTGTCCGTTCGGCCCGGCAACCACGAAACCAACGCCTTCGAGGTCGCGGCCGGCGTCCTCGACGTGGCGACCTCGAACAGCGTGACCCTCGGCGAACTGCGCCGCCGCAATCCGACCATCGCCGACCAGATCGAGGAGATCTGGCGCTCGCCGCCGATCCCCGAGGGCGGCATCCTCGTCCGCGGCGATCTCGATCCGGCCCTGAAGGAGAAGATCCGCAGCTTCTTCCTGACCTACGGCCAGGGCGCCGGGGTCGAGGCCGAGCGGCAGCGCCGCGTGCTGGCGGCCCTCAACTATTCGCGCTTCAGCGCCGCGGACGACAACTACCTCGATCCGGTGCGCGAACTGATCGCCGACCAGGCCCTGGCGACCGCCCGGGCCGAGGGCGACGCCGAGGGCGTGGCCGCCGCGCGGCGCGACCTCCAGCGCCTGCGCGCCAAGCGGGAGGTCCAGCCATGAACCCCTATGAATCCATCCCGAAGCATCCGTCCGTCGCCCCGGGGCGCGGCGGGCGATCCGGAAGCCCTGGCATGAGCCGCCTCTCCACCCTGATCGCCGTTGTCCTGGCCTGGGCCGTCGTGCTGTGCGGCATCGCCCCGGCGGGGGCCGCCGTCGCCCAGACGGACCGGCCGACGAAGATCGTTTTCACCGTCCTCTCGGCCGAGGGGCAGGCGTCCTCCGGGCCCCTGTGGCAGCCGCTGCTCGATGATCTGGAGCGTGAGCTGGGCCTGCCGGTCGAGCCGATCTTCGGTTCGAACTACAGCGTCCTGGTCGAGGCCATGCGCGCCAACCAGGCCCAGGTCGGCTGGTTCTCGGCCCTCCCGGCCGTCCAGGCCATCGATCGCTCGAAGGGAGAGGTCATCGCCCGCACCGTCGATGTCGACGGCAAGGATTCCTACGTCTCGACCCTGATCGTCAAGAAGGGCTCCGGCATCACCGTCGAGGACGTCGCGCGCTGCGGCAAGCGCTACACCTTCGGCATCGGCGACGCCCAGTCGACCTCGGGCACCCTGGCGCCGATGACCTATTTCTTCGGCCCGCGCGGGATCGACCCGACCGAGTGCTTCTCGACCGTGCGTTCCGCCAACCACCAGGCCAACGCCTTCTCGGTGGCCAACGGCCAGGTGGACATCGCCACCTCCAACTCGGTCAACACCGTCTTCCTGCGCCGGCAGAATCCGCGCATCGCCGACCAGATCGAGGAGATCTGGCAGTCGCCGCCGATCCCGGAGTCCGGCATCGTCATCCGCTCGGACCTGCCGGCGGACCTGAAGGCCCGCATCAAACGGTTCTTCATCACCTACGGCCAGGGATTCGGACCGGCCGCCGAGCGCCAGCGGCGGGTGATGGAGGGGCTGAACTACTCGCAGTTCCGCGCCGCCGACAACAGCTACCTCGACCCGATCCGCCAGATGAAGGCCGACCAGGCGCGCCGCGAGGGCCGTCCGCCCGAGGTCGCCCCGCCCGCCAGCGCGGGAACCCTGGTGGGGCGCTGGTGGCCTTTCGCCCTGGTCGGCGTGCTCGCCCTGGCCGCCGTCGCCCTCAACCTGGCCCCGCGTCCGGCGCCGGCGGCCGCCGATCCGGCGCGGCCGCCCGACCCGCCGCGCCGGTCTCTGGCGGCCTGGTCGCTGGACCTGCTGCTGTGGGGCGGCCTCGCCATCATGCTGCTGGCCGCCTTCAACCGGGTCGACCTGCCCAACATCGTCAACCTGTTCTCCAACTCGGAGAATATGCGGAACTACGGGCGCGACTTCCTCAACCCCGACTTTTCCAACTGGAAGGCGCTGGTCGGCCTGATGTGGCTGACGGCGCAGATCGCGCTGTGGGGCACCTTCCTGGCGGTCTTCCTCGCCGTGCCGCTGGGCCTGTTGGCGTCGCGCAACCTGTCGCCGGCGTGGCTGGTCTGGCCGGTCCGGCGGGTCATGGACCTGATGCGCTCGATCCCGGACCTGGTCATCGCCACCCTGTTCATCGTCGCCGTGGGTCTCGGCCCCCTGGCCGGCGTGCTGGCCATCGGACTGAACACCGCCGGCGTCCTCGCCAAGCTGTTCTCGGAAGCCGTCGAGTCGATCGACAAGGGGCCGATCGAAGGGGTCAAGGCGACCGGCGGCGGCCGCCTGCACGAGATCACCTGGGGCGTCATCCCGCAGGTCGCGCCGCTGTGGACCAGCTTCGCCCTCTACCGCTTCGAGTCGAACAGCCGCGCCGCCACGGTGCTGGGCCTGATCGGCGCCGGCGGCATCGGCCAGGCCCTGTTCGAGAACCTGCAGGCCTTCGAATACCGCCAGGTCTCGACCATCGCCATCATCATCGTCGTCGCCGTGACCCTGATCGACATGCTCAGCCAGGCCATGCGCAAGCGGCTGCTGTGATCTGCTCCCGCGAGGGGAGACGGATCATGCGCGCAAATCCGGCGGCGTCGCCTCTTCCGTCAGCATACGGATGGCCTCCTCGACGGTGACCACCGCCTGCGCCTGCGAGCCCAGCCGGCGCAGGGCGACCTTGCCGTCCTCGGCCTCCTTCTTGCCGACCACGGCGATGACCGGGACCTTGCCGACCGAGTGTTCGCGCACCTTGTAGCCGACCTTCTCGTTGCGCAGGTCGATCTCGGTGCGCAGGCCGGCGGCCTTGAACCTCGCCACGACCTCGCGGGCGTAGTCGTCGGCCTCGGACACGATCGTCGCCACCACCGCCTGGGTCGGCGCCAGCCACAGCGGGAAGGCTCCGGCGTAGTTCTCGATCAGGATGCCGAGGAAGCGCTCGAACGAGCCGAGGATGGCCCGGTGCAGCATCACCGGCCGGTGCTTCTGGCCGTCCTCGCCGGTGTACAGGGCGTCCAGCCGCTCGGGCAGGACCATGTCCAGCTGGAAGGTGCCGCACTGCCAGGTCCGGCCGATCGCGTCCTTGACCTTGAAGTCCAGCTTGGGTCCGTAGAAGGCGCCGTCGCCCTCGTTCAGGGTCCAGTTCACCCCCGCCGCCTCGATGGCCTTCAGCAGCTCGGTCTCGGCGCGGTCCCAGGTGGCGTCGTCGCCGGCGCGGACCTCGGGACGGGTGGAGAAATTCAGCTCGGTCAGGACCATGCCCAGGTCGGCGTAGACGGTCATCAGCAGGTCGATGAAGGCCTTGGCCTCGCCGGTGATCTGGTCCTCGCGGCAGAAGATGTGGCCGTCGTCCTGGGTGAAGGCGCGCACCCGCATCAGGCCATGCAGCGAGCCCGACGGTTCATAGCGGTGGCAGGAGCCGTATTCGGCAAAGCGCAGCGGCAGCTCGCGGTAGGAGCGCTGGCCGACGTTGAAGACCTGGACGTGGCCGGGGCAGCTCATCGGCTTGACCGCCAGGACCTCGCCCTCCTCGGTCTCGCAGACGAACATGTTGGGCCGGTATTTCTCCCAGTGGCCCGACTTCTCCCAGAACACCCGGTCCATGACCTGGGGCGTCTTGATTTCCTGGTAGCCGGCCGCCTCGAGGCGGCGGCGCAGGTAGGATTCCAGCTCGCGCCACAGGATCCAGCCCTTCGGGTGCCAGAACACCATGCCGCGGCCCTCTTCCTGCATGTGGAAGAGCTCCATGGCGCGGCCGATCTTGCGGTGGTCGCGCTTCTCGGCCTCCTCGATGCGCTGCAGATGGGCGTCGAGGTCCTCCTTCGAGGCCCAGGCCGTGGCGTAGATGCGCTGCAGCTGCGGATTGCGATGGTCGCCGCGCCAGTAGGCGCCGGCCAGCTTGGTCAGCTTGAAGGCCTTGCCGACGAATTTGGTCGACGGGAAATGCGGCCCCCGGCACAGGTCGGCCCAGTCCCCCGTCCGGTAGACGGTGATCGTCTCGTCGGCGGGCAGGTCGCGGATCAGCTCGGCCTTGAAGGTTTCGCCCTTGGCCTCGAACAGCCTGATCGCCTCGTCGCGATCCCAGACCTCGCGGACCAGCTTCTCGTCGCGGTCGACGATCTCGGCCATCTTCTTCTCGATGGCCGCGAAGTCGTCCGTCGAGAAAGGCTCGTCGCGGGCGAAGTCGTAGTAGAATCCGTCCTCTATGGCCGGGCCGATGGTCACCTGGGTGCCCGGGAACAGCTCCTGCACCGCCTGGGCGAGGATGTGGGCGGCGTCGTGGCGGATGGTCTCCAGCGCCTCGGGATCGTCGCGCATGATCAGGCGGAAGGCCCCGCCGCCTTCCAGCGGGCGGTCGAGATCGCGCTGCTCGCCGTTGATCTCGACCAGCGCGGCGCGCCTGGCCAGCGACGGCGAGATGGAGGCGGCGACGTCGCGGCCCGTGGCGCCGTCGGGATATTCGCGGCTGGCGCCGTCGGGGAAGTTCAGTTCGATCATCGTTCAGTCTTTGCGGGCGGAACCGGGTCATAGCCCGATTTGCCGAAGGGATGGCATTTGCAGAGGCGCCGGATGGTGAGCCATCCCCCCTTGACCGGGCCGTGCTGGATCAGCGCGTCCCGGCCGTAGTCGGAACAGGTCGGCAGGAACCGGCACTGCTGCCCGATCAGGGGGGACAGCGTCAGCTTGTAGCCGCGATGGGCCAGCCGGACGCCGCGTTCGTAGAGTTTACCGCCGGGTGCCATGTCGCCGCGCTTATCCCTCGCCGGGGCGGCGGGGGCAACGGGCCTTCAGGCCGCGCCGGCGAGGCGGGTTCGCGTGTCGGGCGCCTGGCGCGCCAGCGCCTGCTTCACGGCGTCCAGCGTCGCCTCGATGGCGACCAGGGTCGAGGCGTGACGGGCCGGGTAGGCGGCGACCAGTTTCAGGGCCCGAAGCCCCTCGAACCGGCCTTCGGGGCCGTCCCCGCCGGACTTGAGCATGGCCGCCATGGCGTCGCGCGCGGCGGCGATCTCCCCGGCCGAGGCGCCGATGACGGCCTCGCCGAGCACGCCCGCCGCCGCCTGGCCGAGCGCGCAGGCCTTCACGTCCTGGGCGAAGGCCTCGACCCGGCCGTCCGCGTCCAGCGCCACGTCGACGATCGCCTTCGAGCCGCACAGCCGGGCCACCCGTTCACCGGTGCCCCGCCTTGCGTCCCCGCGGGGGGCGGCCAGCCGCCCGCTGTGCGGCAGGTTGGCGGCCAGCTTGAGGATGCGCGCGCTGTAGAGCTCGTCGATCATGGTCCGGAAGATAGGCGGCCGATGGGCTCGCGGGAAGCCCGGGCTCAACCGCCCTGCAGCGAGCCCCAGGTCCGCGCCTGGTCGGCGGCGGCCGATCCGCTCCGGGCCCGCAGCCAGGCCAGGTTGCGGTCGGCGGCCTCCGGCGGCAGGTCCCGGCGCATCATCTGTTCGGCCTCGTCCATCTTGCCGTTCAGGCCCAGCGCCATGGCCAGGTTGAGCCGCACCTTCAGCGAGGCGCCCGGCTGGGCGGCGGCGCGACGCAGCAGCGGCTCGGCCGCGGCCGTGTCGCCCCGGGTCATCGCCGCCATGGCCATATTGGTCAGCACGTCCGGATTGTCCGGCGACAGGACCAGCGCCTGGGCCCAGGCCGCCTGGGCGTCCTGCGGGCGGCGCACCTGCTCATAGGCCGTGCCCAGCAGCGACCACGCCCGCCAGTCCCGCGGACGCACGTCCCGCGCCCGCTCCAGCGCGGCGACGCCGTAGAAGGCGTGTCCGCGGGCGATGTGGCCGCGGCCGACCTCGAGCATGGCCTCGACGTTGTCCGGCTGCACCAGCAGCACCCGTTCGGCCATGTCGGCGGCCTCCTGGAAGCGGCCCAGTTCGCGCATCGCCTGGGCCGCCTTGACCCCGGCGACGGGATCCAGCGGGTCGATCTCCGCCTGTTCGGTCCAGAACACCGAGCGGCTCAGCGGATCGGCCCGGTCGTAGGCGGCGCGGGCCTCGGCGCCGGCCGGCGTCCGCGGCGTCGCGGCCTGCGCCTGCGGGCTGGCCTGCCGCGCGGCGGCCGGGCCGCCGAAGGCCAGCAGGGGGGCGGCGAGCAGGGCGATGGTTGCGATGCGGGCGGTGGTGCGCGACATGGGAGGGCGTTCCGGAAGGTTCGAGCTCCAGACTCGGCCTTTCGCGTCAATCCTTGGTTAAGATCGGCCGGCATGCGGCCGGAAAGGCCCGACCGCGATGTCCGCCCTGCACCCCGACCTGCTGACCGTCGACGACGACTCGGCCCTCCCGGTCCGGATCGTCCGCAAGGATGCGCCGGTGGAGGGCGTGTGGGGCGCCTGGGCCCGGGCCAACGACTTCACCGGCAAGGCCGGCCAGGTCCTGCTGCTGCCCTGTTCCGACGACGGTCTGTCGGGGGCCCTGTTCGGGGCCGGCGAGACGTTCGATCCAATGAGCGTCCGGGCCTTGGCGGCCAGGCTGCCCGAAGGGCTGTGGCGGCTGGAGGGGGTCGAGGCCGGCCAGATGGGCCTGGCGGCGCTGGCCTTCGCCCTCGGCGCCTACCGCTTCGACCGCTACCGGCCGAGGTCCGACGGACCGGCCCGCCTCGCCGTCGCCGACGGCGTCGACGCCGCCGCCGTCCTGCGCATCGCCTCGGCCTGCGCCCTGGCCCGGGAAATGGTCGACACCCCCGCCGCCGACATGGGGCCGCGGCAGATCGAGACCATCGCCCGCGAGATCGCCGGGGCCTCCGGGGCGGCCGTGACCGTGATCACCGGCGACGCCCTGCTGGAGGAGAACTACCCCGCCGTCCACGCCGTCGGCCGCGCCGCCGCCCCCCACCGCGCGCCCCGCGTCATCGAACTGGGCTGGAACCTCGACCGCGCCGACCTGCCGCTGGTGGCCCTGGCCGGCAAGGGGGTGGTGTTCGATTCCGGCGGCCTCGACATCAAGGCCGCCGCCGGCATGCGCAACATGAAGAAGGACATGGGCGGCGCCGCCCACGCCCTGGCCCTGGGGCGGCTGGTCATGCAGGCCGGTCTGCCGGTGCGGCTGGTGGTGCTCGTCGCGGCGGTCGAGAACGCCGTCTCCGCCGACGCCTTCCGCCCCGGCGACATCCTCGCCAGCCGCAAGGGCCTGAGCATCGAGGTCGGCAACACCGACGCGGAAGGGCGGCTGATCCTCGCCGACATCCTGACCCGGGCGGCCGAACATTCTCCGGACCTGACCCTCGATTTCGCCACCCTGACCGGCGCCGCCCGCGTCGCCCTCGGGCCCGAGCTGCCGCCGCTCTATTGCGAGGACGCGGCCCTGATCGCCGACCTGCTCGAGGCGTCGCGGGCCGTCGGCGACCCGCTGTGGCCGATGCCGTTGTGGCCGGGCTACCGCGCCGCGATCGACAGCGAGATCGCCGACCTGCGCAACGATTCCGCCGCCTGGGCCCAGGCCGGATCGGTCACCGCCGCCCTGTTCCTGCAGCGGTTCGCCCCCGCCACCGGCGTCTGGGCGCACATGGACATCTTCGCCTGGAACCCGCGCGCCCAGCCCGGCCGGCCCGAGGGCGGCGAGGCCCAGGGCCTGCGGGCCTGTTTCGAAATGCTGTCGCGGCGCTTCGCCGGCCCGGCCCGGCCCGGGCGCCACGATAAAGCCTTGGTTCGTTAACGGCCCTTTCGGCATATCGGACCATCCTGCCGGCTCAACCGGACCCGCCTGCTTGATCCCAGACGCCGCCACGCCCGACCCCCGCACCACGCTCGCGCGGCCCGACCTGGCCGAGCAGGCGCTGGAGGGGCTCGTGCGCGCCGGGGCCTACCGCCCCGCCCGCCCCATGCACGCCGCCGTCCCCCTGGCCGACATCCATGCCGGGGCCGACCCCGCCTCCGAGCGCATCGACCAGCTGATCTACGGCGAGGCCTTCGACGTGCTCGACCAGCAGGGCGACCGGCTCTGGGGCCGCGCCCGCCGCGACGGCCTGGTCGGCTGGGTTTCGGCTGCGGCCCTGAAGCCGGGCGCACGCCTGCCGACCCACCGCGTCGCCGCGATCGCCGCCGCCCTCCCGCTCAACGCCCTGGTCGCCGACACGACCGATGTCTCGCCGGAAGACCTCGCCCCGATCGGCGCGTTCGAGACCGATCCGGTCGCCGTGGCCGAACGCCTGCTCGGCGTGCCGCACAGTCTCGGGGCCCGGTCCTCGACGGCGACCGACTGCTCCGGCCTGATCCAGCAGGCCCTCTACGCCTGCGGCTTCGCCGGCCCGCGCCACGCCGACCAGCAGGCCGCGCTCGGCCACGCCGTCGACCGAGCCGACGCCCGCCGGGGCGACCTCGTCGTCTGGCTCTCGCCCCCGGGCGACCATGGCTGGACCGGACATTCGGCCTTCATGCTCGACGCCGACCGGGTGATCCACGCCACCGGCCATCACGGCGCCGTGGTCGTCGAGGCCTTCGCCGAGGCCGACGCCCGCTGCCGCGCCGACGGCTTCGACGCTCCGGTGTTCCGCCGCCTTCAGGCCTGATCGCCGGTCCATTCGGCCCGCACCGAGGCGTCGGCCTCCTCCGGCAGCCGCTCCGCCCGCAGCCCCGCAAAGGCCGCCTCGCCGACCAGCCGCGACAGCGCCCACACCGCCGCCCCCCGCACCAGCGGCGCCGGATCGTCCAGCAAGGCGCGCGCGGCCTCGATCAGGGCCCGGTCGCCGCTGTTGCCGATGGCGTAGAGGACGTTGCGTGTGAACCGGTCGCGCCCGATCCGCTTGACCGGACTCTTCGAGAACAGCGCCCGGAACGCCGCATCGTCCAGCGCCGCCAGATCGGCCAGTCGCGGCGACATCAGCGCCGCCCGCGCCTGCACCCGGGTCTCGTGCGAGGCCACGGCGAACTTGTTCCACGGACACACCGCCAGGCAGTCGTCGCAGCCGTAGATGCGGGACCCTGTCGCCTTGCGGAATTCCACCGGCCACGGCCCGGCGAACTCGATGGTCAGATAGGACAGGCAGCGCCGCGCATCCAGCTGGAACGGGGCCGGGAAGGCCCGGGTCGGGCAGGCGTCGAGGCAGGCCGTGCAGGCCCCGCAATGTTCACCCTCCGGCGCATCCGGGGCCAGCTCCGCCGCCGTCAGGATCACCCCGAGGAACAGCCAGCTGCCGCGGCCGCGCGACAGCAGGTTGGTGTGCTTGCCCTGCCAGCCCACGCCGGCCCGCTGGGCCAGCGGCTTCTCCATCAGCGGCGCGGTGTCGACGAACACCTTGACGTCCTCGCCGGTGCGGGCGGCGACCTGTCCGGCCAGTGTCTTCAGCCGGCCCTTGATCAGCTCGTGATAGTCGTCGCCGCGGGCGTAGACCGAGATGTATCCGGCCGACCGGTCGGCCAGCTCGGGCAGCGGGTCCTGGCCTGGCCCGTAGTTGAGGCCCAGCACGATCGCCGTCCGGGCCGCGGGCCACATCGAGGTCGGATGGGCCCGACGCTCCAGCGTCGTCTCCATCCAGCCCATGTCGCCGTGCCGCCCCGCCTCGACGAAATGGGCCAGCCGTTCGCCCGCGCTCCACGGCTGGGACGCCGAGGCGAAACGGCAGGCGTCGAAGCCGAGCGCCGCCGCGCGCTCGCGGATGAAATTGCGGGGATCGGCCGCCATCCGCGTCGTCTGACGCCTTGGCGCTCAGAAGTCGAGGTCGTGATACCAGGCCGAGGGCTGGACGCCCGCGAAGCGGTCCGCCAGCAGCGGACGGAAGCAGGGGCGCGACTTCAGCTTCATGTACCAGGTCTTCAGGCCCGGATAGGTCGCCCAGGCGACCTCGCCGAAATAGTCGAGCACCGACAGATGCGCGGCGGCGACCATGTCGGCCCGGGTGATCCGGCGTCCGGCCAGGCCGTCGCGCGTCGCCAGCAGCCCCTCCAGCATGACGAGATGGGCCTTCAGGGCCTCCCGCCCGGCCCGCAGCGCCCGCGCCTCGGGCGGGCCCAGCCGCAAGAGCGGCTTCTCCATCCGTTCGTGCAGCAGGACGGCGTTGACCTCGTCGTTGAAGCGCCGCTCGAACCAGCCGACCAGACGTCGCGTCTCGGCCCGCTCGACGGGGTCGACGGGCATCAGGAACGGCTCGCGCGACCTGTCCTCCAGCCAGCCCAGGATGGCGGCGGGCTCGCACAGGGTCAGGGCGCGCCCGGCCTCCGTGGTCTGCAGCACCGGCGGCATGCCCGACGGGTTCAGCGTCGCGACCGGGCAGCCGTCCTCCCACGGCCGGACCACGGCGTCGGCGAACTCGACCCGGGCCTCGCCCAGCGCCAGCCGCGCGACGCGGGAGCCGGGATCGAAGGGGAAATGGTACAGGACGCAGGCCGACATGGTTCGCTCCATGCGCCACAGGGCGTTAAGCCCGCGTTAGCCATCCAGGCCGGCGGCCGGGTGCTCAGGCGGTTTGGCCCGATCCGGCGTCGTCGTCGGCGGGGGCCCTGGCCCGGCCGTGCGGATCGGCGTGGATCAGGATGTCGGCGCGCGGAAAGGCCTCCAGCAGCCGGTTCTCCGCCTCGACGACGATGTCGTGGGCCTGTTCCAGCGTCAGGCTCGGCTCCAGATCCACATGCATCTGGATCGACATCACCGACCCCGCCATCCGGCTGCGCAGCTGATGGACGCCGGAGATGCGCGGGTCGGCCAGCACGGCGGCGATGATGGCGATGCGGTCGGCGTCCGGCACGGCGCGGTCCAGCAGGTGGTCCGCCGACTCCCGGAGCAGCCCCAGGCCGCCCCAGAACAGCCAGACGGCGACGACCAGTCCGGCCGCGGCGTCCAGGCCCGGCGCCGCCAGAAAGGCCCCCGAGACCACCCCGATCAGCACCACGGCGTTGGCGGCCAGGTCGGCGGCGTAGTGGGCCCGGTCGGCCTTGACCGCCATCGAGCCGCTGCGCCGGATGGCGCGGTCCTGCATCCACACCAGCCAGCCGGTCAGGGCCATGGCGATCAGCATGACCATCACGGCCCAGTATCCGGAGCTGACCGGGCGTGGATCGAAGACGCGCTGGACCGCTTCCCAGCCGACGAACAGGGCCGAGGCGAAGATCAGGCCGGACTGCACCAGCGCGGCCATCGCCTCGCCCTTGCCGTGGCCGTGGCGGTGTTCGGCGTCGGGCGGCGCGGCCGCCCAGCGCACCGCGAAGAAGGTGGCCAGCGACGCGGCCAGGTCCAGCGCCGAATCGGTCAGGGAGGCCAGGATGGAGACGGAGCCGGACGCGCCCAGCGCGAACGCCTTCAGCGCGATCAGCACCACCGCCACGCCGACCGACAGCCGCGTCACGCTGCGGGTCGTCATGTGAAGCTCGTCGAGGTCGGCCGTCGTGGTCATCGTCGCCTTGTCGCGGAAACCGCGCGCGGCGCCAAGGCTGGCGGCGTTAGCGGCATCGTCACGAAATGGTCCGATGCTGCGCGGGCCATGGGACTGAAGGCTCCCGGGCCTTGGAGGCGACATGCACGCGGCAGGGACGGCGACGCAGGCCGACCGCTGGATCGGACGCGGCGAGGCCCTGGCCCGGTTGGGGGTCAAGGCCCAGACCCTGTACGCCTATGTCAGCCGCGGCCGCATCGCCGCCCGACCCGATCCCCTCGATCCCCGCCGCAGCCTCTACGCCGTCGCCGACATCGTCCGCCTCAGCGGCGACGAGCCCCAGGCCGACATCGGCCTATGGCTGCCCCCGCCCGAAGAGTCCGACGGTCCAGAGATCGAGGTCCGGTCGTCGGTGTCGGCGAGCGACGGCCGGCGGCTGTTCTATCGCGGCATGGACGCCGTCCAGCTGTCGGCCACCGCGACCCTCGAGGAGGCGGCGCGGCTGATGTGGGACGCGCGGTCGGTCAATCCGTTCGCCCAGGTGCGCCCGCGCGTCGGCGCCATCCCCGGCCCGTCCGCCCGCGGCCGCCTGTTCGCCGCCCTCGCCCGCCGGGCGGAGGAGGATGCGGAGCTCAAGCCCCGTCCCGCCGAGGCGCTGCGGGTCGAGTGCGCGCGGGTGCTCGACGAGGCGGTCGACGCGGTCACGGGACCGGGGCCGCGGCTGTTCCTGCATCAGCGGCTGGCGCGGACATGGAAGGTGCGCGAGCCGGACGCCCATCTGATCCGGCGCGCCCTCGTCCTGGCGGCGGACGGCGGCCTCGACGCCCCGGCCCTCGCCTGCCGGGCGGCCGCCGCCGGCGGCGCCGCGCCCGCCGGCGCGGCCCTGGCGGGCCTGTCCACCCTGGCCGGCGGCGCGGCCATCGTCGATCTCGCCCGGGCCTCGAACTGGGTGGTTGCGGTCCGCCGGCAGGCGTTCGACGCCGCCCGCCGCGCCCACGAGGCCGGGGCGCTGGCCGGCTTCGGCGATCCCGCCTGGCCCGGCGGCGATCCGCGCGCCGCGGCCTTGCTGGCCGTCGCCGACCTGCCCCAGGACCTCGCCCGGGCCCTGCGCGAGGGCCGGGAGACGACCGGCCGGCCGCCCGCCTTCGGCCTGGCCCTGATCGCCGTCGCCCGCCGTCTGGAGCTGCCCCGCGACGCGGCCGCGGACCTGCTTCTGATCGGCCGGCTGGCCGGAATGCTCGCCCATGCGCTCGACCAGGTCACGAACGGCTCGCCTATACGGGCGCGCCTGCGCTATGTGGGTCCCGAACCGGGCGCGAACTGATCCGCCTGACCTTTCTCGGGGATGCGGATGGCGGACTGGCTGGCGGCGATCATTCTTGGCCTGGTCGAGGGCCTGACCGAATTCATTCCGGTGTCCTCCACGGGGCATCTGCTGCTCGCCAAACAGGTGCTCGGACTCGGCGACGAACCGTGGGACACCTTCATCGTGATGATCCAGCTGGGCGCCATCCTCGCCGTCGTCGCCCTCTATTTCAAGCGCCTGTGGAAGGTCGTGCTCGACCTGCCCGGCCGGGACCCGGCGGCGCGCCGCTTCGCCGTCTCGGTGCTGCTGGCCTTCATTCCGTCGGCGATCGTGGGGCTGCTGTTCCACGACTTCATCAAGGACGTGCTGTTCAACACCACGATCGTCTGCGTCACCCTGATCGTCGGCGGCTTCGCCCTGATCGCGCTCGAACGCTGGGCCCCGGTCCCGCGCGAGCACGATGCGATGGGTTTTTCATGGAAGACCGCCCTGGGCGTCGGCCTGTTCCAGTGTCTCTCGATCATCCCCGGGGTGTCGCGCAGCGGGGCGACCATCGTCGGCGGCCTGCTGCTGGGCGTCGACAAGCGGGCGGCCGCGGAGTTTTCCTTCTTCCTGGCGATCCCCACCATGGTCGCGGCCTTCGGCCTCGACTTCTGGGAAAGCCGCGAGATGATCACCGCCGACGTCGCCGGCGTCATCGCCATCGGCTTCGTGGTGTCCTTCGTCAGCGGACTGTTCATCGTCCGCTTCCTGATCGACTTCGTCGGCCGCTACGGCTTCGCCCCGTTCGCGGCCTGGCGCATCCTGGTCGGCTCCGTCGGCCTGCTCGGCATCTGGCTGTACGCCTGAGCCCCGGGGTTCAGGCCGGCGCCGTCTCCGGCCGCTCCGAAAATTGTCCGCCGCGGCGATAGCGCCACAGATAGGCCGGCGCGATGGCCTCCACGCCGGTCGGTTCGATGCCCAGTTCGGCCAGTCCCTCCGCCCCGTCGGCGACCACATTGTCGCTTTCGAGACTGACCACCTGGTCGCGGGTCAGGAAGGGCGTGAGGCCGACGAGCGCCGTCAGCTGGGCGACCGATCCGATCGCCCGGGCCGCGAAGAAGGGCAGGGGGATCAGCCCGTTGCGGCGCCGCGTCTCGCGCAGGACCAGCTTCATCACCTCTTCCAGAGTCATGATCTCCGGCCCGCCCAGCTCGAAGGTGCGGCCGGCCGCGTCCGGACGTTCGACGGCCCGCACGACGGCCTCGGCGACGTCGCCGACATGGACCGGCTGCAGCCGGGTGCGGCCGCCGCCGATCAGCGGCAGGGCGGGGGCCGCGGCGGCCATCGAGGCGAACCGGTTCAGGAAGCCGTCGCCGGCCCCGAACACGATCGACGGCCGGAGGATGACCGCGTCCGGCTTGACCTCGCGCACGGCCATCTCGCCCGCCGCCTTGGTGCGCGCGTATTTCGAGTCGCTCTCGGGATTGGCCCCGATCGCCGACACGTGAACCAGCCGGCCGATGCGCGCCGCCGCGCAGGCCGCGGCGATGTTGCGGGCCGCCTCGACGTGCAGGGCCTCGAACGACCGCCGCCCCGATTCATGCAGCACCCCGATCAGGTTGACGGCGGCGTCGGCGCCTCGCAGCGCCGCCTCGACCTCGGCCGCCTCGGTCGCGTCGCAGCGCACGGCCTGGATCTGGCCGACATGACCCGAGGTCTGCAGCCGCCACGCGCGGTCGGGACGGCGGCAGGCGACGCGGATGCGCCAGCCGCGGCGGGCGAGGTCCCTGACCACCTGGCCGCCGACGAAGCCGGAGCCGCCGAAGACGGTGATCAGGCCGGGGGCAGCTTCGCTCATGACGGACTCCAGGGGCGGGACGACCGGCGCCGACCGGCCTCGGCGCGGGGATTAGACGATGGTCCCGACGGCTGCAACGCAAACAGGACAAAAGCCTGTTGACCCGCCCGGGGGGCTGCCTTAAGGGTCCGCGCCTTCCGGACGGAAACGCATGTGGTGCGGCGATGTCTGGGCCCAGATGGCGGAATTGGTAGACGCGCTGGCTTCAGGTGCCAGTGGCTGAAAGGCCGTGGAGGTTCGAGTCCTCTTCTGGGCACCATCCTGTGAAGCGGCGTCGCATCCCGGGTGCGGCGCCGTTTCTGTTTTGGAGGCCCGGGGCGTGAAAAGTGCTAGTGAGCAAGACGTGAGCCGATGGCGCAGGCTGCGGCGACCGACCGCTCACCCCTTGCTCACTAGCACTTTTCACTGACACAAGACCCACCCATGACCGTATTCCTCCACGAGGGCGACCTGCCCGACGGCCTCGACCTCGGCCCCGAGGTGGCGGTCGACTCGGAGACCATGGGCCTGCGCTTCCGGCGCGACCCGCTGTGCGTGGTGCAGCTGTCGGCCGGCGACGGCGACGCCCATGTCGTGCGCATGCGCCGCCCCGCCTACGACTGCCCCAACCTGAAGCGGCTGCTGACCGATCCGGCGGTGCTGAAGCTGTTCCACTTCGGCCGCTTCGACATCGCCATGTTCCAGCTGCACCTCGGCGTCGAGACGCGGCCGGTCTACTGCACCAAGATCGCCTCGAAGCTGGCCCGCACCTACACCGACCGGCACGGCCTCAAGGATGTCGTGCGCGAACTGGCCGGCGTCGACCTGTCCAAGGCCCAGCAGAGCTCGGACTGGGGCGCGGCCGAGCTGACTCCGGCCCAGCTGGAGTACGCCGCCTCCGACGTCCTCTACCTGCACGCCGTCAAGGCCCGCCTCGACGAGATGCTGGCGCGCGAGGGCCGCGCCGAACTGGCCCGCCACTGCTTCGACTTCCTGCCGTCCCGCTCCGCGCTGGACCTGGCCGGCTGGGACGAGATGGACATTTTCGCGCACAGCTGATGACCGGACCCGCCGACACGCGCGACCAGGCGGACGAGGCCCGCGTCGCCGCCACGGCCCGGGCCTTCCGCGCCCGGTCCCGCCGCGTCAGGCTGCTGCGCCGGATCCTGCCCGTGGCCATCGTCGTGCTGGCCGGGGGTACGGTCAGCTGGATCGTGCTGCGCAGCGTCATCTCGGACGTCGAGCGCAAGGCCGGGACCTCGCGCGAGGTGACGCTGGAGAAGTCCCGCTTCCTCGGCCAGGACGCCCAGGGCCGCAGCTTCGTCATCGGCTTCGAGCGGGCCGTCCGCGACGCGGAGACCGGCCGGTTCCGCCTGATGGGGCCGGCCCTGCGGCTCAATCTGGGCGGCCGCAAGGTCACCACCCTGACCGCCGACGGCGGCGTCTACGACGAGGCGGCCGGGACCGTGACCATCGGCCCCAATGTGCGCATTTCCGACGGCGGCTCCGGAATGACCCTGGTCACGCCCGAGGCGGTGGTGGACACGGAGACCGGCATCGTGACGGGATCAAGGGGCGTCCAGGGCTCCGGCCCTCTTGGAACCGTCACCGCTTCGTCCTATGCGATCCATGAACAGGGCGAACGGGTCGTGTTCAGAGGCGCGGGCGATAACAAGGTGCGCGGGACCATCAACGCCGCGAGGTCGGACGGATGAGCATGACCAGAACCCTGACGACGGCGGCGATCGCCCTGGCCCTCGCGGCCCTGCCCGGCATCGGCGGGGCCCAGAGCTTCCAGGCCGGCCAGCCGATCATGTGGGGCGCCGACGAGGTGTCCCGCACGCCGGCCACCCTGTCGCTTCGCGGCCGCGCCGAACTGACCCAGGGCGACAGCCGCATCCGGGCCGACCGTGTCGAGGGGACCATTGCCGACGGCGTCCTCAGCCGGGTCGAGGCGACCGGCGACGTCTATTTCGTCACGCCCGAACAGACCATTCGCGGCGACCGGGCGGTCTATACGCCGGCCAATGACACCATCGTGCTGACCGGCGACGTCATCCTCACCCAGGGCGAGAATGTCATGACCGGCGGCCGCCTGACCTACAACACCCGCACCGAGGCCGCCGAGATGGACGGCGGTTCGTCCGGCCGTGTCCAGGGCGTCTTCTATCCCGACCGCAGCGGGACCTGAGCCCCCGGCTCGGACGGAACCGTGGCGCGCAAGGAACTCTCCGCCCTCAATGTCCATGACGCCGTCGCCGACGAGGCGGCGGCCCCGGCCCCGCGCCCGACCGGCCTGCGGGTCGAGCACATCGCCCGCTCGTTCGGCCAGCGCCAGGTGGTGCGCGACGTCTCCCTGCACGTCGAGCGCGGTCAGGTCGTGGGCCTGCTCGGCCCCAACGGCGCCGGCAAGACCACCTGCTTCTACATGATCACCGGCCTGATCGCCCCGGACAGCGGCCGGATCTTCCTCGACGGCGAGGACATCACCGCCCAGCCGATGTATCAGCGCGCCCGCATGGGCCTCGGCTACCTGGCCCAGGAGGCGTCGATCTTCCGCGGCATGACGGTCGAGCACAACGTCATGGCGGTGGTCGAACTGCACCACACGGGCCGCCAGGCCATCGCCGACGAAACCACCCGCCTGCTCGAGGAGCTGCGCATCGACCACCTGCGCCACGCCCCGGCCTCGGGCCTGTCGGGGGGCGAGCGGCGCCGCTGCGAGATCGCCCGCGCCCTCGCCGGCCGGCCCAGCTTCATGCTGCTGGACGAACCCTTCGCCGGCATCGACCCCCTGGCCATCGCCGACATCCGCCAGGTCATCCGCTATCTGGCCGGTCAGGGCATCGGCGTGCTGATCACCGACCACAATGTCCGCGAGACCCTGGAGATCATCGACCACGCCTCGATCATCTCGGGCGGCGCCGTCCTGTTCGAGGGCGAGGCCGAGGACGTCATCCGCGATCC
>NZ_CALMZS010000088.1 GCF_937870815.1 uncultured Brevundimonas sp.
GGCGGCCGGCTTCCTCGCGGCGGTGCGGACGGCCGGCTTCGTGGCGGCCTTGGGCGCGGCGCCCGCGGCGGCCGGCCGGGCCGCGGCCTTCGGCGCCGCCCTGGTCGCGACCTTCGCGGCGGCCGGAGTCTTCGCCGCGGCCGGAGTCTTCGCCGCGGCCGGCTTCGGCGCGGCGGCCCTGGCGGGCGCCCGGGTCGTCGCCGGCTTAGCGGCGCTCGACTTTGCCGCCGGTTTCGGCTTGGAAGCGGCGGACGCCGCCTTCGGTTTGGCGATGCTCGGCTTGGACGGTGCTTTGGCCATGGATTCCCCGACCCCTCGGTTCAGTTGGTTGCTGGCGGTGGAGCGCACGCCAGCGCGCGCCTCGATTCGCAATGATAGCGGTGTTTGAGAAATGTCCGAGTCCGCAGTTCAAATAATCGCGAGGGGTCCGCGCGCCGTGGCGGAGGCCGCCGCCGTCGCCCTGGATTCCGACCCGCTGCTGGAAGGCGCCACCTATTCGATCCTCGAGGAAGACGAGGACCGCGGCATATGGCGGATCGACGCCTTTCCCAATGATGAAGACGACGCCCGCGGCGTCGAGACTCGGCTCAGGGCGCACGACGGCCTGAGCGTCACGGTCGAGACGCTGGCCGACGCCGACTGGCTGGCCCTGTCCCTGTCCGGCCTGCCGCCGGTGCGGGCCGGGCGCTTCTTCATCTACGGGGCCCACGACCAGGGCGTCGTGCCGAAGAACGCCGTCAGTCTGAAGATCGACGCCGGCGCCGCCTTCGGCACCGGCCATCACGGCACCACGGTCGGCTGCCTGCTGGCCTTCGACGAACTGCTCAAGCGCGAGCGCTTCGGGCGCGTGCTGGACGTCGGCTGCGGCACCGGCGTGCTGGCCATCGCGGCGGCGAAGACCGGCTCGAAGGTCGCCCTCGGCACCGACATCGACGCGCCCTCGGTGCGGATCGCCAACGAGAACGCGAAGCTGAATCTCTCCGGCGCCCGGTTCGTCCACGCCTTCGGTCTCAACGACCGCAGGGTGCGCGGGCAGGGGCCCTACGACCTGGTCTTCGCCAACATCCTGGCGCCGCCGCTGGTCAGCCTGTCGCAGGACATCAGGGAGGCGCTCCGGCCCGGCGGGGCGGCCATCCTGTCCGGCCTGCTGCGCACCCAGGAGCGCCGCGTCGCCGCCGCCTACCTGTCCCGCGGCTTCGTGCTCGAGCGCCGCATCCGCCGCGACGCCTGGAGCGCGCTTGTGCTGAGGCGGGTGGGTTAACGGCGGAACGGACCTCAACCGGAGCCGTTGCGTCAGTTCAATGGAGGACTGCCCGTGACCCAGTACGATCCCCACACCGACACCGTCGAGGTCCGCACGGTCGAACCCGGCTATACGGAAACCACCGAGACGGTGGTGGTCCGCGAGTCCAACACCGGCTGGTGGATCGCCGGCATCCTCGGCGGCCTCGTGCTGATCGCGGTGCTGTGGATCCTGTTCGCCCGCGGCGGCGGCCCGCAGACCGATGAGGAGGTGCTGGAGGCCCGTCTCGACGCGGCCGCGGCCCAGGCCCAGGCCGACGCGGCCCTGGTGCAGGGCCAGGTGGCCGGGGCCCAGGCCAGCGTCGACATCGCCCGCGCCAACGCCGCCGCCGCCGCCGCCGAGGCCCGCGCCGCCGAGGCTCGCGCCGCCGAGCCGGTGGTGATCGAGCGCGAGGTCGTCGTTCCCGCGCCGGCGCCGGCCGGCCCGGCCGTGGTCAGCCCGACCACGCCGCAGAACTGACCGCCTGACCGGCGGGCGGCCCCGGGCCGGAGAGCGCGGACCCATGTCCGCTGATCCGGTCCCGGCCGACGAGCCGCGGACGAGGAAGATCGGAACGGAAAAACTTCATACGTCGCAACGGTTCATTGTCCACAGCCCGCGCTCCGCCTATCTTGCCGGAATGACCAAGCGCTGGACGCCCGAAAGTTGGAGATCGAAACCCGTCGTGCAGATGCCGACGGACTATCCGGACACGGCCGCCCTGCGCGCCGTCGAGGACGAGCTGCGGGCCCTGCCGCCGCTGGTGTTCGCCGGCGAGGCGCGGCGCCTGACCGCCAAACTGGCCCGGGTCGAGGCCGGCGAGGCCTTCCTGCTGCAGGGCGGCGACTGCGCCGAGAGCTTCAAGGAGTTCTCGACCGACAACATCCGCGACACCTTCCGCCTGATCCTGCAGATGGCCGTGGTCCTGACCTTCGCCGGCCGCAAGCCGGTGGTGAAGGTCGGCCGCATCGCCGGCCAGTTCGCCAAGCCGCGCTCCTCCTCGGTCGAACAGATCGACGGGGTCGAGCTGCCCAGCTATCGCGGCGACATCATCAACGGCATGGCCTTCACGCCGGAAGAGCGCGTCCCCGATCCCCAGCGTCTGCTCAAGGCCTACAACCAGTCGGCCTCGACCCTGAACCTGCTGCGCGCCTTCGCCGGCGGCGGCTACGCCGACCTGTACAACATCCACCGCTGGACCATGGGCTTCGCCGCCGACAGCGCCTACGGGGCCAAATACCGCGACCTCGCCGACAAGATCACCGAGGCCCTGGCCTTCATGGAGGCGGTCGGCGTCACCCCCGAAAGCCATCCGGACCTGAGCCGGGTCGAGGTCTTCACCAGCCACGAGGCCCTGCTGCTCAATCTCGAGAGCGCCCTGACCCGGCTCGACGGGGCCTCGGGCGAATGGTTCGACACCTCGGCCCACATGGTCTGGATCGGCGAGCGCACCCGCCAGCTGGACGGGGCCCATGTCGAGTTCGCCCGCGGCATCCGCAATCCGGTCGGCCTGAAGTGCGGCCCGACCCTGGAGCCGGACGACCTGCTGGCCCTGATCGACGTGCTCAACCCGGACAACATTCCCGGCCGCCTGACCCTGATCGGCCGCTTCGGCGCCGACAAGGTCGGCGAGCGCCTGCCGCGCCTGATGAAGGCGGTCAAGGCCGAGGGGCGCCGCGTGGTCTGGTCGATCGACCCGATGCACGGCAACACCCTGAAGGCCGGCAACGGCTACAAGACCCGTCCGTTCGAGCGCATCCTCGGCGAGGTCAGGGGCTTCATCGACGTGGCCGAGGCCGAGGGCGTGCATCCCGGCGGGGTCCATCTCGAGATGACCGGCCAGAACGTCACCGAATGCCTCGGCGGCGCCCAGGCCCTGACCGAGGACGACCTGTCGAGCCGCTACCACACCCATTGCGATCCCCGCCTCAACGCCGACCAGGCGCTGGAACTGGCCTTCCTCGTCGCCGAGCGTCTCAAGGCCGGCCGGCGTCCGCAGTCCGAGGCGGCCTGAAATGGAGGCCGTCGGGCGGCCGCCGGACGACGACCCGGGCGGCCGCTGCGCCTATCAGGGCGCGCCGGGCGCCTTCAGCCACGAGGCCGTCATCGAGCTGCGGCCGTGGGACGAGCCGGTCGCCTATGACAGTTTCGACGCGGCCATCGAGGCGCTCAGGTCCGGCGAGGTGGGCTGCGCCCTGATCCCGGTCGAGAACACCACCATCGGCCGCGTCGAGCCGGCCGCCACCCTGGTCGAGGCCGCGGACCTGATCGTGGTGTCCGAGGTCTGGCGGCCGATCCGCCTGGCCCTGATGGCCCCCCCCGGCGCCCGCCTCGGCGATATCCGGACCGCCGAGAGCCATCCGGTCGCCCTCGGGCAGTGCCTTGGGGCGCTCGGCGAGCTGGGCATCGCCCCGGTCGAGGCCTTCGACACCGCCGGGGCCGCCCGGGCCGTGGCCGCGGCCGGGGATCCGAGCCGCGCCGCCGTCGCCCCGGCGCGGGCGGCCGAGGTCTATGACCTGTCGCTTCTGCGCAACGACATCCAGGATTCGGCCGACAACCGCACCCGCTTCGTCCTGCTCGGCCTCGGCGCGGCTTGACGCCGTCCGCGGCTTGCGCCCTATGGAGCCCATGGTCCGCTCGCCAGTCCTCGCCATGACTGCCTTCGCCCGCCCCGACGCGGCCGCGGACCTGTATTTCTACGGCTTTCGATACGCCGGCTGAGGCTTCGGGCCCGTCCCGACCGCCTCGCCGGCGACCGCTCCGCGACGGAGCGGCGGCTCGCAAATCCTCCTCCACGCCGTATCGAAACCGAAGGTCCCTCCCGTGTCCCAAGCCTGCGCCCAGCCCGCCCGCCCGCCCGTCCATCCCGCCCCCCTCGAGGTCTCGCCCGGGCAGATGGCGCTCACCGCCCTGCGCCAGGAGATCGACGGGCTCGACGACCAGATGCTCGCCCTGTTCGAACGCCGCCTCGCCCTCGCCGCCAGGGTCGGTAAGGCCAAGGACGCCCCGTCCGGCCCGCATGTGAAGCTGCGCCCCGACCGCGAGCAGGCCATCCTCGAGCGCGTCCTCGCCCAGGCCCGGCCCGACAACCGCGAGGCCGTCGAATCGCTCTGGCGGCAGATCGTCGGCTGGGGGCTGGCGCGTCAGGGCCGGATGCAGGTCCAGGTCTGGTCGCCGGTCGAGCCGACCCGCGCCTTCGACGGGGCCCGGCTGCGCTTCGGGGCCGCGGCCGATATGAAGGCGGTGCGCGATCCCCAGGCCGCCCTGGCCTGGGCGGCCGGGGGTCACGGCGTCGCCGTGCTGGCCATCAACGCCGGCGATCCGTGGTGGACGGGCCTGCGCCGCGAATGGGCGTCGCTCAGCGTCTTCGACGGCTTCGGCGGCGAGACGCCGACGGCCCTGGCGGTCGGCCGCATCGACCCGGCGGCCCTGCCCGGCGTGCCCCGGGTGCTGGTCACCGCCGGCGGCGACGCGGGCGACGGCTCCGGCCTCCGCCGCCGCGGGCTCGACACCCATCACGGCTGGACCCTGTCGCTGACCGACGCCGTCGTGCCCATCGGCGGCGACGAGGGCTGCGTCGGCGCGCTCGGCTGACTACGCCGCCATATTGTCGATCAGCCGGGTCCGGCCCAGCCAGGCCGCGGCCAGCACCCGGGCCGGGCCGTCGACCGTCCCGCCGGGGAATTCGCCCAGGTCCGCGGCGCGCCGCACCGCCACATAGTCGACGTGGCCGAAGCCGGCGCCCAGCAGGGCCGCGCGGGCGGCGGTCTCGATCGCGGCCACCGGCTCGCCCGCCGAGGCCCGCGCCCCGGCCTCGGCCAGCACCCCGTTCAGCCGCCGCGCCACCTCCAGCTGCTCGCCGGTCAGGTAGGCGTTGCGCGACGACAGGGCGAGGCCGTGGCCGTCCCGCACCGTCGGCGAGCCGACGATCTCGACCGGCAGGTCCAGGTCGCGGACCAGGCGCCGGACCACGATCAGCTGCTGGTAATCCTTCTCGCCGAACACGGCGACCTGCGGCTGCACCTGGTTCAGCAGCTTGGCCACCACCAGGGCGACGCCGCCGAACATCTGCGGCCGGCACGCGCCCTCCAGCCCCTCGGCCGGCGCGCCGACCGAGATCGTGGTGGTGGCGTCGGCGGGATACATCTCCTCGACCGCCGGCGCATACAGCAGGGCGCAGCCCGCGCCGGCCAGCAATTCGGCGTCCCCGGCCTCCTGCCGGGGGTAGGCGTCGAGGTCCTCGTGGGCGGCGAACTGGGCCGGATTGACGAACACGCTGGCGACCACCCGGTCGCTCCGCTCGCGCGCCTCCCGCACCAGGGCCAGATGGCCCTCATGCAGGGCGCCCATGGTCGGAACGAAGCCGATGGTGAACCCCCGGCGCTTCCAGCCGCTTACCGTCTCGCGCAGGGCCGCCACGGTGCGGACGACGGGCAGGTCTGGAGTGTCGGGCATGGTGAATAGATTAACCCTTCGACTTAAGCCTGCTTGTGAACCGCGCTTCAAAGCCCGGCGTGCCAGTGTGCCGCTTATGACGCCGAGCCTCATCTTCCGTCCAGTGCTGGCCTGCGCGGCCCTCGCCGGCCTGTCCGCCTGCGGCATGGTCGAGGCCGACCCGCACCGGTTCGAGAACATGGCCGAGGCCGTCGCCGCCATTCCGCTGGACGGCGGCCCGGAGCGGACCGGAGCGCCTGCCGCCCGCACCGCCGCCGCGGCCGGCCTGCGTCCCGCCCTGCGGGTGCAGGTCATGGAGCCGCACGCCCTGTGGGACGCCCGCGACGGCGGCCTGCGCGGCCTGGCGGAGGCGCAGGGCCGGCGCCTCGCCGCCGCCGCCGCGCCCGCCGTGGCCGACGCCGTGGCCCGCGACGTCTCCGCCCGCATCGACAGGGCCGCCGCCCGGGCGGGCCTGCGCCCGGCCCGCGCCCCCCGTGCCTCCGCGCCGGACGCCGCCGGGCGGCTGGTCCAGATCGGCGCCTATTCCAGCGAGGCCGCCGCCCGCGAGGCCTGGGGCCGCCTCGATCTGGCCGGCCTGACCCCGGTGTTCGAGGCCGTCGAGGTGGGCGGCCGCCGTCTGGTTCGCCTCAAGGTCCGGGCCCCGGCGGCGCGGGCCGCCGCGGTCTGCGCCGCCGCCGGCGTCGACGATCCCTGGTGCCGCCGGGCCGCCTGAACCCGTATCCACAGCCGCCGCGCGCCGGTCCGTTGACGCCGCCCCGCGGGGCGGCGAATCTGCCGCCTCAAGGCCGGGCGTCGAGTCGGCGGCCATCGGAGCATCGGAATTCCATGGCGGACCCCACGGTCATCGTCGTCGGCAACGAGAAGGGCGGGGCGGGCAAGTCCACCCTCGCCATCCATATCGTCTGCGGACTGCTCCACGCCGGCAGGACGGTGGCCATCATCGACCTCGACCTGCGCCAACGCTCGATGGCCAAATTCTTCGCCAACCGCGCCGCCTGGACGACCGGCAACGGCCAGGCGCTGCCGATGCCGTTCGAGCCCGACATGGGCGACGGCAAGGCCCTGGCCCGGGCCGACGACGGCGAACAGCTGGCCCGCTTTGAAACGGCCTTCGCGCAGGCCCGCGCCCGGGCGGAATTCATCCTGGTCGACACCCCCGGCGGCGACACCGTCCTGTCGCGCTCCGCCCACGGCCGGGCCGACCAGATCGTCACCCCGATGAACGACAGCTTCGTCGACTTCGACCTGCTGGGCCAGGTCGATCCGGTCACCCTCGATCTGCTCAGGCCGTCGATCTACTCCGAGAGCGTCTGGGAGGCGCGCAAGCACCGCGCCGTCACCGAGGGCCGGGCCGCCGCCATCGACTGGATCGTGGTCACCAACCGCCTCGCCGTCGCCGCCGCCCGCAATCGCCAACGCCTCGAGGAGCGGATGGAGAAGCTGGCGCGGCGGGTCGGCTTCCGCATGGGGCCGGGCCTGCGCGACCGGGTCATCTACCGCGAACTGTTCCCGTTCGGCCTGACCGTCGCCGACCTGTCGAACGAGGTGCGTCCGGTGTCGGTGTCGCTGGCCCATGTGGCGGCCCGCCAGGAGCTGCGCAACCTGATGCGGGCGCTCGGCCTCGACGACGGCTCGCTGAACGCGCCGCTGGACGCGGCGGCGTGAGCTCTTGAGCCTCGTCTGGCTGGCGCTGGCGGCGATCGCCGTCTGGGCCCTGGTCCGGCTCGGCCGCCAGACGGAGGGGCGGGGCCGGGGCCACTGGCGCGTCACCGCCACCCTGTTCAGCGCCGTCCTGATCGCCGGCGCCGTCCTGCTGGCCGCCCGCGGCTCATGGCTGGCCGCCGCCGCCCTCGCTGGGGCCGGGCTGTGGCTTACGCTCGCCTCGCGCCAGCGCATCGCCCCGCCCCGTGCGGAGGCCATGACCGCGGCCGAGGCGCGCTCGCTGCTCGGCGTCGGCGCCGACGCCACGCCGCAGCAGATCAACGCCGCCTGGAAGCGGCTGATGGCCCGGGCCCATCCCGACCAGGGCGGCACGGAAGGCCTCGCCTCCCGCCTCAACGCCGCCCGGGACCGGCTGCTGAAAGGCTGATCAGGCCCTGGCCGTCGCCTTCTTCGCCGTCGTCTTCTTCGGAGCCGCCTTCTTCGCCGGCGCCTTCCTGCCCTTGGCCGGAGCCGCCGCCCGGGCGGCCAGCAGCGGCAGGGCCGCCTCCAGGGTCAGATCCTCCGGGGCCGCGCCCTTGGGCAGGGTGGCGTTGATCTTGCCCGACTTCACATAGGGCCCGAACCGCCCGGCCATGACATGGACCGGCTCGCCCGTCTCCGGGTGGGCCCCGAGCTCCTTCAGCGGCGCCGCGGCCGCGCCGCGTCCGCCGAACCTGCCGGCCCGCTTCTCGGCCAGCAGGGCGACGGCGCGGTTCAGCCCGACCTCGAACACCTCGTCGATGTCCGAGACGTTGGCGTAGGTCCCGGCGTGCTGCACGAACGGGCCGTAGCGGCCCAGGCCGGCGGTGATCGGCTTGCCGTCCTCGGGGTGCATCCCGACCTCGCGCGGCAGGGCCAGCAGCCGCAGCGCCTGCTCCAGCGTCAGCGAGGCGGGCGACCAGCCCTTCGGCAACGATGACCGCCTCGGCTTTTCGGCCTCCGGCGGCAGGGTCTCCACATACGGTCCGAAGCGGCCGATCTTCAGCTGCACCGGCTGGCCCGTCTCCGGATCGACGCCCAGCTCCCGGTCGCTCCCCGCCTCCTCGTTCGCGGCCCCGCTTCCGAAGCCGCGGGTGTATTTGCACTCCGGATAGTTGGAGCAGCCGATGAAGGTCGACTTCATCTTGAAACTGGCCTTCAGGTGCAGCCGCCCCGTGCCGCACACGGGGCACAGGCGGGCGTCCGATCCGTCGGCCTTGGGCGGGAACAGGAAGGGCCCGATGGCCTCGTCCAGCTTGTCGATGACGCCCTGCATGGCGGTGACGTCGGCCGTCGCCGGCTTCAGCTGGCCCCAGAAGTCCCGCAGCAGGACCTTCCAGTCGAGGTTCCCGGCCGAAACCTCGTCCAGCCGCGTCTCCAGGTCGGCGGTGAAGTCATACTCGACCCACTGGGCGAAGAACCGCTCGAGGAAGGCCGTGACCAGCCGGCCGGTGTCCTCGGGGATGAACCGGTTCTTGTCCATCCGCACATAGCCGCGGTCGCGCAGGGTGGTCAGGATCGAGGCGTAGGTCGACGGCCGCCCGATGCCCAGCTCCTCCAGCTTCTTGACCAGGGTGGCTTCCGAGAAGCGCGGCGGCGGCTCGGTGAAATGCTGCTCGGTGCGGATGGCCTCGACCCTGGCCGCCGCGCCTTCCTTCAGGGCCGGCAGGCGGGTCGCATCATCCTCGTCGTCCTCGGCTCCCTTCGGCCGGTCGTCGCGGCCCTCCTCATACACGGCCATGAAACCGTCGAAGGCCACCACCTGGCCGGTGGCGCGCAGGCCGGTCTGGCCGTCCGGGGTCTCGACCTCGACCGTGGTCCGGTCCAGCCGGGCCGACTCCATCTGGCTGGCGATGGTCCGTTTCCAGATCAGCTCATAGAGGCGCTGCAGGTCGCCCTCGAGCCGCAGGGTCTCCGGCGCCCGGGCCATGTTGGTCGGCCGGATGGCCTCGTGCGCCTCCTGGGCGTTCTTGGCCTTGGTCTTGTAGTGGCGCGGCTGTTCCGGGACATAGGCCGGGCCGAACCGGTCGCCGATCACCTGGCGGGCCTGGGCGATCCCCTCGGGGCTGACCGACAGGCCGTCGGTCCGCATATAGGTGATCAGGCCGCCCTGGTCGTCGACGCCCTCATAGAGTTTCTGCGCCGCCTGCATGGTCCGCTGGGCCGTGAAGCCGAGCTTGCGCGAGGCCTCCTGCTGCAGGGTCGAGGTCATGAACGGCGGGCTCGGCGCGCGCCTGACCGGCTTCTTCTCGATCGAGCGGATGGTGAACTGACCGGCGTTGATCGCCTCCCGGGCCGCCGTGGCCATGGTCTCCGAGACGATGTCCAGCCGCTGCACCCGCTTGCCGGCGTGTTTGACCAGCCGGGTCGTGAACGGCGGGCTGTCGGCGGTCAGATCGGCCTCGACCGACCAGTATTCCTGCGGCCGGAAGGCCTCGATCTCCAGCTCGCGGTCGACGACGATGCGCAGGGCGACCGACTGCACCCGCCCGGCCGAGCGCGCGCCCGGCAGCTTGCGCCACAGCACCGGCGACAGGGTGAAGCCGACCAGATAGTCCAGCGCGCGGCGGGCCAGATAGGCCTCGACCAGCTCCATGTCGAGCTGGCGCGGATGGGCCATGGCCTCCAGCACCGCGCCCTTGGTGATGGCGTTGAAGGTGACCCGTTCGACGGGGGTGTCCTTCAGCGCCTTCTTCTTCGTCAGCACCTCCAGCACGTGCCAGCTGATCGCCTCGCCCTCGCGGTCGGGGTCGGTGGCCAGGATGACGCGGTCGGCCTTCTTCGCCGCCTCGGCGATCTCGCCCAGCCGCTTCGAGGCCTTGGCGTCGACCTCCCACGACATGGCGAAATCGTCGTCGGGCAGCACCGAGCCGTCCTTCGACGGCAGGTCGCGGACGTGGCCGTACGACGCCAGGACGTGGAAGTCCGGCCCCAGGTATTTGTTGATGGTCTTGGCCTTTGCGGGGCTCTCGACGACGACGAGGTTCATGCGGGGAGGGGGCCTTGAAGGGGCTCGAAAGGGGGCGGAACGTGGTTGGCGCGGGCCTCGCTGTCAATCGCCGGCCGAAATCGGATGGTCGGTCAGCGGGACACCAGACCCCCCGGAAGCAGGCTGGCGCGGCCGGCGAGGCTGAGCTCCAGCAGGGCGGCGGCGACATTTCCGACCGGCGCGTCCAGGGCCCGGGCCACCTCGTCGCGCGGCGTCGGCGTCGGCGACAGCAGGGCGGCGACCTGTTCGAGAAAGACGGCGTCGACGTCTTCAGGGGCGCCGGCGAACGGGTTGTCGGCGGCCGGCTCCCCCAGCGTGCGCAGGGTCGAGAAGGCCCGCTCCACATCCTCCAGCCCCTCGCACAGGATCGCGCCCTGCCGCAGCAGTTCGTTCGGTCCCCGGGCGCGCGGGTCCAGCGGCGAGCCCGGCACGGCGAACACGTCGCGGCCCTGTTCCCCGGCCAGCCGGGCGGTGATCAGCGAGCCGGAGCGCAGCTCCGCCTCGACCACGATCACCCCGAGCGACAGGCCCGAGATGATCCGGTTGCGGCGCGGGAAGTCCTTCGCCTGGGCCTGCGCGCCGATCCGGCTCTCGGACAGGATGCAGCCCCGGTCGGCGATCTGCGCGTAGAGCTCGGCGTTGTCCGGCGGATAGACGTCGTCGACGCCGCCGCCCAGCACCGCCACCGTGCCCGTCGGCAGGGCCCCGGCGTGGGCCGCGCCGTCGATGCCCCGCGCCAGGCCCGAGATCACCACATATCCGGCCTCGCCGAGCTGCTGCGACAGGCCGCGCGCGATCCGCTGACCGCCCGCCGAGGCGATCCGCGCCCCGACCACGGCGATGCAGGGCCGCGCCATCAGGCCCGCGTCGCCCAGCGCCCACAACATCGGCGGCGGCGGATCGACCGCGGCCAGCATCCCGGGGTAGTCCGCGTCGCCCAACACGATCAGCCGCGCCCCCAGCGCCGCTCCGGCCGCGATTTCGGCCTCGATCTCGGACGCGGGCGGCAGATCATGCCCATGGCCGCCGCCGCGCCGGATCAGGTCGGGCAGGGCTTCCACGGCCCGCTCGGCCGAGCCGAAGCGGTCGAGCAACTGTTTGAAGGTGACCGGGCCGACCCGGTCCGTGCGCGCCAGCCGCAGTCGGGCGAACCGCTCCGTCTCCGGCAGCGGCGCCCGGCCGGTCACGCCTTTCCGGCGCCGATGCGGGGTTCGGTCCCCTTCAGCAGGCGGGCGATGTTCTGGTGGTGCCGCACCCAGATCAGCACCGCGGTGAAGGCCGCCAGCAGCAGGACCGGGGCCGGCGCGGGCAGGTCCAGCGCCGCCAGCGGCAGCAGGGCGTAGAGCGGGGCGGCGACCGAAGCCGCGAGGGCGGCCAGGGATGAAATACGGAACAGGGCGGCGACGATCAGCCAGGTCGCGCCGGCCAGCAGGCCGAGCGGCCACGCCGCCGCCAGCAGCAGGCCGAAAAAGGTGGCGACGCCCTTGCCGCCCCTGAAGCCGAGCCAGACCGGGAGCAGGTGGCCGAGAAAGGCCGCGCCGCCCGCGATCGCGCCAGCGAGCTCGCCACCGGACAGTTGGCGGGCGATCAGCAGCGCCGCGGCCCCCTTGCCGGCGTCGAGCAGCAGGGTGGCGATGGCCAGATCCTTGCGGCCGGTCCGCAGCACATTGGTGGCGCCGATGTTGCCCGAGCCGATGCCGCGCACGTCCTGTCCGGTCACGACCCGGGTCAGGATGACCCCGAACGGGATCGACCCGAGCAGGTATCCGCCCGCCGCCGCGAGCGCGAACGTCCCCCATTCCAGCGCTTGGGGGGCCGGGCCGACCAGATCCTGCAAGTGATTCGCTCCCCTCTAGCGTGCGTCGTGGACGATGCGTCCGCCGACGACGGTGAGCAAGACCCTGCCTTGCAGGCGTCGCCCGTCGAAGGGCGAGTTCTTGGACTTGGACCTCAGCGCGTCGGCGTCGACGACCACGGGCGCGCCGGGGTCGAACAGCGTCAGGTCGGCCGGCGCGCCCGCCGCCAGCACCCCGGCCTCCAGTCCCAGCAGGCTCGCCGGGCCCTGCGTCAGCGGGCGCAGCACGTCCAGCAGATCGAGCCCGTCTTCATGGTGCAGCGTCAGCGCGGCCGGCAGCAGCGTCTCCAGGCCCACGGCTCCTGGCGTCGCCTCGGCGAACGGGCGGCGCTTGTCCTCGGCCGGGGCGGGGGCGTGGGCGCTGGTGATGGCGTCGATCAGGCCGTCGCGCACCGCCTCGATCAGCGCCCGGCGGTCGCGCTCGGGCCGCAGCGGCGGGTCCATCCGGTAGAAGGTCCGGTAGTCGCCGATGTCGATCTCGTTGAAACACAGGTGGTTGATCGACACCGAGGCGGCGACCTCCAGGCCCCGGGCCCGGGCCCGGGCCAGCGTCTCCAGCGCGCCCTCGGTCGAGATCTGGTCGACCAGGAACCGCGCCCCGGTCTGCTCGACCAGGGCCAGGTCGCGCTCCAGCTGGATGCGTTCGGCGATGGCCGGCGCCGAGGCCAGGCCCAGCCGCGCGGCCAGCTCGCCCGAGGTCGCCACCGCCCCCTCGCTCAGCCACGGATCGGCGGGACGGCAGGCGATCAGGGCGTTGAAGGCCGCCGCATAGCTCATCACCCGCTGCAGCATCCGGCTGTCGACGATGACCCGGTCGACATCGGTGAAATACAGCGCCCCGGCCTCGTCCATCAGACCGATTTCGGCCATCCGACGGCCGTCGCGGCCCTGCGTCGCCGCGCCGGCGGCGCGCACATTGACCAGTCCCAGCGCCGCGCCGCGCCGCTGGATGAATTCGATCATGGCCGGATCGTCGATGGCCGGGTCGGTGTCCGGCTGGATGACGAGGGTGGTCACTCCGCCCGCCGCCGCCGACAGCGAGGCCGACTTCAGCGTCTCCTTCGGCTCCGCGCCCGGCTCGCCGGTCTTGACCCGGATGTCGATCAGGCCCGGCGACAGGCACAGGCCCTGCGCGTTCACGACCTCGACGCCCGCCGGGGCCGCGGCCCCGCCGCCGTGGATGACCTCGACGATGCGGCCGTCCTCGACCAGCACCGCCCCCGGGCCGTCGTAGTCGCTCGCCACATCCAGCAGCCGCGCATTGAGGATGGCGAGCGCGCTCACGCCCCGGCCTCCTCGCGCCGCGCCGACAGGGCCGCCAGCACCGCCATGCGCGCGGCCACCCCCATCTCGACCTGATCCTGGATCAGCGACACGGTCAGGTCGTCGGCGACGTCGGAATCGATCTCGACGCCCCGGTTCATCGGCCCCGGATGCATGACCCTGGCCCCCGGCTTCGCCCAGGCCAGCTTTTCGCGGTCCAGACCCCAGAAGCGGAAATATTCGCGGGTCGAGGGCACCAGCGCCCCCTCCATCCGCTCCAGCTGCAGGCGCAGCATCATCACCACGTCGACGCCCCGCAGCCCCTCGCGCATGTCGTGGAACACCTCGCAGCCCCAGCGGTCGGCGTCGCCCGGGACCAGGGTCGGCGGCCCGATCAGCCGCACCCGCGCCCCCATCATCGACAACAGGGCCACATTGGACCGCGCCACCCGGCTGTGGGCGATGTCGCCGCAGATGGCCACGCTCAGCCCGCCGACGTCGCCGAAGGCCCGGCGCAGGCTCAGCAGGTCCAGCAGGGCCTGGGTCGGATGCTCGTGCCGCCCGTCGCCGGCGTTGACCACCGAACAGCCGACCTTCTGCGACAGCAGGGCCGCCGCGCCCGAGGCCGGGTGGCGCACCACCAGCACGTCCGGCTTCATGGCGTTCAGCGTCGCCGCCGTGTCGATCAGGGTCTCGCCCTTGGCCGTCGACGAGGTGCGCGGGCTCAGCGCCGTCACGTCGGCCCCCAGCCGCCTGGCCGCGATCTCGAACGAGGCGCTGGTCCGGGTCGAATTCTCGAAGAACAGGTTCATCACCGTGCGCCCGCGCATCAGGTCCAGCGACTTGGCGCCCTGCCGGTTGAAGTCGACGAAGGCGTCGGCCAGGTCCAGCAGGGGCGGGACGGTCGCGGCGTTCAGATCGCCGGCGGACAGGAAATGATCGCGGGGGAACGGCGCCAGCCGCTCGTGGATCAGGTCGGTGACGGCGGCGGGCTGGGTCATCGAGGCCCGGCTATAGGGGCAGATCGGACGAAGGGGAAGATCGCAGCCGGTCCAGCGCGCCCTGCAGTATCCAGGCGGCCGCGGTGCGGTCGACCACATCGGCGCGCCGCTTGCGGTTGAGGTCCAGCTCCTCGATCAGGAACCGTTCGACCGCGCTGGTCGACAGCCGCTCGTCCTGGAAGGCGCAGGGCACGGCCCGCAGTCGCTGCAGGTTGCGCGCGAAGGCCCGGCACGACTGCGCCCGCGGTCCCTCCGAGCCGTCCATGTTCAGCGGCAGGCCGATCACCAGGCCCGAGGCCCGCCGCCCGTCCATCAGCTTCAGCACCGCCTCGGCGTCCCGGGTGAATTTCGTCTTGCGGATCAGCACCAGCGGGCTGGCGATCATCCGGGTGGCGTCCGAGGCGGCCACCCCGATGGTCTTCTCGCCCAGGTCCAGGCCCAGCCACGGCGTGCCGGGCGGGGTCGAGACGGCGAGGTCTTCGAGGGTCATGACGGTCACGGCCTGCCGGTAGGACTGGCGCACGCCCGAGTCAAAGTGCAAAGCTTCGTCCGCGTCAGAACGAGGAGGGTCGTCCGATGAAGCCGCTTCTGTTCCTCACCGCCCTGGTCGGGCTCGCCGCCTGCGACACCGGGGTCGAAACCCGCAAGGAGGCCGTGCCGCCCGCCGAGCAGCCCGCGCCCCTGGCCGCCGTCGCCCCGCTGGCCGCCGCCGGCCCCGCCGCCACGCTCCAGCCGGAAACCGACCCCGACCTGCAGCAGGCCGCCGCCGTGGTCCGCCTCGACCAGCTGCCGGGCCAGGGCCCCGTCGCCGCCAAGCTGTTCGGCACGGCGGGCGGCGATCCGGCCATGAACGGCCTCTATACCCATGTCGCCTTCTTCCAGGGACCGGACGGGGGCTGGCGCGTCTTCCGGCTCGGCGACGTGCTCGACTACCGCATCCTGTCGGCGCGGGCCGGGCGGGTCGATCTGGAGTTCGAGGAAAGCACGATGGACGAGGCCTCCGGCCGCATCGGCAGCCGCACCCGCCGGGTCATCGTCGGCTGGCCCATCGCCGCCGACGGCTCGGCCCCGGCCGAGGTGACCGTCACCCCGGCGCAATAGCGTCAGAATCCTTGTGAAACCGGGTCTGATCCTTGTGAAAGAGGGTTTGCGCGGCTAATCCCGCCGGTTCTGGTTTCGCTATGGAGGGCCGCATGGCCATCGACGCCGCGACCGTGCGCCGGGTGGCGCACCTCGCCCGCATCAAGACCCCGGAAGACCGGCTCGAGCCGCTCGCCGCCGAGCTGAACGGCATCCTCGCCTGGATCGAACAGCTCAATGAGGTCGACGTCGAGGGCGTCGAGCCGATGACCTCCAACGTCGCCCAGCCGCTGCGCCTGCGTGACGACCTGGTCACCGACGGGAACAGGGTCGCCGACGTCCTGTCCAACGCCCCCAAATCCGCCGACGGCTTCTTCGTGGTGCCGAAGGTGGTCGAATGACGGGCTCGCTTTCAGAGCCCTTCCCCCTTGATGGGGGAGGGGTTGGGATGGGGGTGAAGGCGGTCGGAGCAGACGCCGCCGTCGCCGCTTCATCCTCAAACACCGTCACCCCCGACCCCGGCCCTTCCCCCATCAAGGGGGAGGGGGGCGCTGAAGCGAACGCCGGAGCCAGGCATGTCTGATCTCACGAAACTGACCTTGAAAGCCGCGCTCGAAGGCTTGCGCGCCCGGCAGTTCTCGTCCGAAGAACTGACCCGCGCCTTTGTCGCCGCGATCGACGCCGCCAATCCGCGCCTCAACGCCTACGTCCTTCAGACCACGGACAAGGCCCTGGCCATGGCCCGCGCCTCCGACGCCCGGCTGGCCAAGGGGGAGGGCGGCGCCCTCGAAGGCGCCCCGCTGGGGATCAAGGACCTGTTCTGCACCGACGGCGTCCAGACCACGGCCGGCTCCAACATGCTGCGCGGCTTCGTCCCGCCCTATGAGTCCACCGTCACCGCCAACCTGTGGCGCGACGGCGCGGTCATGCTGGGCAAGCTGAACATGGACGAGTTCGCCATGGGCTCGTCGAACGAGACCAGCGCCTTCGGCCCGGTCGTGAACCCGTGGAAGTCAACGACGTCCAACGCTGACTTGACGCCTGGCGGCAGCTCGGGTGGTTCGGCCGCATCGGTCGCCGCCGACCTCTGCCTCGCCGCCACCGCCTCGGACACCGGCGGCTCGATCCGCCAGCCGGCCGCCTTCACCGGCACGGTCGGGATCAAGCCCACCTACGGCCGCGCCAGCCGCTTCGGCATGGTCGCCTTCGCCAGTTCGCTGGACCAGGCCGGTCCGATCACGAAGACGGTCGAGGACGCCGCCCTCCTGCTGCGCGCGATGTGCTCCTTCGACCCCAAGGACTCGACCAGCCTCGACGTCGAAACGCCCGACTGGACGCAAAGCCTCGGCAAGGGCGTGAAGGGGCTGCGCATCGGCATCCCGAAGGAATATGTCGTCGACGGCATGCCCGCCGAGATCCAGGCCCTGTGGGACCAGGGCGTCCAGTGGCTCAAGGCCGCGGGCTGCGAGATCGTCGACATCAGCCTGCCGCACACCCAATACGCCCTGCCGGCCTATTACATCATCGCCCCGGCCGAGGCCTCGTCCAACCTGGCCCGCTACGACGGCCTGCGTTTCGGCCACCGCGCCGGGGGGACGACCAGCCTGACCGACCTTTACGAGACCAGCCGCGCCGAGGGCTTCGGCAAGGAGGTCCAGCGCCGCCTGACCATCGGGGCCTATGTCCTGTCGGCCGGCTTCTATGACGCCTATTACGTCCGCGCCCTCAAGGTCCGCCGCCGCATCGCCATGGATTTCGACGCCGTCTGGGACCGCGTCGACGCCATCCTGACCCCGTCCACCCCCTCGGCCGCCTTCGCGCTGGGCGACAAACAGGTCGACCCGCTGCAGATGTATCTGAACGACATCTTCACCGTCACCGCCAACCTCGCCGGCCTGCCGGGCATCTCGGTGCCCGCGGGCGTCGACAAGGGCGGCCTGCCCCTCGGCCTGCAGGTCATCGGCAAGGCGCTGGACGAGGCGACCGTGTTCCAGGTGGCCAGCGCGCTGGAAGACGCGGCGGGGTTTGTGGCGAAGCCGGAGAAGTGGTGGTGAAGATCTGAAACCCTCTCCCAGAGGGAGAGGGAGGGGCCCGCGCGCGAAGCGCGTGGGAGGGTGTGGGGTTACGCTGCATGACGCGTGAGACTCGAACGGAACGCGCGCGGGACCTGCGCCAGCGCCAGACCTTCGCCGAGAAGAAATTCTGGCAGGCCGTCCGCGGCAGCCGGCTGGACGGATTACGCTTCCGCCGCCAGCACCCCATTGACCGCTACTTCGTCGATTTCGCCTGCGAGTCCCTGAGACTGGTCGTCGAACTCGACGGCAAGATTCACGACGAGGACGAACAACAGATCGACGACTATCACCGTCAGTTGGAGATCGAAACCCTTGGCTGGTGTGTCCTCCGGTTTACGAACGATCAGGTCATCGGGTCGCTGCCGGCCATCCTCGACGCCATCCGCGCCCAAGCGAAACTGGCCGGCGCCGTAACCCCACACCCTCCCGTCGACTGCGTCGACGGGCCCCTCCCTCTCCCAATGGGAGAGGGGACGCGAAACCCCTTCACGCCGAACCTGCGTCGCCCTAGAAAACGACCATGACCGACACCGCTCCCTCCAAACTCATCCACGGCCGCACCGGCCCGTGGGAAATCGTCATGGGGCTGGAGATCCACGCCCAGGTGGCGTCGAAGGCCAAGCTGTTCTCGGGCGCGGCCGTCGGCTTCGGCGCCGGGCCGAACGAGCAGGTGTCGCTGGTCGACGCCGGCTTCCCCGGCATGCTGCCCGTGCTGAACAGATACTGCGTCGAACAGGCCGTCCGCACCGGCCTCGGCCTCAACGCCCGGATCAACAGGCGCAGCCAGTTCGACCGCAAGAACTATTTCTACCCCGACCTGCCCACCGGCTATCAGATCAGCCAGCTCTACCATCCGATCGTCGGCGAGGGCGTGGTCGAGGTCGAGGCCGAGGACGGCTCCTTCTTCAACGTCGGCATCGAACGCCTGCATCTGGAGCAGGACGCCGGCAAGCTGATCCACGACCTGTCGCCGACCGAGTCCTATGTCGACCTCAACCGCGCCGGCACGGCCCTGATGGAGATCGTCTCCCGGCCCGACATCCGCTCGCCTGAGGAGGCGGTCGCCTACGTCAAGAAGATCAGGACGATCCTGATCTATCTCGGCACCTGCGACGGCGACATGGAGAAGGGCAATCTGCGCGCCGACGTCAACGTCTCGGTCTGCCGCGAGGGCCAGTACGCCAGATACAAGGCCACCGGCGACTTCAGCCATCTGGGCACGCGCTGCGAGATCAAGAACGTCAACTCGTTCCGCTTCATCTCCCAGGCCATCAACCATGAGGCCCGGCGCCAGATCGAAATCCTCGAGGACGGCGGCAAGATCGACCAGGAGACCCGGCTCTACGACCCCACGGCCTGCGAGACCCGTTCGATGCGCTCCAAGGAAGAGGCGATGGACTATCGCTACTTCCCCGACCCCGACCTGCTGCCGCTGGAAATCGAGCAGGCGTGGATCGACGAGATCAAGGCCTCGCTGCCCGAACTGCCCGACGCCAAGCGCCGCCGGCTGATGGCCGACTACGGCCTGTCGCAATACGACGCCGTGGTGCTGATCTCGGAACAGGCCAAGGCCGACTATTTCGAAGCGGCGGCCAAGGGCCGCGACGCCAAACTGGTGTCCAACTGGGTCACCAACGAGATCTCCGCCCGCCTGACCGCAGAGGGCAAGGACTTCAGCGAGAACACCCTGCCGGCCGCCCATCTGGCCCAGCTGGTCGAGCTGATCGAGACCAATGTCATCTCGTCGAAGATCGCCAAGCAAGTCTTCGACCACGTCTGGAACGGCGAGGGCAGCCCTGCCGAGGTCGTCGAGAAGCACGGCCTCAAACAGGTCACCGACGCGGGCGCCATCGAAAGGGCCGTCGACGAGATCATCGCCGCCAATCCCGACAAGGCCGCCGCCGTCGCCGAAAAGCCCCAGGCCCTCGGCTGGTTCGTCGGCCAGGTCATGAAGGCCACCGGCGGCAAGGCCAATCCGGCCGCGGTGAACGACATCCTGAAGGCGAAGCTGGGTCTCTGACCGGCCGGTACGGCCTCCGCGGTCACCTCGTTCCCTCCGGCAATGTCGGCGTTCGGGGGAGACGTCCTCGTGACGGCTGGACCGAGAGCCAGGTCCTGGCGCGCCGGGGCCCGGGGCCCCTCCGCCCGTCGCTAGACCAATCGTCCGCTGGGTTGAATCGGGCTGGCGCGGTGCTTTTTCAGGTGCGACCGACAACGGCTCCTGCTATAAGGCCTTCGCCTTCCGCGACGCCTGCAAGGCGCTGGGCCTGCGGCACATCCGAACAAGGCCCTACACCCCCAGGACCAACGGCAAGGCCGAACGCTTCATCCAG
>NZ_CALMZS010000089.1 GCF_937870815.1 uncultured Brevundimonas sp.
CCTGTTCCTGTTCGCCGGCGTGACCTACGTCAGCTACCGCCGCATCTGGAAGGGCGTCGCCCACTAGGGAGCCGCTTTCCGCTCACGAACGAACCCGCCGGGGCCCCAGCGCCGGCGGGTTTTGAGCGGGCGAGGGCCGGCGAAGGGGCGCGGCGGGCGAATATCCGTCGTGCGGTGATCGACACGGGCGGATCGACGCCCTAACGTCCCCGCCGTTGTCTTCCGGCTGAGGGTGTTTCCGTCCATGCGTCTCCTTTCGACCGCCGCCGCGCTCGCCGCCGGCGCCCTGATTTCCGGCTGCGCCACCGTCGCCGCCGAGCCTGCAGCTGCGGCCTTCGACGCCGCGCGGCTGTCCGAACATGCGCGGGTGCTGTCGGACGACAGCTTCCAGGGCCGGGGCATCGGCACGCCGGCCGAGGACATGGTCGTGCGCTACCTCAGCGAACAATACGCCGCGGCCGGTTTCCAGCCGGGGGGCGAGAACGGCGGCTGGACCCAGAATGTGACGCTGAACCGGTTCACCGTGTCGGAGACGCAGGCGGCCTTCGAGGTCGCCGGCGAGACCATCCCCATGGCCCAGGGCCGGGAAATCGTGATCTCGACCCGGCTGCCGGGCCGGCATGTGATGCTGAGCGACGCCCCCCTGGTCTTCGTCGGCTACGGCATCAAGGCGCCGGAGCGGAACTGGGACGACTTCAAGGATGTCGATGTACGCGGCAAGGTCATCGTCGTGCTGGTCAACGACGCCGATTTCGAACAGCCGGAACTGAACACCTTCAACGGCCGGGCGATGACCTACTACGGCCGCTGGACCTACAAGTATGAGGAGGCGGCGCGGCAGGGCGCGGCGGGCGTCATCGTCGTCCACGAGACCGCGCCGGCGTCCTACGGCTGGGCCACGGTGGCCAACAGCTGGACCGCGCCGCAGTTCGACATCGTCCGCGACGACGCGGCGGCCGAGCGGGTCCAGATGGAGAGCTGGATCCAGCGCGACGTGGCCGTCGATCTGTTCCGCAAGGCGGGGCTGGATTTCGACGCGCTGAAGGTCCAGGCGCGCAGCCGCGACTTCCGCCCCGTCGAGCTGCCGGGCGCGAGCTTCAGCGGCATGTTCGACGTGAGCACCAGCCAGATCACCACGAGAAACGTCCTCGCCCGGCTGCCGGGAACCACCCACCCGGACGAGACCGTCCTCTACACCGCCCACTGGGACCACATCGGCGTGGGCGAGCCCGACGCCAACGGCGACGCCATCTTCAACGGCGCGGTCGACAACGCCACCGGAACCGCCGGCCTGCTGGAGCTGGCCCGCGTCTGGGGCGCCGGTCCGCGTCCGGAGCGGTCGATCGTGATGATCAGCTTCACCGCCGAGGAGAGCGGCCTGCTGGGCTCGGAATACTACGCCGCCAACCCGATCTGGCCGCTGGAGACCACCGTGGCCGGTTTCAACATGGACGCCATGAACGTCTACGGCCGCGTCGCCGACCTGGGCGTCATCGGACACGGCCAGTCGGAGCTGGACGAGTTGCTGGCCGCCGCCGCGGCGCGTCAGGGCCGCAGCGCGGCCCCCGACGCCAATCCGGCCGCCGGCAGCTATTTCCGCAGCGACCATTTCCCCCTGGCCAAACGCGGCGTGCCGATGGCCTACGCCGAGGGCGGCGGCGAGTTTCGCGATCCGCCGGTCGAGCCGCGCGAGGCCGCCCGCGACGAATACACCTCCAAGCGCTACCATCAGGCCGATGACGAATGGTCGGCCGACTGGGATCTGGCCGGCCAGGTCGAGGACCTTGAGGTCGCCTACTGGATCGGTCGCGACCTGGCGAACAGCCGCGCCTGGCCCGGCTGGAAGCCGGGGTCGGAATTCGGTCCCGCGCGGGCGGCGAGCGAAGCCGCCCGCCGCTGACATCCGCCCCGGCCGGGGAGATGACGAAAACTTAACGAGCGGTCTGTCGGACCCGCCCTAGAGTGCATCCGTTTTCGGGATGGAGCGCCCTTGATGTTTCGTGCATTCGCCAGCGGCGCCGTCGTCGCCGGCCTGCTGCTGGGCGCCGGCGCGGCGCTGTCACAGGATTTTTCCGCCCGGCGGATCAGCGACGACGTCCGCACCATCAGCGCCGACGAATTCCAGGGCCGCTATCCCGGCTCGGCGGGCGAGCGGATGACGCTGGCGTGGCTGCAGTCGCAGTACGAGGCCATGGGCCTCGAGCCGGGCGGGCCGGACGGCCAGTGGCTGCAGCCGGTCCGCCTGGAGCGGTTCACGCCGGTCGAGGGTGCCGCCAGCGCCGGCTGGACGGGGCCCGACGGCGCCGTCCATCCGCTGATCGTGGGCGAGGACGTGACGCTCCGCGCCGCGACCAATGACGGGCAAGCCTCGATCGCCGATGCCCCGCTGGTATTCGCCGGCTACGGCATCACCGCGCCAGAGCGAAACTGGGACGACTACGGCGACATCGACGTGCGCGGCAAGGTCGTGGTGGTGGTCGGCGGCGAGCCCCCGGGGGCGCTGTTCAACGGCGCCTACGGCACCAACTACGAATCCGGCGCCTACAAGGCCGACGAGGCCTTCCGCCGCGGCGCCGTCGGTCTCGTCACCGTGGTCCGCCACACGGCGGATTCGCCGATGTGGCGCCGGACGACGCAGTTCGGCAGCCGCACGCGCACCCTGACGCCGGGCGCCGCAGACCTCGAGTTCGCCATGGCCGTCAACCATGACGTGGCGTTGCAGTGGGCCGCCGCCGCCGGCCTCGACATCGACGGGCTGACCCGCATCGACTCCGGCGCCTTCAAGGCCGTGCCGCTGAACGGCGTCACCCTGAGCGCGGAGATGCGGGAGACCAGCGAAACCCTGGTCACGCACAATCTGCTGGCTCGTATTCCGGGAACGGAACGCCCGGACGAGACGGTCATCTATTCGGCGCACTGGGACCACGTCGGCGGCGAGGCCCAGCACCCGGATAGCCTGGGCGACAAGATTTTCAACGGCGCCTGGGACAACGCCTCCGGCACCGCCGGCGTGGTCGAGATGGCGCGCCAGCTCAGCCGCGCCCCCCGGCCGGAGCGCTCGATCGTCTTCGCCCACATGGCGGCCGAGGAGATGGGCCTGATAGGCGCCTACGGCTATGTCGCCGATCCGGTGTACCCGCTGGAGACGACGGTGGCCGACATAAATATCGACATGCTGCCCCTGTCGGGTCCGACCCGGGACGTGCCGATCTTCGGCAAGGGTCAGACCGACCTGGAGGACCGGCTGCAGGCCCTGGCCGCGCCGCTGGGGCGCTACGTCTCGGACGACGGCATGCCGGAGGAGGGTTTCTACTATCGCTCGGACCATCTCCCGTTCGCGCGCGCGGGTGTGCCGGCGATCATGCCGTGGCATGGCTGGGACTGGGTCGAGGGCGGCCGGGAGGCGGGCGAGGCGGCCTGGCGCGCCCGGTTTGCGGCCGTCTATCACAAGCCGTCGGACGAATGGTCGGCGGACTGGAACCTCACCTCGGCGGTGGAGAACCTGACGCTGCTGTACCATCTCGGTCTGGACCTCGCGAACAGCGGGGACTGGCCCGGCTGGAAGCCGACCTCGGAATTCGCACAGGTGCGAGCGCGCACCGCCCCGGCGCGCCAGTGAGCCTGACGATGCGGCCCCTGACCGGCGACGGCTCGCCGCCGGTCGAGGGCTCGTATCCCCAGGCGGTCGAGGTGACCGGGCCGGGCCGTTGGCTCTACCTGTCCGGCCAGATTCCGGTGGCGCCCGACGGCTCCCTGGCCGCCGACTTCACCGGCCAGTGCGAGCAGGTCTGGGACAATGTCGAGACCCAGCTCGCCGCCGCCGGGATGACCCTGGACAACCTCGTCAAGGTGACGACCTTCCTGTCGGACCGGCGCCATGCGCTGGAGAACCGCGAGATCCGGCTGCGCCGGCTGGCGGGTCGGCAGCCGGCCCTGACGGTGATCGTCACCGGCATCTTCGACGAGGCCTGGCTGGTCGAGATCGAGGCGGTGGCGGCGGCGTAGGGCCTACGCCCGCTTCCGCACGAACACGGTGCCGGCCGAATAGCCGGCCCCGAAGCTGCAGATCAGGCCGGTGTCGCCGGGGGCGAAGCCGTCGTGGTGGAGGTGGAAGGCGATGATCGAGCCGGCCGAGGAGGTGTTGGCGTAGTCGTCGAGGATGACGACATTCTCCTCCGGGGTCGGCTCGCGGCCCAGCACCTTGCGGCCGATGAACTGGTTCATGTTGATGTTGGCCTGGTGCAGCCACAGGCGTTTGAGGCCGGCGGGGTCGAGGCCGAGATCGGCGGCGTGGTCGACGATCATGTCCGAGACCATCGGCACCACGTCCCTGAACACCTTGCGGCCCTGCTGGACGAACATCTTGTCGGTCAGGCCGCTCGGAGGGACGGGCTCGCCGCCGCCGGTCGGCAGGGCGGCCTTGTTCAGGAAGCCGAAATTGTTGCGGATGTTGTTGGACATCACCGTCTTCAGCCGCGTGCCCAGAATCTCCCAGCCGTCGACGGCCTGGTCCTCCGCCTCGATGATCACCGCGGTGGCGACGTCGCCGAAGATGAAATGGCTGTCGCGGTCCCTGAAGTTGAGGTGGGCCGAGCAGATTTCCGGATTGACCATCAGCACCGCCTTGACCGAGCCGGAGGCGATGAAGTCGGCGGCGGTCTTGATGCCGAAGGTGGCCGAGGAGCAGGCCACGTTCATGTCGAAGGCGAAGCCCTCGATGTCGAGCGCCTGCTGCACCTCGATGGCCATGGCCGGGTAGGGGCGCTGCATGTTCGAGGCGGCGCAGAGCACGGCGCCGATCTCCGATACCGGCTTGCCCCAGGCGGCGATGGCGTCGCGGGCGGCCTTCACCGCCATTTCGGCCAGCACCGACAATTCGTCGTCGGCGCGCTCGGGGATGTGCGGCCCCATGCGGGCCGGGTCGAGCACGCCGGCCTTGTCGATCACGAAGCGCGACCTGATGCCCGAGGCCTTTTCGATGAACTCGACGGAGGACGGGGTCAGGGCCTCGAGGTCCCCGGCGGCGATGCCGGCCGCGTGCTGCTCGTTGAAACGGGCGGCGAAGGCGTTGTAGGCCGCGACCAGTTCTTCGTTGGAGATCGACTGTTCGGGCGTGAACAGGCCGGTGGCGGCGATGACGGCTTTGGTCATTCTCGGGCGAGCCCTGTCCTTGGTTCGGCCCCGCGCCGTCGGCGCGCAGGTCCTGTTTGTGAACGGACTAGATAGGCCCGTCCGGGGCGCAGGTCGAGGCGGCCTCGTGGCGGGCCAGCAGGCGATGGGCGGCGGCGAGGTGCAGCCGCTCGACCATGCGGCGGCCGATCCGGATGGCCCCCTTGCCCTCGGCGTCGGCGGCGGCGAAGGCGGCGACGATCTCGCGGGCCCGTGCGACCTCTTCCGGCGAGGGCGAGAAGGCCAGGTTGGCGGCGGCGATCTGGTCCGGGTGGATCAGGCTCTTGCCGTCGAAGCCGAAGGCGCGGCCCTGCCGGCATTCCGCCTCGAGCCGGTCGGCGTCGTCGGTGGCGTTGACCACGCCGTCGATGGCCAGCAGGCCATGGCCGCGCGCGGCCGCGACGACGGCGGCCAGCCACGGCTTCAGCGGTTCGCGCCCGGGATCCAGCACCAGGTTCATGCGCTCGCCGAAATCATTGGTCCCCAGCATCAGGGCGGCGAGCGGCGGCCCGGCCCCGGCGATCTGGTCGAGGCGCAGCACCGACAGCGGGGTCTCGACCATGGCCCACAGGGCGACGCCCCCCGGCAGCCGGGCCGCCACTTCGCGCACCGCCGCGGCGCTCTCGACCTTGGGCGCGACGGCGAAGTCGGGCCGCAGCCCGCCCAGCGCCGCGAGGTCGTCCCCGCCCCAGGGCGTGTCGAGGCCGTTGATCCGCACCCCGACGCGGGCGCGGAAGCCGCCGGCCGCGACGGCCTCGGCGGCGGCGGCGCGGGCGGCCGGCTTGGCGTCGGGCGCGACCGCGTCCTCGAGGTCGAGAATCACCGCGTCGCAGTCCAGGCCCCGCGCCTTTTCGATCGCCCGGGGATTGCTGGCGGGCAGGTAGAGGACCGAGCGGACCAGCTGCATCAGACCCGGCCCGTGACCGGGATCAGCGCCCCGGTGACGGCCCGGCTCTCCGGCGAGGCGAGGAACAGCATGACGCGGGCCAGGTCGGCCGGCCGGACCCATCTGGCGGGATCGGCGTCGGGCATGTCCTTGCGGTTCTGTTCGGTGTCGAGGATCGACGGCAGCACGGCGTTGACGGTGACGGATGTCGACTTGAGCTCCTCGGCCAGGCTTTCGGTCAGGCGGTGGACGCCCGACTTGGCGGCGGCGTAGGGGCCCATCCCAGCGGCGGCCTTCAGGGCGCCGCTGGCTCCGACATTGACGATCCGGCCGTCCGGCGACCGCCTCAGGGCGGGCAGGGCGGCGCGGGTGGCGTTCAGGGCGGTGGTCAGGTTCAGGGCGAACATCCGGTCCCAGGCCGGCGGCTCGGCGTCGACGGGCTGCCAGACGAAGCCGCCGGCGACGTTGAGCAGCGCGTCGATCCGGCCGAAACGGTCGATCACGGCGGCCATCGCCCCTTCGGCCGCCGCGGCGTCGGTCAGGTCGACGCCGCCCAGTTCCAGGACCCCGTCGGGCGCGGACGGCCCCGCGGCGTGGTCGATGACGGCGACGTCGAGCCCGTCGGCCAGGGCGGCCTCGCGCATGGCGCGGCCGAGAACGCCATAGCCTCCGGTGACGACGAGGGTGCGGGTCATTTGGAACTCTCCTGACTTGTCGCGCCGGGGTCTGGGTCGCGGCGGCCGCCCGTCCGCATGGCCGAGGCCGTGAATCAGGCTCTAGCAGATGATCAGGACGCGAACACCCGCGCCAGCAGTCGCTCCAGCGCCGTCGCGTCCACCGTGTCGAAGGCCGCCTTTTCGGTCGCGTCGACATCGAACACGGCGATCAGCTCTCCGGTGCGATCCAGGACCGGCACGACGATCTCGCTGGCCGAGCGGCTGTCGCAGGCGATGTGGCCGGGGAAGGCGTGCACGTCGTCGACGACCTGGGTCGCGCGGTCGCGCGCCGCCGCACCGCACACGCCGCGGCCGAAGGGAATGCGCAGGCAGCCCAGCGTGCCCTGGTAGGGACCGACGACGAGTTCGCCCGTCCGCTCGGGATCGACGACGTAGAACCCGGTCCAGAAGAAGCCGGGGAAGGCGTCGGCCAGCATCGAGGCGACCGTCGCCATGCGCGCCCCGAGGTTGGGTTCGCCTTCGAGTACAGCGAGAATCTCCGCCTCGACCTCGGCGTAGCGGGCGGCCTTGTCGGCCGGGCGGTCGTCGCGGGCGACGTAGGACATGGGGCGGGCTCCTCGACGGTCCGAGCCATATAGACGCCCTCGCCGGGCGCCGCGAGGGGGGAAGATTTCGCCTGTCGGGAGAATCTCAACCTGCTGATTCTGGTGGACAACCCCGGTGGAGTCACAAAATGGCCGCGGTCCGGCAACGCTTTCTCTCGAAACGGCGTTAACCTTGACAGACGGTGAACTGGACCGGACTGTCCCGGTCGCGCAAACTTAACGGGCGGGCCGGGGCGCGCCCGCTCCAGTAGTGCGAGGGGTCCATGGGCGAGGGCGAGGCGAACAAGACCGACCGCGGCCGGTTCGACCGGTCGCGGGGCCCCGTAGCCATCGCCGCGATCGCCGGCGTGCTGGCGCTCATCGCCCTGGGCATGGGGTCCTGCGGCGATCGGGGGTCCGGCATCCGCTTCTGGCAGCGCACCGACGCGGCCTCCAACGCCTGTCCGCGACCGGCTTCGCTGGCCGGATCGGAGTTCAACGCCCAGGAGACCGGGCTGCGCGCGCTGCGCCGCGCCGCCTTCCGCGGCGACTTCTTCGCCCAGCTGGAGCTGGGATCGCGCTATGCCGCCGTCCGCGCCACGGACAAGAACATCGAGGATCCGATCGAGAGCGCCACCTGGTACGCCATGGCCCTGGCCAATGACGAAGGCTATGCGCCGATCAACCGGGTCGACCGGGGCGGCTTCGGCGGCTGGCGGCCGCTGTCGAAATACGACGACTGCCGGGCCTTCGAGCGGCACATGGCCTATCAGCGGCTCGACCGCCAGCTGGGCCAGATGACCCGCGAGGAGCAGGAGGCGGTGCGCGACCGCGTCGTCTACATCCTGTCGACCCAGGACGCCGAGGGCTTCCGCACCCTGGCCCGGCTGCATGACGGCCTGTACGGCCCGTTCGGAGAGCCGGAGGACAACCGCGAGGCGCGCGAGGCCTGGGGTCGCAATCCCGGCGGTCCCGACGGCCGCGACCGCCGCCGCGGCTATCGATCGGCGACCAGCCTGTTCCCCCGCAACGATGTCGACGCCTACCTCTACAACTATCTGGCGGTGCAGACCGGCGACGTGGGGGCCTATGTCCTGATGAAGGATTTCGAGAGGTCCGCGCCCAGCCGGGACCAGTACAGCCGTTTCGTCGAGGCCAAGGCCCGGCAGTGGACGCCGCCGTTCGAATTCTATCCCAATGAGGCGCCGGCCTCGGGCGTGCCGTTCTCCGACGAGAGCCGTCCGCGCGGCGACGCCTATGAATACGCCCTGACCCGGATGGGGGCCGAACTGCCCTTCGTCCACGTCGGCCGGGCGCTGCGTTACCTCGGCATCACCGAGACCGTCGCCCAGCGGCCCGAGGATCTGTCGAAGCGCCAGATCGAGACGCTGGAGGCCATGCTCGGCCATCCGATGGAGGGCCGGCTGTCCCATCTGGAGCGGGTGAGGGCGATCCAGCTGGCCGCCGTCAACGGCTCGTCCGAGGCCCAGCTGGTGCTGGCGGTGATGTACGCCGAGGGCATCGGCGTGCCCGCGGACTACGCCCGCGCCTTCAAGTGGTTCGACGAGGCCGCCCGTCAGGGCAGCCCCGAGGCCAAATTCGCCATGTCGAGCTATTTCGCGCTCGGCGTCTCGGGGGTGGCGGACCAGGACAAGGCCCAGGCCGTGGCCCTGCGCATCGATTCCGCCCTGTCCGGCTTCGGCCCGTCGGCGGCCCGCCTGCAGGCCGTGCTGGCCCAGGTCTCCCGTTCCCAGCAGCGCCGTTAAGGAGGGCGTGGACCCCATGTCGATCCGTTTCCCCCTCGCCCGGTTCCGCGGCGCCGTCGTCGCCGTCGCCGTCGTCGCGGCGGCCGTGGCGGGCGCCGCGCTGTCCCAGGCTTCGCAGGCCCAGGCGCAGGTCGCCGCCAAGGTCGAGAGCCAGACCCGGCCCAATTTCGGCCTGCTGCTGGACCCGCCGACGCGCAGCCACCGCAATCGCGGTTCGCACCACCGCCGCTACGACTATCGCCGTCACCGCCCGGACTGGGGGCGCGACTATCCGCACCATCAGCCCGGCGGCGAGGAGATCGTCCTGGTCGACTGCGGCGGCAATCCGGGCTCCGGCGCCGTCGAGGATGCGGTGCGCCGGGTCCGCCCGGGCGGCACCCTGATGATCCGCGCCCGCGCCGGCTCCTGCGTCGGCTGGCTGAACATCGACAAGCCGCTGACCATCATCGGCGAGGGTGGCTTCGATCCGCGCGACTGGGCCCGCGCCGGCCATGCGACGCTGCAGGCGCCCGACGGCCTGCCGTGCATCACCGTGGCCCAGGGCGTTCGGGTCGAGATCCGCGACATGGTGTTCGCCTCGCCCCGAGCCGGGGAAGCGGCCTGCATCGTCGGCTACGGCGCCGAGATCATCATGAACCGGGTGGGCCTGCGCCACGCCGGCGACGAAGCGGCCATCTACGTCGACGGCGGCCTGCTGGATGTGCGCAACACCGTCATCGAGGCCCAGACCATCGCCCCGGCCATCGTCGCCGACGGGGCGGTGCTGAACGCCTGGGAGGTTTCCGTGGCCGGGGCCCAGTCGGGCATGGAGCTGATCCCCGGCGGGGGTCAGGCCTCGCGCATCGCCTCGACCACGATGATCGGCACCGGCGCGCCCAACGCCTTCGGCCCCCGCTCCATAGGCCTGACCGTGCGCTCGGGACGAGACTACGGCCGGGTCGAGGTCGAGAACACCGCCATCGTCGGCTATGTCGAGGGCGTGGCCGTGGAAGGCGCCTCGGTCGACATCAGCAACAGCCGCATCGGCCGGTCCGACAAGGGGGTGGTGCTCTACAACGGCGAACTGCGACTGACCGACAGCCGCATCCGCGCCGGCACGGTCGGGGTCGCCGCCGCCTCGGGCAGCGCCGTGGTGATCAACAACGTCTTCGCCGGCGTACGCCAGGTGATCTACCGCGAGGGCCGCGCCAACGTCCAGGCGCGCGGCAACCTCGTCTATTCCCCCTATCTCTGCCGCCCCCAATTCTACAACCGCTACCGCGGCCGCCATGAACCCTACTGGCAGAGCGGCGAGGGCTGGGAGTGCGCCTCCGGCCCGTATCCCCGCGACTGGTGGGACGACGAGGACGGCCTGCTCGGCCTCGAATACCACGACGACGGCTATTCGCTGGACGGCTACGACCGCTTCCTGGACGGCTACGGCTGGTACGATTACGACGGCGGCTACATCTACCGGGATCGTCCGCGCGGCGACGACCGCTGGCGCGGAGGCTGGCGCCGGTAGGCCCGGCAGGACTCGAACCTGCAACCAGACCGTTATGAGCGGTCGGCTCTAACCATTGAGCTACGGGCCCGCCGTGGCGGTTCCGGTGGCCTAGCAGGCGGCGCGCCGACTTGCCAAGCGCCGTGGACGGGGCCGGGACGTCGCCGATTTCACGCCGATGAATGGAACCCGCCCACCGGGGCCATGCGTTGGTTCAGACAGGAACGGCCAAGGTGGCGTCACGGCCCGGAAATCCTTCGATCGACCGCCCCGCCTCAGGAGATGATTTCATGACCCGCTCCCCCGCTCCCCGGGCCCAGGCCGCCGCCCTGCCGGCGCTGTCGGACCGCGTCCTGCTGATCAGCGGGGGCCTGCTGGCCGCCGCCGCCGTGGCCCTGGCCGCGCCGGCCGCCTTCGCCCAGTCCCAGCCCGGCGGCGGCGCGCCCCTGACCATCCAGGCGGTGACCGAGCGCCCGTCGCTGAACCTGTCGGCCCATGGCGAGGTCAAGGCCGCCCCGGACATGGCGACGATCGGCTTCGGCGTGGTCACCGAGGCCCCGACCGCCGCCGAGGCGATGAGCCGGAACGCCGCCCGCATGAACCAGGTCATGGCCGCCCTGCGCCGGGCCGGCGTCGCCGAGCGCGACGTGCAGACCTCGGGGCTCAACCTGTCGGCCCAGTACGACTACGTCCAGAACGAACCGCCTCGGCTGCGCGGCTACCAGGCCAACAACCGGGTGACGGTGATCATCAACGACCTCGACGCCGTGGGCACGACCGCCGA
>NZ_CALMZS010000090.1 GCF_937870815.1 uncultured Brevundimonas sp.
GCGCCTTCCTCAGAAAAAGGGAATCAGCGGGACGCCCCCGGCCGATCCGTCGAGCCTATCCAGAATCCGGGCCGTTTGGAAACCGCCGTAACCCCGATGACGTCAAGAATGACAGGCATTTGAGGCGCGAAACGGGACGAGGCCCTAAAGTGCGGAGTCGAGCACGCCCTTCATCCAGCGCGGGTGTTCGAGCACCCGGCCGCAGCCGATGGCCACGCAGGACAGCGGATCGTCGGCGACCGAGACCGGCAGGCCGGTATGGTCGCGGATCTCGGCGTCGAGACCGCGCAGCAGGGCCCCGCCCCCGGTCAGCATGATGCCCTTGTCGGCGATGTCGGCGGCCAGCTCCGGCGGGGTGGCCTCCAGCGCCACCTTCACCGCCTCGACGATCTGGGTCACCGGCTCGGCCAGGGCCTCGGCGGCCTGGCGCTCGGAGATGCGGACCTCGCGCGGCACCCCCTGCATCAGGTCGCGGCCCTTGACATCGATCGACAGGCCCTCGCCGTCGGCGGGAATGCGGGCGGTGCCGATGTCCTTCTTGATGCGCTCGGCGGTGGTCTCGCCGATCAGCAGGTTGTGGTTGCGGCGCATGTAGGAGATGATCGCCTCGTCCATCTTGTCGCCGCCGACGCGCACGCTGCGGGAATACACGATCCCGCTGAGCGACAGCACGGCCACCTCGGTGGTGCCGCCGCCGATGTCGACGACCATCGAGCCGGTCGGCTCGTGGATCGGCAGGCCGGCCCCGATGGCCGCGGCCATCGGCTCGTCGATCAGGCCGACCCGGCGGGCCGAGGCGTTCAGGCAGGAGTCGTTGATGGCGCGGCGCTCGACGGCGGTGGCCCCCGACGGCACGCAGACGATCACCTTGGGGTTCACGAAACCCTTGCGGTTGTGAACCTTGCGGATGAAATGCTTGATCATCTCCTCGGCGACCTCGAAGTCGGCGATGACCCCGTCGCGCATCGGCCGGATGGCCTCCATGTGGCCCGGGGTGCGGCCCAGCATCTGCTTGGCCTCTATGCCCACGGCGTGGACGATCTTGCGGCCGCCGACGTTGCGCAGCGCGACCACCGAGGGCTCGTTCAGCACAATGCCCTTGCCCTTCATGTAGATCAGGGTGTTGGCGGTGCCGAGGTCGATGGCGATGTCGTTGGAGATCGCGCCGAAGATGCTGGAGAACATGGGTCCGGGATACCGTTCGTTCGGGCCTTGGAGGGGCGTGCGTCAGTCTCGATCCGCTTCGGCGACGCCCCGGCGAACGCGCATCCCCACGCGCCGCCTCCTGATCGTTATCGCCTGACCGACCTTGTGGCTCGTTTGCCCGTGTGCGGAGGCGAATACAAGCCCCATGCGGCCTGACCGGAGCCCCCGTCGGCGCCAACGGCGGCGTGGCCGTTCACGATCCCGTCAGCCAAGCTTCTCAGTCCGCGGAGCCGCCCGCCCGCTCGCGCCGCCTGACCAGTTCGCGCACGCCGAGCATCAGGCCCAGCCAGGCCGCCGCCACGCCGGCCAGGATGGCCGAGGTCCAGACCCCGTCGCCGCTGACCGCGGAAACCACCGCCCCGCCGAAGAAGGCCACCAGGGCGGTCTTGGGCAGCACCCCCAGGGCGCAGCCGAGCAGATAGGCCGCGAACGAGGCGCGCGTCGCCCCGAAGGCCATGTTGACGACGATGAAGGGCGCCGACGGCACATTGCGGATCATGAAGCTGGCGTGGAAGGCGTTCTGGCCGACAAAGCCCTTGAGCCGGCCCAGGGTGCGGCCGCCGTAGCGGTCCAGCAGCCGCGCCGCCGGGCCGCGGCCGAGCCAGTAGGTCACCCCGGCCGAGGCCACCGTCGCCGCCCAGCTGTAGAGGAAGCCGAGCCACGGCCCGAAGGCGACCACGCAGGCGGCGATCAGGATGAATTGCGGGGCGCCGATGAAGGCGGCGGCGATGAACAGGACGACGGTGGCGGCGAAGGCCCAGGGGCTGCCCGCATAGCCCCGCAGCCAGGCCTCGAGATTCTCCTCGGCGGCGAGACCGAGCCGGCTCTTGCCGAGCGCCAGCAGGGCCACGGTGGCCCCGAGCAGCAGGGCCGTCGCCAGCAGGGTCCGCCAGCGGCGGCCCTCCAT
>NZ_CALMZS010000091.1 GCF_937870815.1 uncultured Brevundimonas sp.
CCTGGACCATGACGCGGCGGTCGAAGGCGAAGCCGGCGCAGATGGCCAGCGTCGTCTGCGGGTCGAAGCGGTAGGCATCGTCGATCTCGGGCACATGACTGTCGCGCTCGGTGAAGACCGGCACCACCATGTCGGAGTCGACCCCGAAGATCTCGCGCACGCTGGCGCGGCGGTGCGGCTCCAGGGTCAGGAGGGGGTCGGGGGTGGCGTCGAGCGGGGAGGTCATCCGCATCCCTTAGAAAACCGGGGCGGCGGGGTCCAGCGTCCGGCGCCGGGGCCAGGCGGGCGAATGCGGCTTTACAGCCTCGCCCGGCACAGATAATAACTGACCAGTCAGTTATTAATGGCGTTGCGATGCTCCCCCCGGGCCAGCCGAAATTTCGCCGCCGCGCCGCCGATCGCCCGGCGGAGATTCTCGCCGCGGCGCTGGAGGTGTTCGCGATGCGCGGGTTCGCCGCCGCCCGGCTGGATGAGGTGGCCAGGCTCGCCGGGGTGTCGAAAGGCGCGCTTTATCTCTATTTCGAGACCAAGGACGAACTGTTCCGCGCGGTGGTGGCCGACCTGATCGCGCCGAACCTCGAGCGTGTCCGGGCCGCGGCCCTGAACGCCGGCGCGCCGTTCGAGACGGTGGCGCGCGGCGCGGTCGCACTGATGGCGGCGGTGGTGGCCGGCGACCGGCGGTTCGCGGGCGTGGCCAAGCTGGTCATCGCCGAAAGCCGCAACAGGCCGGAGCTGGCCGTGGTCTGGCACGCCAATATGGTGGGGCCCGGCCTCGAGATGATGAGCGGCCTGATTCGCCGGGCGCAGACGGCCGGCGAGGTTCGGCCCGGCGATCCGCGCCACTTCGCCATGGGCCTGGTCGGGCCGGTGCTGCTGGGCGCGATGTGGCGCGAGACCTTCGAGCCGATCGGCGCGGAGGCGGTCGATATCGTGGCCCTGGCCAACCAGCATCTGGACACGGTCCTGAGAGGAATGCGGCCATGAAGCGGACCCGGATCATCGTCGCGCTCATCGTGTTCGCCGTCGTCGGGGTGCTGGTCTGGCTGCTGTTCCTGCGCGACGGCGAGGCGCGGACCCTGACCGGCTATATCGAGGGCGAGCGGGTCTATCTGGCCGCGCCGGTCTCCGGCTCGGTGGCGGCCCTGTATGTGCGCGAGGGGCAGAGGGTGGCGGCGGGCGGCCGCACCTTCCTGATCGACCCGCGGGTGCAGCGGGCCCAGGCCGAGAGCGCGGCGGCGGCGGTGGGCGCGGCCGAGGCGCGGGCCGACGATCTGCGCAAGGGCCAGCGCGCCGAGGAGCTGTCGGTGTTCGACGCCGAACTGGCGGCGGCCGAGGCCGGCGAACGGGCCGCCGAGGCCGACTATGGGCGGATCGAGCCGCTGGTGCGGCGCGGCATCTATGCGCCGGCGCGGCTGGACCAGGTGCGGGCGGCGCGGGACGCGGCCCGGGCGCAGACGGCGGCGGTGCGGCGGCGGCGTGAAGTGGCGGCCATGGGCGCGCGGCAGGATGCGGTGGCGCAGGCGGAGCAGCAGGCGCGGCAGGCGGCGGGCGGGCTGAGCGAGGCGCAGGCGCGGCTGGGCCAGCTGTCGCCGACGGCCCCGGCGGCGGCGCGGGTCGAGGAGATCTTCTACCGGCCCGGCGAATGGGCCGCGGCCAATACGCCGGTGCTGGCCCTGCTGCCCGACCGCGAGGTCAAGCTGGTGTTCTTCGTGCCCGAGGCGGAGATGGCGCGCTATCGGCCCGGCCGGACGGTGACCTTCCGCTGTGACGGCTGCGCCGCGGCCGGGCGCGCCCGGATCAGCTGGATCAGTCCGCGACCCGAGTTCACCCCGCCGGTGCTCTACGGCCGGGGCAGCCGCGACCGGCTGGTCTATCGCGTCGAGGCGCGGCCGGAGGAGGCGGCGACGCTGAACCCCGGCCTGCCGGTGGATGTGACGCCGCTGGAGGCGGGGGAGTGACGGATCGGCGAAAGGGTTCGACTCCCCTTCCCCTCGACGGGGGAGGGTTGGGATGGGGTGGAGGCAGGCTGTCAAATGATCTGGCGCGGGAGGCGTTGTCGAAGAGCCGCCGGAGCCCAACCGAGCTTCCCGACGACCACCCCGCCTCCACCCCCTCCCAATCCTCCCCCGTCGAGGGGGAGGGCTCGGCGGTCATCGACGTCAGGGGCCTGAACAAGGCGTTCGGAGCGCTGCACGCGGTCAAGGATTTCGGCATCACGGTGAACCGGGGCCGCATCTGCGGCTTCCTGGGCCCCAACGGCGCCGGCAAGACCACGACCCTGCGGATGCTGTGCGGCCTGCTGACGCCGGACAGCGGCGAGGGCACGGTGCTGGGCCACGACGTCATGACCCAGTCGCGGCGGATCAAGGAACGCGTCGGCTATATGACGCAGAAATTCTCGCTCTACGAAGACCTGTCGATCGAGCAGAACCTGACCTTCATGGCCCGGGTGCACGAGCTGGAGCGGCGGCGCGAGCGGGTCGA
>NZ_CALMZS010000092.1 GCF_937870815.1 uncultured Brevundimonas sp.
CCGGAAGAACGCCCGCCTCCGGCGGTGGAACCGGCCCCGCGGGGACGGCGCCGGCGCTCGGGCGGCTGCAGCGCTCGAGCACGGCGACGCCGACGTCGCCGCTGGGCCCGAGCCGGCTGAGGGCGGCGCTCTCCAGTCCGTCCCGGGTGACCGTCGACCATTCCAGGTCCGCCCCGGCGTAGCGCGCGCCCGAGGCGGCCTGGACCGCCCGCAGCGTCCATGCCCGGCCCTGGTAGGTCAGCTGGGCGGTGGCCGTGTCCGGATAGGCCACGGTGACCGACTGGCCGCTTTCGCAGGCGTAGCTGATCGGCGGCGCGGCCGGCGCCGCCGGGGCCGGGGACGGTTCGACCGGCTCCGGCGGAGCCTCGGCCTCCTGGGCGCAGGCGGCGGACAGGGCCGCGATCGAGACGGCGGCGAAGGCGGTGCGAAGGCGCATGGTCATCCCCAGACTGGTCGCGCAGGTTAACGCCAGCGAACGGCAAAGGCTCCGCTTGCGCAAGCGTCCTTTGTTCAGGCGGTCAGGAGACGCGGCAGCTTGAAGGTGACCGTCTCGCGCTGGCCGGAGTCCTCGATCACCTCGGCGGAGAACCGGGCGCGGACGGCCTCGACCAGGGCCTCGATCAGCGGTTCGGGGGCCGAGGCCCCGGCGGTGATTCCGAGGGTCGACACCCCGTCCAGCCACGACCAGTCGACCTGGGCGGCGTCGTCGACCAGCCGGGCGTCGCCGGCCCCGGCCCGCAGCGCCACCTCGACCAGCCGCACCGAGTTGGAGGAGTTCTTCGACCCGACCACCAGCACCAGGTCGCAGCCGGCGCCGAGCCGCTTGACCGCCTCCTGCCGGTTGGTGGTGGCGTAGCAGATGTCTTCCTTGTGCGGGTCGGGCAGTTCGGGGAAGCGCCGCTTGAGCACCGCCAGGATTTCGCTGGTGTCGTCCACGGACAGGGTGGTCTGGGTGGCGTAGGCCAGCGGCGCCCCGCCCGGGCGCCGGAAGGCCTCGGCGTCCCCGACCGTCTCGACCAGGCTGATCGCGCCGGGCGGCAACTGGCCCATGGTGCCGACCACCTCGGGATGACCGGCGTGGCCGATCAGGATGATGTGGCGGCCGGCGGCGTGGTGGCGCTCGGCCTCGACATGGACCTTGGAGACCAGCGGGCAGGTGGCGTCGAGATACAGCATCTCACGGGCCCGGGCCCCTTCCGGCACGGATTTCGGCACGCCGTGGGCGGAGAAGACCACGGGGCGGTCGTCGGGGCATTCGTCCAGCTCCCGGACGAACACCGCGCCCATGGCCCCGAGACGGTCGACCACATGGCGATTGTGCACGATCTCGTGGCGCACATAGACGGGCGCGCCGTATTTCTCGATGGCCCGCTCGACGATCTGGATGGCCCGGTCGACGCCGGCGCAGAAGCCGCGCGGGGTGGCGAGGCGCACGGTCAGCGGACGCTTTTCGGGAGCCGGGATCGGCGCATGAACGGTCATGGGCGCAACCTAGTCGTTCGCCCGGCCCGCCGCCACCGCGGTTTGCCCCGGCGCGGGTTTGCCGCGCCTCGCTTTAGCCGCTATCAGCAACGAGCGTTGCGCCCGGCGTCGGGCTGTCGTCGCGCCTCCTCGTTCGTGGAAGAGCCTTTGATGCGTCGCGTCCTCAAGAATTCCCTGGCTTCGGCCGCCGCGATCGCCGCGTTTTCGGTGCTGCTGGTCCCGCTCGCCGCCGAGGCGCAGGTTCAGCCGCGTCCGGGGCAGCAGCAGCCGGGGGGCTCCGCGCGCGGCGAGAACCCCGACGGCACGCAGCAGAACGAGGCGCGGCGCGCGCCCCGCATCGCGCCGCTGCGCCGCAGCGCGGCCGCCGGCCCCTGCCCCTATGTGAAGATCCTCTACGACGCCGCCCGCTTCGTCGAACTGACCGGCGACCGGGTGGCGGCCTCGAACGTGGGCTTCACCGGCGAGATCGAGGGCCTGACCTCTGACTGCGCCTATCAGAACGACGACCCGATCACCGTCCATACCCGCGTCCTGTTCAACCTGGGCCGCGGGCCGCAGGCCCAGGGCGAGAACCGCACCTATCGCTACTGGATCGCGGTGACCGAGCGGAACAAGGCCGTTCTGGCCAAGGAGTATTTCGACCTGCCGGTCGATTTCGACGGCCGGCCGGCGACGTCGGTGACCCAGGACCAGGTCGTGGTCATCCCGCGCGCGGACGCCACCACCAGCGGCGACAATTTCGAGATTCTCGTCGGCTTCGACGTGACGCCGCAGATGGCCGAGTTCAACCGCACGGGTAGCCGCTTCCGCGTCAACGCGGGCGTCCTGGCGCCGTCGACCGGCCAGTAGATGACCGATCTCAGGACTGTGCTGGGCGAGGCGGTCGAGGCCGCCTTCGCCGCCGAAGGCGTGGCCCCCGGCGTCGCCCGCGTGACCCCCTCCGACCGGCCCGACCTGGCCGACTTCCAGTCGAACGGGGCGCTGGCGGCGGCGAAGGCGTTGAAGGCCAATCCGCGCGAACTGGCCGGCCGGGTGGCGGAGCGGCTCAAGAACGACTCGCGGCTGGCCTCGGTCGAGGTGGCCGGGCCGGGCTTCATCAACCTGACGGTCGCCGACGGCGCGCTGGCGGCCCGGGCCGCCGAGGTCGCGGCCGACCGCGAGCACGCCGGGGCCTCGACCGTCGCCGCGCCGCGCCGGGTGGTGATCGACTACGCCGGGCCCAATGTGGCCAAGCCGATGCACGTCGGCCACCTGCGCAGCTCGATCATCGGCGAGAGCCTGAAGCGCATCTTCCGCTTCCGCGGCGACACGGTGTGGGGCGACGCCCATTTCGGCGACTGGGGCTTCCAGATGGGGCTGCTGATCGTGGCCGTGGCCGACGAGGGCAAGGGCGAGGCCTTCATGGCCGAGGGCGACGGGCCGTTCCCGGCCGACAGCCCGGTGACGCTGGAGGATCTGGAGCGGCTGTATCCGGCCGCCGCGGCGCGCGCCAAGGAGGATGCGGAGTTCCGCGGCCGCGCCCGCAAGGCGACGGCGGAACTGCAGGCGGCCCGGCCCGGCTATCGCGCCCTGTGGCGGCATATGCACGACGTCTCGATGGCCGGCCTGCAGCGCGAGTTCGCGGCGCTGGGCGTCACCTTCGACCTGTGGAACGGCGAGAGCGACGCCGATCCGCTGATGCCGGAGATGATCGCCCATCTGAGGGAGGCCGGCCTGCTGGTCGAGGACGACGGGGCCCAGGTGGTCCACGTCGCCCGGCCCGGCGAGACCCGCAAGCGGAAGCTGGCCGACGGCAGCGTCGTCGAGGCGCCGAGCCCGCCGCCGCTGCTGGTCATCTCGTCGGAAGGCTCGGCCATGTACGGCACCACCGACCTGGCGACCATCCTCGACCGCCGCAAGGCCATCGATCCCGACCTGATCCTCTATGTCGTCGACGAGCGGCAGGCCGAGCATTTCGAACAGGTGTTCCGGGCCGCGTATCTGGCCGGCTATGCGGCCGAGGGGTCGCTGGAGCATCTCGGCTTCGGCACCATGAACGGGCCGGACGGCAAGCCGTTCAAGACCCGCGCCGGCGGGGTGCTGAAGCTGCACGACCTCATCACCCTGGCCGTCGACAAGGCGCGCGAGCGGCTGCGCGAGGCCAGGCTGGGCGCCGACCTGCCCGCGGCCGAGTTCGACGACATCGCCCGCAAGGTGGCGGTGGCGGCGCTGAAATTCGCCGACCTGTCGAACAGCCGGACCACCAGCTACGTCTTCGACCTCGACCGGTTCATGAGCTTCGAGGGCAAGACCGGGCCGTACCTGCTGTACCAGGCGGTGCGGATCAAATCCCTGCTGCGCAAGGGCGCCGACCAGGGCGCGACGGCGGGGCCGGTCGTCATCGGAGAGCCCGCCGAGCGCGACCTGGCCCTGACGCTGGACGCCTTCTCCCAGGCCGTGGCCGAGGCCTATGACAAGCGGATGCCGCACCTGATCTCGGAGCATGCTTACCGGCTGGCCCAGAGCTTCTCGAAATTCTACGCCGCCTGTCCGGTGCTGGCCGCGCCGGACGCCGCGACCCGGGGCTCGCGCCTGACCCTATCGAAGGCGGTGCTGGACCAGCTGGAGCGGGCGCTGGACCTGCTCGGCATCGACACGCCGGAGCGGATGTAGCGGCC
>NZ_CALMZS010000093.1 GCF_937870815.1 uncultured Brevundimonas sp.
TCCGCGCCATCGCCACCCGCTACGACAAGCGCGCCGTCAACTTCCTGGCCGGTGTCTACGCCGCATCAAGCTTCATATTGCTCAATTGAGGACGCGCCCTAGCAAGCGACCGCAACAGGGGCCCATCGACGGCGGACCGTCAGCCGTGCGCGAGAACGTCCTGAACGGCGTCCGGGCGGCGCTCTATAACCATAAGCAGCAGGCGCGCGCTGGCCTCGGGGCGGCGACGGCCCTGTTCCCACTGGCGAAGCGTCGATGACGCGAAGCCGTATTTGGCGGCGAAGGCGTCCTGACTCAGACCTTCCCGGGTCCGGATCGCCTTGACGTCCACATCGGCGGGCGCATGTACGCGCGCGGGCCTGGCCTTTCCTTCGACGATATCGGCGACTTCGTTCAGACCTCGCATGATGCGGTCGATATTGGTGGTGTCGTTCATCTGACGGTCCTTTCCCGGTCGGGTCATTTCAGGCCCGCCAATATGCGTTTGGCCAATCCGGCCATGGCGTTCACCTCCGCGTCGGTGAAGGTTTCACGGCTCGCCTTGGACAGGGCCGCGAAAACCTAAACCGGCATGGCGCGCGGGGCGAAGAAGGTCACTACGCGATAGCCGCCCGACTTGCCCTTGCCCCGTCCGGCGAGGCGAACCTTGCGGCAACCGCCCGAACCCGCGATCAGATCACCGGCCGTGGGATTGGCGGCCAGGAGTTGAACCAGGGCGTCCAGGTCCAGCTGCGTCATGCCTTCGCTCTTGGCGTCGGAGAGGAAACCGGCCGTGAAGGCGACCTCTCGCAACGGCTCCATCATGATCCGATCTATACGTCGTTGACATATAGAAAGCAAGACCGAGTGCGAACACGCCTGTGATCTGTTCGACGAGCTGGCAGCGATCAACGTCAGGCGTGTTGATCGTCTTCGAGATTTCGGCGGCAACGTCCGATTAAGCCGCCTCAACCATTCAGCGTGGACCGTGTCCAAGCTGAGGGATACAACCAAAATGTTAGAAGTTAGAACCCCTCCGTCTCCGCCACGCTCTCTGTTTTTCTTTGGTATTTTCGAATTACAGAGACGACACCCTCCATAAAGCCCATCAAACATGGAGGCGGGCCGACGGCGGGGGTCCGGGGTGTTCAGCCGGTTTCACAGTCGCCCATGAGCGCCCGGCCCCTCGGCTCAAGCCTGGCTCGCTGGCGCGGTCAGGATGCGTTCGGGTTGTGCGGGTGACGGCGGCGAAGCGGCAGATGATGCGGGGCGGGATCAGGGTGGCCTCGCAGGTCATTCTGACCGGTCGCCGGTTGGGGCCCGAAATCGCCGGCCGGCGGGCGATCACCAGCCCCGGCCGATCTTCAGGTGGCGCACGCCTCGACTACGGTCGTCCCTCTCGGGCCGTGAATGAACGCCCCGCTCGCTTCGGCATGACCGGCGAAAGAGCTGGCCCGGCTCGCCAGCTGGGCCTGACGCGAGGCCGCCGCCTGCGACGGCTCCCAGCCGGTCGCCACCGAGACTCCGTCCAGGTTCACCACGATCCAGACGAAACGGGGCCGGCCCATCCTGTTTGATCGTCACCGCCAGCATCGCAAGCTCCCGACAATATCCGCGCAAGCTCAAACATCATCGCCGCCGCCGCGCGGAGCGGCGGTCACCATCCGGACGGCGTCGCGATCCTCGATCGCCGCTGCGGCCGGGGCCCCGGTTGGGCCAGGGGATCGGCCATCATCGGCGCCGCGGCAGGCGGCGGCGGCTCGACCACGGGTGTCGAAGCGACAGCTTCAGGCTCGGCGGCGGCAGGCGTCGGCACCGCTTCCACGATGGGGATGGTGAGAGTCAGGTCTTCCACCGGCTCCTCGAAGATGACGGTCAGCAGGACCGGCTCGGGGATTTCAACCGGGCTCGACAGGGCCGCCATCTGGGCCGGCACGGGCTCGGGCCCGCCATAACGGCTGGTGAAGGCGGCCGGCAGGCCCCAGCCGCCGTTCCAGCGATAGAAGATGTGGGTCCCGAGCTGGCGCACCTTGGTCAGCCGCTCGGCCCAGTAGGGCGCGACCCAGTCGGTGTGATAGTGGGTCGCCGTGCCGACCGCGGCCATGACCGCGCCGTTCAGCGCGGCTGACGCGGACGCCCTGGCCCTGGCCCATCCCGCGACCGACGGCGTCCGCGCCATGGCGCCGTCGCAGGTGAAGGAGAACTGGCAGCCCGTGGCCCGCTCCGAACCCTGGAACACCACGCCGCAAACCGTGCCGGGATAGGCAGGATGGCGCATGCGGTTCAGCACGACCTGGGCCACCGCGGCCTGCCCTTCCGACATGCCGCTGTTCGCGCTGACCGCCTATGCCAAGAACGAACGGGCGGACCTGAGCCGGCAGGACCGCAACGACTTCAAACGGCTGACTGCAATTCTGGTCGAGAGTTTCAAAGGGAGACGCAGATGAGCAAGGTCGCCGACAGCATCCGGCGCGGACTGGAGGAAGCGGTCGCCTACGCCAGAGGCGAAGCGGACGCCAATGCCTATCGCGTCCATGTCCCCGCCGACATCGACGTGAAGGCAATCCGCGCCCGGCTCGGCATGACCCAGGAGGAGTTCGCCGGGCGGTTCGGGTTCAGCGTCAATACGCTTCGTCACTGGGAGCAGGGGGTGCGCCAGCCTGAGGGACCGGCGCGCGCCTATCTGCTGGTGATCGACCGCGCCCCCAAGGCGGTGCAAAAGGCTTTGCACGCGGCATGATGCCAGCCTCTCTCGCCATGCCAGCCTCGCCCCGCGCCGCCGCGTTCCTGTCTTTGTACGCTGGGCTACGAAGCGTATTCGTGGCGTAAAAAAGCTGTTCTTTCAAGGCTTTGTTTCGGAGGCTTTGGGGCCATGCCCCGTCCCTCGCGCCCGCACCAGCCATCCGCGTCCGAGCAGCTTGAACGGCTGCTGGGCGACCTTGGCCGTTTCCGGGCGGCCTGGTCCATTGCGCCGGGTGCGGCAGAGCCATGACCATCCGCACCGGCAAGGGCGGGCGCTATCGCTATTATACCTGCTCGACCAAGGCCCGGCAGGGACCTACCGCCTGCACCGGCATGACCGTTCCGATGGAGAAGCTGGACGCGCTGGTCGCCGGACATCTTGACGACCGCCTGCTTGATCCAGTCAGACTTGAAAAGGTGCTGGCCACCGTCCTCGACCGCAGGCAGGAGCGAAGCGAGCGCCGCCGCCAGCATATCGCCGAGTTGAACAAGCGGGCGGCCGAGACCGATCTGCGCCTCAAGCGCCTTGACGCCATCGAGAACGGCGTCGCCGATCTGGACGACTATGCCGGACTTAGCCTTGGCGAAGCCCTGCTGTTCGACGCCATCAAGACGATGGCGACGGCCCTGAGCCAGTTGTCCGCGTGAACAGGCCGCGCCCCATCCTTGGGGCCGCCATCCCGACGCCGGATCACAGCCGGCCGATCACGTCCCGCAGGATGTCGGCGCCGGTTCGGTCGCGCGGCGAAGGCGGCGCCTGGGCGTCCTGGACCAGCGCCAGCACCAGCGGCAACCAGCCGTCGCGGAGGTCGGCGTGCAGCAGCGCCAGCGACGGCCGGGCCTCGAGGGGAACCTGCTCGATGCCCGGAGACAGGGCGGCGCACAGGTCCGGCGACGAGGTGACCAGATATTCCCGGCACGCCAGCGGACGGTCGGCGTGGATCGAGCAGGCTTCGTCCTCGAGGAAGGGGCAGGCCACGCCGGCGGCGAAATACGCCAGCGCCACGGACTGACGGTCGGCGGGATCCCGGCCCAGCCGCTCCAGCAGGCCGAGCGGCTCGAGCGCGTCGAGGGCCGCGTCGAAGCGACGCCGGACCCGGCCGCGGCGAGGCTCGGGCATGGCCTCGACCAGCCGGGCCAGGGCGCGGGCCTCGGCCGGGGCGATGGGAACCATCTGGCGGCAGCAGGCGCCGCAGCCGGCGCGGCAGGAGACCGCCCGCCCTTCGGCCTCGGCCCGCGCCGCCGCCCGGGCGGCGAACAGGCTGCTGAGGCCGTGGACGACGGGCAGGACGTCCTCGACCGCCACGGGACCGGCGGGCACGGTCATCTCCACCGGAATCCGCTCCTCCCCGACCGCCAGCGTCACCCGGCCGGTGGCGCTCGCCCCGCCGCACGGGGGCGCGGCCGAGAGGTGCACGACTGCGTCGGGCCCGGGCTCGACCTTCTGGGGCGCCGCGCAGGCCGGGGCGGCCGACATGGTCATCGCGTGGTCGAGACCTCCCCCATGGCCGAATTGGCGTCTTCCAGGCGGGCCGTCGCCGGCAGCCGGCACTGCCGGACGCCCTCGTGGCGGACGACCTCGCCGCGCCGGGCGAGGCAGGCCCGCAGCGGCAGGGCGGCGTCGATCTTCAGGTAGCGGTATTCCCCGCTATGCTTGTGGCCGTCGGATTCGGCGGCCGGCAGGTAGGAGGTCAGATTGCCCGCGGCGGCCTGATCGCTGATCGACGCCGGTTCGCCGGCGCAGGGGCCGGTCGGGCGGCCGGGGCCGGGCAGGCCGGGGGTGCAGCCGCCATTGCCGCCGGGGCCGGTCGGGTCCTGGACCGCCAACCCCGACATGCCGCCCGCCCGGCCGCCGGTCGGCCCGGCGGGCGGGCGACAGGGGCCGGACTCGCCCGGGCGGCAGGTCGTCCCGCGCGCGGTCGAGTCGCGGAATCGCGTGGTCGAGGGCTCTTGAAGGGCGCCCGTCGCGGGACCGCGGGGTGGTTCGCGGGTCTGCTGCCGGGCCTGGGCGGCCACGGCCATGACGCCGAGGTCGAAGGCCAGGGCGCCGGCGAGGATGAGGGCTGTTCTTTTCATGGGGACTTCTCCTGTTCGTGGGTGGTTTGGACTCGTTTGCGCTCATTCCCGCGAAAGCGGAGTTCTCGGAGCGGCCTGGCGGGGCTCGGCGTCGCGGGGGGCGGCCAGGAAGGTGCAGCGGATGCGGGGCGGCAGGAGGGTGGCCTCGCAGGTGATGCGGCGCGGACTCCGGCGGGGATCCGCCGCCGCGGACGGGGAGGGAATCTCGACGCTGGGCCGGGCGCAGCCCGCGCCGGTGAAGACGGCGGCGATGTCGTCGGCCCGCCCGGCGGCGGCCAGGGCCTCGATCCGCTCGCGGTTGTCGCGGAACACGGCCGCGCAGTCCGGGCCGCGCCCGTCGCCGGCCGCGGCCGGGGCCTCGACGACCTGGGCGGTGAGCGTCACCGCGCCGGTGCGCGGGCCGACGGGAAAGGTCCACGCGCCGCGCGGGGTCGGCGTCAATCGCCGCCCGTCGATGCCGACCCAGGCCAGGGCGCACGGCACGTCGCGCGGACAGGCGACGGACACCTCATACTCCCCGGCCTCGACCCGGACCCGGGCCGAGACCCGGCCGTCGCCGCCGCTGGTCCCGACGACGATGGCGTGGCCGGGGTTCTTGCGGACGACCACGCTCCCGCCGGCGACGGGTTTTACCTCGGCCTGCGCGGGGCCGGTCGCGGGGACGGCCAGCAGGATCAGGGCCAGGGCGGCGGCGGCCAGGGGGGCGGGGTGATGGGTCATGCCGGTCTCCTGGGGTCGGGGCTATGCGGATGGGGGCGAAGGCGGCTCAAGGGATGATCCGGCGGTTGGGTCCGCGCGGCGCCGCCTGATGCCGCCGCCGCGGCGGGCCGGGGACGATGGCGCCGCTGACGCAGGCGGTATTGTTGGCGGCGACCAGGTCCGGCTGGGTGGCGGCGTTGACGGCGTGGGCCACCTGGGCGCAGCTGGAATAGGCTTGGCCCCCGCCAACCACGGCGGCGACGGTGATGGGGGCGAACGACTGGCCCGCGCCCAGGCCGTCGGCGCGGGCGCAGGTGACGGTCTGGCCCGCGACCGAACAGCTCCAGCCGGCGCCCGAGGCGGCGATCTGGGTGAAGGTCGGCGGCAGCACGTCGGTCACCGTGACGGTCAGGTTCGGCGGCAGGGTCAGGGAACTGACATTGCCGGCGACGATGACGAAGGTCCGGGTCTGACCCATGCCGGCCGGACCCCCGCCAGTCTTGGTCACCATCAGGTCGGCGGCGACGGCGCCGCCGGCGGCGAAGGCCAGGCACAGGGCCGCCGCGGCCGCCGGCGTCGCGCCGCGCCGGGATGCGGACATCCTCTTCAGGCATCTCATCACGGTCGTCTCCATCTTGCTGGACGCGGTCCTGGCCGGGGCCGGGCAGACCGCGGGACCGGCGATCCCACGGGCTGCCGGGCGGGCCAGCCTCTAGGGTCTCGGCGAAGTGTTGACGCAGCAGCGCTCGAGCCGCAGCGTGGCCGACAGGACGGAATGGTCGTCCTGGGTGACGAAGCTGAGCCGGTTGTTGCTGTTGAGCGTGGCCAGCTGAGCCCCGGTGAGGGTGAAGGTCTTGGTGATCTGCGAACCCGCCGCGAACGGCGCATTGGGGCGGATATATCCGCTCTGGCCGGGCAGCGACGCTCCCCCCGAGATCACGGCGATGGTGTCGTTGCCGGCGTCGCTGGTGGTGTTCGAGGTGCCGGCGGTGATCGCCCTCAGCCGGACCGTCAGGACCGCGCTCGTGATGGCGCAGCAGGCCGGCGGCCGCCAGCGGAAGGTATAGCCCGTAAACTTGTTGGCGACGGTTCCGCCGATGGTCTGCATATTGGCCAGGGCGGCCGCGGGGAAGTCCGCGTTCTCGATGTTCGTGCCCGTCGCGTTGAGGGTCTCGACGGTCGGATTGGGGCAGGGCATCGGGCGGGGGGGCGCCGGGCGGCGAGCATCCTGGGCCATCACCGAGCCGGCGATCAGAATGCCGCCGACCAGGACAAGTCTTCCAACAGATTTCTTCATGGCAAGGCTCCTTTGGGGTTCGGTTTCAAATACGACAGGGCTGGAATGGGTCATTCCGCTTTCAGTACATCGCCGCGCATCGGCGGTTCGCCGTCGATGACGCTGGCGATGGACAGCCGGTCGCGCACGGTCTGGACCTGCACCCGGCCGATGCGGGCCATTTCGACGTCCAGCACCTCGCCGGTGCCGGGGTCGGTCAGGGTGCGGCCGGGCCGCCAGACCGCCAGGGTCAGGCCCGGCTGGACATTGCGGTCGGCCCCGGCGTTCAGATAGACGCCGTTGTCGGCGGCATCGACCACCAGGGCCGACCATTCGACGCGGCGCATTCCCCCGGCGATCTGCTCCACGGCGCGGACGATGGCGTCCTGGCCCGCCTGGCCGATCGGGGTGGCGCGGAAGACCTCGCCGCCCAGATGCCCGCCGCCCCAGTTGTCGACCAGTCCCGCTTCCGAGGTGCGCGACGAGGCGCGACCCTCGGCGCTGGAGGTCGAGACGACCTGGCCGGTGGACGCATCCACCAGGCGCAGGGCGATCTCCAGCACGGCCGTCTGGGTGCGGGTGCCGGCCCGGCCGCCCAGCAGGCCGCCCAGCGGGCCGCCGCTGATGCTCATGCCGCCGCCGCCCGCCGCCGGCTCGAATTTGGTCACGGCGCCGCGCACGATGGCGCTGGCCTCCATGCCTCCGCCCCCCTCGACCACCAGGAAACGGCCGTCCTCGACCAGGGCCTGGGTCAGCATGGCGGTCATGCCCTCGGCCGTGACCGAGCCGCCGACCGCCTCGGTGGCCCGGAAGAGGTCGACCGCGAGGGTCTTCTTCAGCCCGTCGAAGGTCGCGCGAGTCTGGGGCCGGGCCAGGGCGGGCGCGGCGAGGCCCGCCACGGCGAGGGTCGCGCCGGCCAGCACCAGTCGGCGGTTCGGGGTCAGGACGGTCATGGCCAGTTCACCACCCGGATCGAGCCGATGACGAGGGTCGGCGCGCGGCTCCGGCCGCCCGGCGGAGGGATGGGCGGACCGGACCGGGTCAGCCTGCCGTCGCCGTCCACGTCCGCCGGCGGCGGGCGCGTATCGGACCCGAGGCGGTTCCGACGATCCCGATCCTCCTCCCGCTCGGGGAGTTCCCGACAGCAGTCCCGGGTCAGGGCGGCGACATGCCCGGCCTGGTCGTTCGGGTCGGTCACCGTGCCGTCCCCGTTGTTCCGCGGCGGCGTCCCGACGCCGGCGGCGTTGCGAAGGCCGCCGTCGGACTCCCGCCCGTCGGGCCCGTCGCCGCCCGACCCTGGAAGGGGTGTCCGAGGGCCGGAGGCGCCCCGGCGGGTGGTCGCCGGCTCGATCCCGGGGCGCTGACCTTCGGCGAGGCCGGCGAACGGGCGGAAGCACAGGTCCGCCGACCCGGCCTGCCGTCCGGCCCGGACGCGCGAGGCGGGGACGACCAGCCGCTGTTGGTGGATCTGGGGGGGATCGTTCATCTCCCGGACCCTCCGGTTCAGGGTCGCCACCCTGAGCTCGACGAGGGTCCCGGCGCGCCGCCGGTCGCCGGCTCCGGGCCCCGAACTGGCCCGCGCGATCGCCAACCTCGCCGAACGGCCGTTCAGGCAGATCTCGTCGGCGCCCGAGGGGCCGGCCGGCAGGTGGAGGCGGAAATCGCCCCGGGCGTCGGTCCGGCCCCGGGCCACGATCCGTCCCTCGCGGACGGAGCTGACCATCACATCGGCCAGGGTGTAGTCGGCGGCGGCGGGCGTCGCCTGCGCCAGCCCGGTCAGGGCGATCAGGACGATCCATCCCGGTCTCGATATCATGGAACCAGCTCCAGGCCCCGCTCGGGTCTCGAGCGGTTCCTCATTGTTCATGGCGGGATTTTCGTGTCGATACGGCTCGGCTAGTCCGTTCGGACCAGTCGGCGCCGGTTCAGCCTCGCTCAGAGCAGGCGGCCGAACATCTGGATCATCTCGGCCTGACTGGCCGTGCCGCTCTTCCTGAAGATGCTCTGCAGGTGGTTGCGGGCGGTGTTCAGGGCCATGCCGGCCTGCCCCGCCGCCTGGGCCAGGCCGGGGCCGCGGATCAGGGCGATGACCAGATCGGCCTCGCGCTCACTGAGGCCGAACACGGCGGCCATGGCCTCGCGCGACGGCAGGGGCGTCGCCGCCAGGTCCTGGATATGGATGACGCAGGCGATGCTGTGGCGGGTCAGGAAGACCTCGGCCCGGGGCGCCGGCAGGATGGTCAGCACATAGGGATTGCGGCCCGAGCGGCGGTTGACCGGCATCTGGCCCCCGCGTCGGTCGGCGAACGGCAGGGCCGGGCCGATCGCGCCCCGGACCAGCCGCCCCAGCCGCAGGGTCTCGGGCCCGCGGTCGGCGACGAACCCCTGCGGTCCATGGGCCAGGCCGTCGCCGGCCGCCAGCATGGTCCGCGCGGCGTCATTGGCGAAGGTGACGGCGCCGGTCCGGTCCAGCAGGATGATCCCGTCCGCCTTGCGCGCCAGGGCCTCCAGCAGGATGAATTGGGTCGCCGCCTTCTGTTCGATCACCTGACCCAGGGCCACGGCCTGTTCGATATGCGGAGCCAGCCGGCGGAAGGCGGCGATGGACTCCTGAGAGGCATGGCCCTGGGCGGCCGTGCGCATCACGGCCACGGTTCCGGTCGATCCGTCGGGCAGCGTCGTCATCGCGCCCAGTTGGAACCGGGTGCCCAGGATTTCGTCCGCCTCGCGACATGTGGCGTTTCGGGACATCTCGGCGACGTCATACAGGGCATGGTCGAAATAGATCTGCCCCTTGGGCACGCTGTAGAACAGCGGCATGCGCGGATCCTTGCCCAGAATGTCGCTGGCGTAGAAGGCGGCGGCGAACTCGGCCGAGAAGCCGTGGTTCTCGACGGCGATCGTCCGGTCGGCCTCGTCGCGAATGTTGAGCACGGCCGTGTGACCGCCGAACGCCACGGCGAGCCGTTCCAGCGTCGCCGTCCACGGCGTGTCGCCCATGGCCGAGGCGCCCAGGCACGCGACCAGATCGTCGTGCTCCGCAGTCCCGAGCATGATGCGCCCCCCCGTCACGAACGCCGTTCAATCGACACTAGTCCGAACGGACCCCCCATGCTAGCAGACCCCGACGAAGCTTGACGGTGCGACGATCGGGGAGGCCAATGCGGATGACACGACGGTCGCGGGCGCCGCGCCGGGATCGGCGGGGGGCCGCATGCTGACCGGTGCCCTCGTCCTGGTCGCCGCCCTGTCGGCGCAGGATCCGGACACCCCGCCGGCCCGGATCGACGACGTCGTCGTCACGGCGCGCTGGCGCGACGAGCGCCTTCAGGACGCGCCCGTCTCCGCCACCGTCCTGACCGGGGCGGACCTCCGGTCACGCAACCTGGCCGACCTGTCCCAGATCGACGCCTTCGTGCCCAATCTGGTGTTCGATCCCGGGACCGGCGACACCGGCGGCAGCACCAACGCCCAGATCTTCATCCGGGGCGTCGGCCAGGCCGATTTCCTGTCCACCGCCGAGCCCGGCGTCGGAATCTATGTCGACGGCGTCTATGTGGCGCGCGCCATCGGCTCGATGATGGGGCTGGTCGACGTCGAACAGGTCGAGGTGCTCCGGGGCCCGCAGGGCACGGCCTTCGGCAAGAACAGCGTCGGCGGCGCCATCAGCCTGACCACCCGCCGCCCCGCCGGGACCTTCGGCGGGCGCGCGGCCGTGACGCTGGGCAGTCTGGATCGGCGCAACCTCTCGCTGGTCGTGGACGTGCCGCTGGTGGACGACCGGCTGCTGGGCAAGGTCGTCGCCTATTCCGATCGTCGCGACGGCTTCGTGACCCGGCCGGACGGAGGAACCCTGGGCGCGATCGACGCCTCCGGCCTCGGGGTTCAGCTGGAGTGGCGTCCCGATCCGGGGTTCACCCTGCGGCTGGCGGCGGACTATGCGCGGCGACGCGACACCGTCGCCCCGGCCGGTCTCGTGGCCGTCGATCCGGCCGCCCCCCTGCTGGCGCTGTGGAACGCCCTGGTCGGGGCGCCCCGGGGCGTGGCCTATGACGCCCGCTTCGTTCCGACCGACCCCGACGTCACCCTCGGCACGGGGGGCAACGCCAGCGACCTGGACCAGGGCGGACTGGCGGCGACGGCGGAATGGCGCGGTTCTGCGGGGACGCTGCGGTCGATCACCGCCTATCGCCGCCACGACGCGGCGTTCGACTCGGACCCCGACCATTCGCCCCTGGTCTATTTCGAACAGGGCGTGACCGACCGGATGGATCAGTTCAGCCAGGAGGTCCAGTGGATCGGGTCGGCCCTGGACGGTCGCGTCGCCTATGTGGTCGGGGGCCTCTATTTCTCGGAACAGGGCGACGACACCTATCGCATACGGATCGCCCCGGGCCTGTTCGAGGCGCTGGAGGCGTTTCCGGCCGGGCTGATCCCCGGCCTGGGCGGCGCGGGCAATCCGGTCCATGTCGCTCTCGATCTCGACGGCCGGGTCGTCGGCGCCGTCGACAGCCGCAGCCATGCGGTCTTCGCCCATGCGGACGTCCGGCTGACCGAGCGCCTGTCCCTGTCCGCCGGCCTGCGCCAGACCTGGGATCGCAAGGCCTATCGCGCCCGGTTCGACCGGCTCGCGTCGGGAGTCACCGCCTATGACGTCGCCTCCAGCCGGGACTGGCAGGCGCTGACGCCGGGCGTGGTGGCGCGCTACCGCTGGAGTCCGCGGGTGATGGCCTATCTGTCGGTGGCGCGCGGCTACAAGTCGGGCGGATTCAACGGCCGCTCCCAGACGGCCTTCGAAGCCCGGACGCCGTTCGATCCCGAATACGTCCTGTCCTATGAGGCCGGCGTCAAGTTCGGCGCCTTCGACGATCGGCTGGCCGTCAATCTCGCCCTGTTCCGCGGGGATTACACCGATCTGCAGCTGTTCCGGCTGAGCGCGGCCGGCGGCGCCCCGGTGGTGATCATCGACAACGCCGGGGCGGCCCGCATCGACGGCTTCGAACTGGAGGTGACGGCCCGGCCCGTACCCGACCTGCGGCTGGACCTGGGCGTGGGCCGTCTCGACGGTCGCTACGAGCGGCTGGATCCGACAGTGGCCGGCCTCACCCTGGCCGACGACCTGCCCAAGACGCCGGAATGGTCCGTCAACCTGGGGATCGAGCAGGGTCTGGACGTCGCCCTCGGCCGGCTGACGGCGCGCGCGGACTATGCCTATCGCTCCCGCGTCCGGAACACGCCCGACAATGCCCCGTTGGTGGCCCAGCCGGGCCATGGCCTGGTCAATGCGGGGCTGACGTTCCAGCCCGGGCGCGGGGACTGGTCGGTCACCGTTTTCGGGACCAACCTGGCCGACCAGCGCTACATCACCAACGGACTGGACGGGCGGGCCAGCATCGGCCTCGCCGATGTCACTTTCGGGCGGCCGCGGGAATGGGGCGTACGGTTGGACCACGTCTTCTAGCGCGCTGACTATTCGCTGAACTTCGCCGGGCAGGGGAAAAAGTCCTTCTATCCGGCGCGGGAAAATGCACGGCGCATCAGGACTCGCACGCCGGACAAGGATCGGCACGACTGATCAACTTTGAGCAAACACCATCGCGGATCGTCGTACATTGGCGTATAAGATCAAACAGGAGGCATAGATAGAATCACAAAAAAGAGAAAATCTGATTAAAATGGTAAAATGGCAAGATAAAAGAGGCTGATCTGTTGGTCGGTTTGCTGTATGTTCCCAGTCAGTTGCTGGGGTGACTGGTGTGGGTTGCGAGTTGTCGTGACTTAGCCTTCCGGCCTCGGCATTTCGACATGATTGGGAGCGAGTGATGTCGGTTCGAAGCGGTATCGAAGCCCGTTTGGCGGGGATGGATCAGCCCGGAGAGCCGTTCCCAGTCGATCTGCCTGCCTTCGTCAAACCCGATCGGATCAATGTCCGACGGCGATGTTCCAGCGCCTCGCGGCCTCGCGCCTGTTCGCGAGGGGCGACCGGGCCGGGGTGCTGAAGGCGGCCCACAAGCGATCGGGACGAACCTTTCGGGTCGACGTCCGTCAGAAGGTCATCGTCAAGGCCCTGGTGTCGCGCCACTCCGGTGTCGGCGCCGCCAAGGGAGCGGTGCTCGGCCAGCATCTTTCCTATCTCGGCCGTGGCGGCGCGGGACAGGACGGCGCGCGGCCCGACCTGTTCGATCGGTCCGATGACGCGATCGACGCCAGGGCGGGCGCCAGGGCCTGGGCCGAGGACCGGCATCATTTCCGCTTCATCGTCTCGCCCGAGCACGGCGACCGGATCGCCGATCTGCGCGGCTATACGCGCGAGGTCATGGAGCGAGTCTCCAAGGACCTGGGCGAGCCCAACCTGCAGTGGGTCGGCGTCTGTCATTTCGACACCGATCAACCGCACGCCCATGTCGTGGTGCGCGGTCGCCGGGCCAGCGGCAAGGACCTGGTCATCCCGCGCGACTACATCGGCTACGGCTTTCGCGCGCGGGCCCAGGAGGTGGCCCATGAGCGGCTGGGCGATCTTGCCCGCACCGACGCCGAACGCCGCGTCTGGCGCGACACCGAGGCGGAGCGGTTCATCGGGCTGGATCGCCGGCTGGTCGCGGCGGCAGGCGCTGATGGACTCGTTTCTGACCCCGGCGGACAGGCCAATGCATGGGCTGCGCTCAGCCGCGGCCGGCTGCTTCATCTGGAGCGTCTGGGCCTGGCCGAACGGGTCGGCGCGGCCTATCGGCTCGATCGGCAGCTTGAGGTCAAGTTGCGGTCACTACAGATTCGACGGGACGTCATCCGAACGCTGAATCAGCGCCGTCTGGACGGTGCCAGGGCGGTGCGCGAGCTGGGCGCGGAGACGGTCCGGGGACGGGTGGTGGCGGGTGGTCGCCATGACGAGGTCGGGGCCTCGCCCTTCTTGGTCGTCAAGGATCAGGCTCAGGTGGAACACTATGCCCGACTGGCGCCGGGCAGGGTCGCGCCGGACGTGGGCGCGACGGTCGAACTCAAGGGCTCGGATGCGGGACTGGCGATGGTGCGCTCCATCGGCCGATCAGCTGGTCTTGAGCGGTGACAGTCAGGTCGAGCTGAACACGAAACGCGACCCATCGCTCAATGGGAAAAGCGTTTCATCGCACAACACCTAACTCGCTGTCCGACGCGTTCTCGAAGTGACCAATCCCGGCAAGATCGCCAAGCAACCGAAACGCCTTGAACCGTCGTGGAGAGCCCCGAGTAGCCCGAGTCACCACAGCATTTTGTGCCCCCGGTGTGCCCCACAGGAACAACGCTATCTTTCTTGACGCAGCGCGGCGGACTGCAAGTCATTGGTTATATTAAAGAAACAATGGTGGGTGATGCAGGGTTCGAACCTGCGACCCGCTGATTAAGAGTCAGCTGCTCTACCGACTGAGCTAATCACCCGGAGCCATGCGTCGGGCGGCGGCCGGACGGGCGGTCCCCGCGAGGGGGCGGACATAGAGACTGTCGGGGCGCGGCGCAAGTTCTTCAGGGCGCATTCCGGTTCGCCGCGGAAGCCCCTAGGATCGAGACCGTCAGCGGCCGCGCGGCAGGCGGCGGGGGGAGGCGTCCATGGCGGCTTTGTGGAACCGACGGCCCCGGATCGGGGCCATGCGGGCGCCGGGTCGGACCCGGCCCGCCTGTATCCGCGAGTCGGCCTGATGGCCCGGCGGGACCTGTCGGGCGCGGTCGACTTCGCCGTGCTGGAGCGGACCACCGGCGGCGACGACGCCGTCGGCGAGGAGGTGCTGGGCCTGTTCGCCCAGCAGGCGGCCCTGTGGTCGCCGATGCTGGACGTGCGCGAGGACGGCTGGCGGGACGCGGTGCACACCCTTCGCGGAGCCGCCGCGGGGATCGGGGCGGGGGCCCTGGCCGAAGCCTGCGCGGCGGCCGAGACGGCGGACAAGGCCGGGGCGCCGCCGCTGCTGGACCGGGTCCGGGACGCGCTGGACGCGGCCCTGGTCGATGTGGCGGCCTACCGGCACGAACTGATGCTGCGGTCGCTGAGGCGGTAGCCGGCCCAGCCCCCTCCACCATCCGTCGGATGGTCCCCCTCCCCCGATGGGGGAGGAGACGCTAACCCCGCGCGCGGTCGAAGACCGCGAACTCGTGGGCGATGCAGCGCTCGATCAGGGTGCGCCAGACCGGCTCGGCGATGGCCGGCGACAGGCCGGCGGGACCGGCGGCGGCCAGCACCTTGCGCATCACATCGTCGATGCGCGCCTCGTCGCGGACCACGGAGCGGTCCGGCTTGAGGCGGGCGGCGGCGTCCATGTAGCGCTGGCGTTCGGCCAGCAGGACGACGAGGGCGCGGTCGAGGGCGTCGACGCCGCGCCGGACCTCGGCCATCGAACCGCAGGCCTCCGGCGCCACCCGGGGGTCGACGGCCATCGCGGTCGGGGCCTCCTTCCGATCAGCCGACAAAGGCGCGCTCCAGCACATAGTCGCCGGGCTCGGCGTTCGAGCCCTCCCTGAGGCCGTAATTTTCGAGCAGTTCGGCCGCTTCCCTGATCATCGCCATCGAGCCGCACAGCATGACCCGGTCGGTGTTGGGCGAGAAGCCGGCCGGCAGGCCGAGGTCGGCGAACAGGTCGCCGGAACGGATGCGGTCGGTGATCCGGCCGGGGGTCTGGAAGCGCTCGCGGGTGACGGTCGGATAGTAGGTCAGCCGGGCCCGGGCCTCGTCGCCGACCAGCGGGTCGTCGTGGATGCCGGCGGCGAGGAAGTCGCGGTAGGTCAGGTCGGCGACGTTGCGCACCGTGTGGCAGACCACGACCTGGCCGAAGCGGCTCCAGGTCTCGGGGTCGCGGGCCACCGACAGCCACGGGGCCAGGCCGGTGCCGGTCCCGATCAGCCACAGGCGGTCGCCGCCGGTCAGGGCGTCGAGCACCAGGGTGCCGGTCGGCTTCCTGCCCATCAGCACCGTGTCGCCCGGCCGGATCTTCTGCAGGCGCGAGGTCAGGGGGCCGTCGGGGACCTTGATCGAGAGGAATTCCAGCGCCTCGTCCCAGCCGGGGCTGGCGATGGAATAGGCGCGCAGGATCGGTTTGGCGCCGTCCTCGCCGGGCAGGCCGAGCATGACGAATTCGCCGGAGCGGAAGCGGAAATCCTCGGGCCGGCGGATGCGGAAGCTGAACAGCCGGTCGGTCCAGTGATGCACCCACAGCACTTCCAGCTCGTGGAAGGCCGAGGCTTTCGCGGGCGGGGCGGGAACGGCGACGTCGGTCATCGGGCGCTTCTTAGGGGGCGCGGGGCGGAGGGGGAAGGGATGGGGTGTCGCGCGGACGGAACAAGGGGATGACGACGCCGGAATTCGCCTCTAGCGTCGTCGTCATGCGCCACCTCCTCCTCGCCTCCACCCTGTTGCTCGCGGCCCAGTCGTCCCTCACCGCCGCCCAGGCCCGGAGCGGGCCGCAAAGGCCGGACCCGGCGGTGCTGACGCCCGAGCGGGTGTTCGCCGATCCTTCCCTGGCCGGGCCGGTGGCGCGCGGCGTCAGCCTGTCGCCCGACGGCGAGCTGGTCGCCTTCCTGCGCTCGCGCGAGGACGACGTCGACGTGCTGGACCTGTGGGCCGCCCCGACCGGCGAGGGCGAGCCGTTCAAGCTGATCGACGCCCGGGCCCTGGTCCCCGACGCCGGCGAACTGTCGGAGGCCGAGAAGGCGCGGCGCGAGCGGATGCGCATCAGCCAGCGCGGGGTGGTCGAATATTCCTGGGACGAACAGGGGCGCTACATCCTCGCGCCGCTGGAGGGCGATGTCTTCCTGGCCAATCGCGCCGACGGAACGGTGCGCCGGCTGACCGAGACCGAGGCCGACGAGATCGACGCCAAGGTCTCGCCCCGGGGCAATTTCGTCTCCTTCGTGCGCGACCAGGACCTGGTGGTTCTGGACCTGGCCGGCGGGGTCGAGACCCCCATCACCGACGACGGCGACGGCCTGATCACCTGGGCCACCGCCGAGTTCATCGCCCAGGAGGAGATGGACCGCGACACCGGCTACTGGTGGAGCCCGGACGAACGCCGTATCGCCCTGCAGCGCACCGACGAATCGACGGTCGACGTGATCCCGCGGCTCGACATCACCGGCGGCGGGGCCAGCGTGGTCGAGCAGCGCTATCCGCGCGCCGGCCGGCCCAATGCGCTGGTCGAGCTGTATGTCCACGACCGCGAGACGGGACGGCGGGCCAGGGTCGATCTGGGCGAGAACGCGGACATCTATCTGGCCCGGGTCGACTGGTCGGCCGACGGCGAGACGCTGTACGTCCAGCGCCAGTCGCGCGACCAGAAGACCGTCGACCTGCTGAGCGTCGACCCGGACACCGGCGCGTCCCGGGTGATCGTCACCCAGACCAGCGAGGCCTGGACGCCGCTGAACCACGCCTTCAAGGCCCTGGACGACGGGCGGTTCATCTGGGCCTCGGAGGAGACCGGCTGGAACCACCTGTATCTGTACGAACGCGACGGGCGGATGGTCCGGCCGATCACCTGGGGGCCGTGGGCCGTGAAGAGCCTCAACGGCGTCAACCAGCAGACCGGCGAGGTCTTCTTCACCGCCTCGTTCGGCTATGCCGAGCGGCCCGGGGGCGTCACCGGCGGACACAGCGTCTGCCCGATGCCGGGCGGCCAGGAGGCCATGTGCGACGTGCAGGGCGAGCGGCCGACGACCCAGCGGCTGTGGCGCGCCTCGCTGGACGGGCAGAACGGCCGGTTCGTTCCGGTGACCCCGGACGGCGGCTGGTGGTCGGCGTCGATGGACCGGACCGGCACGGCCTTCGTCGGCGACTATTCGGACCTGAACACGCCCCTGCAATCGGGCCTGTATCGCGCCGACGGGACCTTCATCCGCTGGATCGAGGAGAACCGGCTGGACCAGGACCACCCCTACTGGCCCTATGCGGCGCGGCGCGGCGAGGTGACCTACGGCACGCTCGACAGCCACGGCGAGACCCTGGTCTGGCAGATGACCACGCCGCCGGGGTTCGACCCGTCGAAACAGTATCCGGTGGTGATGCAGGTCTATGGCGGGCCGTCGGGGGGCGGGGTCAGGCGGGCCTGGCAGCCGGCCACCAATCAACTGCTGACCGAGGCGGGCTACATCGTCTTCCGGCTGGACAACCGCGGCGAGGGCGACCGCTCGGCGGCGTTCAAACAGGCCCTGCATCTGAAGATGGGCCAGCCGGAGATCGAGGACCAGGTGCTGGGGGCGGCGCACCTGCGCTCCCTGCCGTTCGTCGACGACGACCGCATCGCCATGATGGGCTGGTCCTATGGCGGCTTCATGAGCCTGATGGCCCTGACCGAGCCCGGGATGGGGCTGACCTCGGCCATCGCCGGCGCGCCGCCGACGGAGTGGAGCCTGTACGACACCCACTACACCGAGCGGTTCATGTCGACGCCGGAGGCGAATCCGGAGGGCTACGCCGCCTCGGACGTCATCCCGCGCCTGCCGGAGATGACCGGGCGGCTGCTGCTGCTGCACGGCATGGCCGACGACAATGTGATCTTCGAGAATTCGACGCGGGTCATCAACGCGCTGCAGGAGAACAGCCAGCCGTTCGAGATGATGCTGTATCCGGGCCAGCGCCACGGGGTGCGCGGCAACCCGCGCCAGCTGCAGCAGTGGCGGACCTATCTGGACTTCCTTGACAGGACCATCGGGTCGCGGGCTCAGTAAAATCTCCCCTTCCCCTCGAGGGGGAAGGGGGCGGGGGTTGGAGTGGTGGCAGTGACGATCAGGACCTGGCGCGAGAGGCTCTTCGGCAAGGCTGACGGAGCCTGTCGGCGCTCCACCGAAAACAGTCTGCCTCCACCCCACCCAACCCTCCCCCTCGAGGGGAGGGCTTTTGTCGGGATGGCTCTGGCGACAGTGGTCGCCGCCACGCTCGCGGCCCTGACCTTCGCTGGCGCCGCGGCGGCCCAGACCCGGCCTCCGCATCCACACCCCGGCGGACCCGAGCCATGGATCGTCAGCACCTCGGTCGTCGAGTGGGCGGCGGACGACGCTCACGACCTCACCCCAGAAGGTGGGATATCGGTGTTCGAGGGGCAGATCGCCCGGTTCGACCGGGGACGCCATGGCTCGCCACCCTTGAACAGCGTGCTTGCCGTCGCTCCCGATCTCTGGGAGCAGGCGCGCGCCGCCGCTGACCTACCGCTCCACGGCGTGCCCATCCTGCTGAAGGACAACATCGAGACCGCCGACATGCCGACCACGGCCGGTTCGCTGGCGCTGGCGAACAATATGCCCGGCCGCGACGCGCCGCTTGTCGCCCGCCTGCGTGACGCCGGGGCGGTGATCCTCGGCAAGGCCAACCTGTCCGAATGGGCCAACATCCGCTCGTCTCAGTCGATCAGCGGCTGGAGCGCGGTCGGGGGGCAGACCCGCAATCCGTATGATCCGGAGCGGACGCCGTGCGGCTCATCGGCGGGCAGCGCCGTGGCGGTGGCCATCGGCCTGGCCCCGGCGGCGATCGGGACGGAGACCGACGGCTCGATCACCTGCCCGGCCTCGGTCAACGGCGTGGTCGGGTTCAAGCCGACGGTGGGGCTGGTGTCGCGGACCCACATCGTGCCGATCAGTCATTCGCAAGACACGGCCGGGCCGATCACGACCACGGTCGAGGACGCGGCCATCGTGCTGACGGCGATCGCGGGCTCCGACCCGCTCGATCCGGCCACGGCCGAGGCGGACGCGCGCAAGGTCGACTATCGCGCGGCGCTGGACGCCGACAGCCTGAACGGCGCGCGGATCGGGGTGCTGCGCTTCCTCGTCCCGAACTATTCGGCCGAGACCCAGGCGGTGTTCGAGGCCAGCCTGCAGGTGATGCGCGACGCCGGCGCCGAACTGGTCGAGATCACCGAGGCGCCGGCGGAGTTCCGCGAGACCAGCGGCTGGGAGCTGACCGTGCTGCTGACCGAATTGAAGCACGACCTGAACCTGTATCTGGCCTCGACCGATCCGGCGCAGGTGAGGACCCGGACCCTGGCCGACGTCATCGCCTTCAACGCCGCCGAGCCGCGCGAGACGGTGCTGTTCGGCCAGGATCTGTTCGAGCGGGCCGAGGCGACGGGCGGCCTGACCGATCCGGCCTATGTCGAGGCGCGCGAGCGGTCGTTCCGCGCGGCCGGGCCGGAAGGCATCGACCGGATGATGGCCCGGCACAACGTGATCGCCCTGACCGCGCCGACCACCTCGCGGGCGTGGACCAACGATCCGGACGACGACGATCGCTCTCAGGGCTCGGCCAGCCGGCTGGCGGCCATCGCCGGCTATCCGCACCTGACCGTGCCGATGGGCTTCGACCGCGGCATGCCGGTGGGCCTCAGCCTCATCGGCGGCAAGTGGGACGACGCCAGGGTGCTGTCGCTGGGCCATGCCTTCGAGCAACGGACGCGGGCGCGGCGCGCGCCGGGGCTCGAGCGGACCGTCGCGGGCGATGCGGCGCCGGCGCCGGCGAGGCGCTGAAAGTGGGGCGAGGTCTCGCCGGCGGCGAACGGCCGGTCGGGGCCGCGGCGGCTGCAACCTCCGCCGCGAGAGGGGATTGGTCGCTGATGGAAAAAATCTTTCTCCACTTCGCCAACCAGACCGCCCGGCTCTCGGGCAAGCCCTGGACCTTCCTCGTCTGCCTGGGGGTGGTGGTCGTCTGGGCCGTGACCGGGCCGCTGTTCGGGTTCAGCAACCGCTGGCAGCTGGTCATCAACACCGGCACCACCATCGTCACCTTCCTGATGGTGTTCCTGATCCAGAACACCCAGAACCGGGACGGCGCGGCCATTCAGGCCAAGCTGGACGAACTGCTCCACGCCGTCAGCACGGCCGACGAACGGTTCGTCGGCATCGAACGGCTCAGCGAGAAGGAGCTGGACCTGATCCTCGCCCAGGTCGAGGCGCGGGCGATGCGGCTCCGCGGGGCCGGGCTGCCGGTGGTGGCCACCCGGCGCGAGGACGCGGTCCGCGAGCAGAAGGCCGGGCGCAAAGGCGCCGCGCCGAAGGCCGCCGGGGCGGGGCGCAAGACCCGGAGCGCCGCTTGAGCAGTCTGACGGCCAACCTCGTCGGCTCGGGCGCCGCCCTGCGCCCTGGTGATGGCGGCAGGGAAATGGCGGTTCCGGGAGGGCTGAGGCTCACAGCCGGTCGCGGACGGCCGCGATGATCCGCTCGCAGGCCTGTTCCGGCGTCAGGGCGGCGGCGTCGATGCGGATGTCCGGATTCTCCGGCCGCTCATAGGGGCTGTCGATGCCGGTGAAATTGGCCAGTTCCCCGGCCCGGGCCTTGCGGTACAGGCCCTTGACGTCGCGGGCCTCGACCACCTCCAGCGGGGCGTCGACGAAGATCTCGACGAACTCGCCCGGCTCCATCCGTTCGCGGGCCATGCGGCGCTCCGCCGCGAAGGGCGAGATGGCCGAGACCAGCACGACCAGGCCGGCGTCGGCCATCAGCCGGGCGACCTCGGTGAGGCGGCGGATGTTCTCGACCCGGTCGGCGTCGGTGAAGCCGAGGTCCTGGTTGAGGCCGTGGCGGACGTTGTCGCCGTCCAGCAGGAAGGTGTGACGGCCCTCGGCGAACAGCCGCTTGTCGACCAGGTTGGCGAGGGTCGACTTGCCGGCCCCGGACAGGCCGGTGAACCACAGCACCAGCGGCTTCTGGCGCTTCAGGGCGGCGCGCTCGGCCCGCCCGACCTCGAGCGCCTGCCACTGGACGTTGGCCGAGCGGCGCAGGGCGAAGCGGATCAGCCCGGCCCCGACCGTCTCATTGGTCTGGCGGTCGATCAGGATCAGGCCGCCGAGGTCGCGGTTGACGGCGTAGGGCTCGAACGCCAGCGGCGCGTCGAGATGCAGGTGGCAGACGCCGATGTCGTTGAGCTCGAGCGTGCGCGCGGGGAGGGGCTCGAGGGTGTCGACGTTGACCTTGTGGCGGATGTCGGTGACCTGGCCGGTCACGGTGGCGGCGCCCAGTTTGATGACATAGGCGCGGCCGGGCAGCAGGGGCGCATCGGCCATCCACACGATCCGGGCCTCGAACTGGTCGGCGACCCCGGGCGGGGCGTCGGCGGTGGCGAGGACATCGCCGCGCGAGACGTCGACATGCCCGGCCAGGGTCAGGGTCACCGACCGGCCCGGCCCGGCTTCCGCCAGGTCGCCGCCCATGGCGACGATGCGGTCGACGGTGGCGGCGCGGCCCGAGGGCAGCACCGTGACGGCGTCGCCGGGGCGCACGGTCCCGCCCGCGATGCGTCCGGCGTAGCCGCGGAAGTCGGCGTCCGGCCGGTTGACCCATTGCACCGGCATGCGGAAGGGGCCCGGCGCGGCCTCGGCCAGGTCGGTGCTCTCCAGCCAGTCGAGCAGGGTCGGGCCGTCGTGCCAGGACAGGTTCGGCGAGCGGCTGACGACATTGTCGCCGCCCAGCCCCGACACCGGGATGGCGACGACCCCGGTCAGGCCCAGTCCGGCGGCGAGGGCGCGGTAGTCGGCGGCGATCGCGTCGAATGTCCCACGCGACCAGCCGACCAGATCCATCTTGTTGACCGCGAGCAGCACCCGCCGCACGCCCATTAGCCCCACCAGATACGAGTGCCGTCGGGTCTGCGGCAGCAGGCCCTTGCGCGCGTCGACCAGCACCACGGCGACGTCGGCGGTCGAGGCGGCGGTGACCATGTTGCGGGTGTACTGCGGATGGCCCGGCGTGTCGGCGAGGATGAAACGGCGGCCGGCGGTCTCGAAATGGCGGTAGGCGACGTCGATGGTGATGCCCTGTTCGCGCTCGGCCGAGAGGCCGTCGAACAGGCGCGAGACGTCGGGCTCGCCCGAGGGCGTGCGGATCGCGGCCAGCTGGTCGTCGGGCACGGCGCCGGCGTCGTGCAGCAGGCGGCCGATCAGGGTCGACTTGCCGTCGTCGACCGAGCCGCAGGTGATCAGGCGGACGAGGTCGCGGCCCATCAGAAATAGCCCTCGCGCTTCTTGATCTCCATCGAGGCGGCCGGATCCCGGTCGATGGCCCGGCCCTGACGTTCCGAGGCGCCCGAGGCGGCCATTTCGGTGATGATGGCGGCGAGGTCGGCCGCGTCGCTGTCGATGGCGCCGGTCAGGGGCCAGCAGCCGAGGGTGCGGAAGCGCACGCGCCGGGTCTGCACCGTCTCGCCGGATCGCAGCGCCATCCGCGCGTCGTCGACCATGATCAGGGCCCCGTCGCGCTCGACCACCGGGCGGTCGGCGGCGAAATACAGGGAGACGACCTCGATCCCCTCGCGGGCGACGTAGCGCCACACGTCCATCTCGGTCCAGTTGGACAGGGGGAAGACGCGGACCGACTCGCCCTTGTGCACGCGGGCGTTATAGAGCCGCCACAGCTCGGGCCGCTGGGCCCTGGGGTTCCACTGGTGGGTGCGGCTGCGGAACGAGAAGATGCGCTCCTTGGCGCGGCTCTTCTCCTCGTCGCGGCGGGCCCCGCCGAAGGCGGCGTCGAAGCCGTGATGGTCCAGCGCCTGCTTCAGGCCCTGGGTCTTCCACAGATCGGTGTGCGCCGTCGCGCCGTGGTCGAACGGGTTGATCCCCCGCGCCTCGGCCTCGGGGTTCCGGTACACCAGCAGCTCCATGCTGGCCTCGGCCGCGGCGCGGTCGCGGAAGTCGTACATCTCGCGGAATTTCCACGCCGTATCGACGTGCAGCAGGGGGAAGGGCGGGGCGGCGGGAAAGAAGGCCTTGCGGGCCAGATGCAGCATCACCGCCGAGTCCTTGCCGGCCGAGAACAGCATGACCGGCCGCGCGCACTGGGCCGCCGTCTCGCGGATGATCTGGATGGACTCCGCCTCCAGCTCGTCGAGATAGCGGTCGTCCGGCGAGGGCAGGGGCAAGGGCGGCGGTCCGGCTGAAGGCCCGCGACCCTGACCGAGGCCGGCGGCGGGATCAAGCTCAGGCGGCCGGGACGACGGCGGTGGTCTCGATCTCGACGCGGGCGGCGTCCTCGATCAGCCCCTTGACCCCGACGACGGCCATGGCGGGATAGTGGGGCCCGATCCGTTCGCTCCACACGGCGCCGATGTCGCGCAGGGCGGCGAGGGTGTTGTCGAGGGTCTGGCGGACCTGGGCGGCGAAGCCGTCGGGGAAGGCCCCCGCCCGGTCCCAGCCGACCTGGCCGGCGACGAAGACCCTGCGGCCGCTCCAGCCGGGACCGTCCCGCGCGGGCGTGGGCGGCGCCGGGATCAGGCGGCGGCGGAGGGGCCGGGCCCGTCGGCCGGGCGCCGGCGCCCGGCCTGGCGGCGATCGTCGCCGGCGCGGCGGCCGCCGTTCATCATCATCAGTTCGAGGCGGATCTCGATCAGCCGCCGCTCGATCGAGCCCAGGGCGATGAGCAGGATGAAGCTGCCCAGCAGAACGCCCTCCAGGCTGAGGGCGATCGGCGGGATATGGAGGTCGAGCATCTCTCCCGCCAGGATCGTGAGCGTCATCACCGCGGTCATGACGGCCACGCCGAAGGCTCCGAAGATCTTGATCAGCGAATGCGCCGGCGCGTCGCGGTTGACCCGGCTTCCGGGCTTCCGGCGGTCGCGGCGGCGTCGGTCCAGGGGCGCCCGGCGGTCTTCGAGGCGTTGATTCACGACTTCGGCTTCCATGGCCATGGGCGTCCTCCCTACTGGACGAGTCGCGCCCCGCCGGCGCGAGGCCCGACGCCGGCCGGGACCGGCACGTCGGAGGCGTCGTAATTGGCGTTGATGAACAGGGACGGAGACCCCTTGAGCTGAATCTCCTTGGCGACGATGACGGTCCAGGCGCTGTCGCGGGCGACATCCGCATCGCCGTCGACGACCAGCCGGGCGGACGGAACATAGAGCACCCCCAGCAGGCTCTCGACGTGGTCCGCGGAAATCATGAAGTCCTGATAGTTGGTGCGGGTGCTGCCCAGGACGATGCCCGCATAAGGGCCCGACTTGCGTCCGTCGAGGGCGACCATGGCGTTGTCCGCGAAGCTGAACCGGGAGGCGCTGTCGAAGAATGCGACCACGTCTTCGCCCTCCAGCCGGGCGTTCTCCCGCACCACCAGGCTGCCTTCCAGGAAGAAGTGTTCGCCGGGGGCGAGCACGATGCGGGCGTCGCCGAAGGCCTCGATGCCGCCGCAGTGACGGCCGGCCCGGACACGGTGGACGCCGGAGGACACCTTGATGCGGTTGACCAGTTCCGCGGCGGTGCAGAGGACTCCGAGGCTGGGGTTCCGGTCGAGATCCAGGTTGACGAACGGATCCTCGATGGGCGCGGCCCCGGTGCTGGGGGCCGGGCTGATCATGCCGCCCGCCGTGGTCACGGCCTGCACCAGGGCGGCGTCGATGTGGCCGCCCTCGACCAGGATGTCCCGGTTGGAATGAACCAGGCAGGCCGGGGCGTTCATGCGGCTGGAGTTCCTGACGTTGAGCAGCCGGACGCCGCGCTCGCCCGTCACCAGCACGCAGAGCGGCACCAGTCCGACGGAGCTGGCGATCGCCTCGGCGTTGAAATTCCATCCGCCCGGCGGAAGCATGCTGGCGAAGAAGGACGGCCGGTGGCCGCGCAGCAGCACCCGGATGGCCCGCTGGCCGGCGCGGTCGACGACTTCATAGGTGGCGGCGTAGGCCGGCGCCTCGGCCCAGTCCTTCATCTGGGCGTCGATGAAGGCGGCGGCCCGTTCGCGCGCCTCGGAGCCGTCGGTGGCCAGGGCCAGGGAGGGGGCGCCGGCCAGGGCCCCGGCGTCGGCGACGGCCTGGAGGCGGGTGTCGGCGGCGTTCACCGCCAGCAGATCGATGGCCCCGACGCCGAGCAGCAGGATGGCCGGCCCGAGCAGGGCGAATTTGAGCGCGATCGAGCCCTCGGACGCCCGCCGGAAACGGGCCGCAAGGACCGACAGGGCGTCGACCGCGGCCTTCATGCGACCGCCCGCGGCCGGGCCGCGCGGGCCTGGCGTTCGGCGCGCAGCACATACCGCAGCTGATAGGTGAGCAGACGCCAGTTGAGGGGCTTCATGACGAAGGAGGCGGCGCCGAGGCGGAAGCAGCGGTCGATGGCCTCGACGTCCTCACGCCCGGTCTGCACGATCACCGCCGTGTCGGCCAGGGCCGGATCGGCGCGGATTCGGGTCAGCGTCCCGAATCCGTCCAGGCCGGGCATCTCCAGGTCCAGCAGCACGAGGTCGTAGGCCTGGGTCGCCAGTCGCTCCAGCGCCTCCAGCCCGTTGGCGGCCACGTCGATGCGGGTGTTGGGGCTGGCCAGGTTGACCCGGGCGAATTCGCGGAGAATCGGATCGTCGTCGACGAACAGAACCCTCGCCTCTTCATCCAGGACGTAAAAAAAGCCGCTCATTGGGATTCCCCGGCGGCCGCTCGCCGGCCGCTCACCCGTGCCCCTGCCGTTCCTCATTAAGCGTCAAGTCATTAAAGGTCAGTATAGCCGCACGATTACTCGTGGAGCGGCGCCTTTGCCCCGTCAAAAGCGAAATGTCAGGCGCCGCACCATCGGCCGAAGACTTGTGGCGCTGGTGCTTTCGGCCCTGACCGCGACGGCGATCATTACGGCCACGCTCCTGGGCTGGACCGACGCCCGCCGCCAGACCGCGGCGGAAACCGAGCGTCTGACCCGCACCGCCATGGTGATCGGCTCCCTGGCCGCGGATTCGGCGCGCGCCGAGGACCGGTCCGGCGCCTTCGCGGCCCTGAGAGCCATCTCGCAGATGCCGGACGTAACCTATGGCCGGATTCAGGTGCGCGACGGCCGGCTGCTGGCCGAGACCGGCGGCGGGGTGCGCCTGGCCTCGGACGTGAGCGTGGCGGACGGGGGCCGGGTTTCCGTGTGGTCGGTGCTCAACACCGGCACGATCCAGGTCCAGGCGCCGATCGTCAGCCACGGCGAAAGGGTCGGGGAGATCACCCTGCTGGCCCGGGCCCCGGGGGTCCGGCAGCGGGTCATCGGCTCGATCGTCATCACCCTGCTCGGGGTCGGCGTCGCGGCGCTGGCGGGATTGATCATCGCCCTGCGGCTGGGCCGCCGCATCAGCGCGCCGATCGTGCGCCTCGCGGCCTTCGCGAACCAGGTGCGCGACACCCAGGACTATTCCGCCGATCCGGACGTGGAGGCGGACGGCGAGGTGGGCGACCTGGCGGACGGGGTGCGGTCGATGCTGGAGGGGCTGCGGGAGCGCGACCGGCGCATCGCCGAACACGTCGCCGGCCTCGAGACCACGGTCGCCGAGCGCACCGCGCAGCTGTCCGAGGCCAAGGCCGCCGCCGAGGCGGCCAACGCCGCCAAGTCCGACTTCCTGGCGGTGATGAGCCACGAGATCCGCACCCCGCTGAACGGCATCCTGGCGCTCAGCGACCTGCTGAACCGGGCCGACCTGCCGGAGAAGCCGCGCCGCTACGCCGAGGTCATCTCCAGCTCGGGCAAGTCCCTGATCAGCATCATCAATGACATTCTCGACTTCTCGAAGGTGGAGGCCGGCAAGCTGGAGCTGGAAAGCGTCGAGGTCGATCTCGGTGCGATCGCCGCCGACGTCGCCAGCCTGTTCGCGGGCCGGGCCGCCGAGAAGGGGCTGGACCTGGCCGTCTATGTGGATCCGGCGCTGGGGCCGGTCGCGGCCGACCCGACCCGGCTGCGCCAGATTCTCGGCAACCTCGCCAACAATGCGATCAAATTCACCGAGACCGGGGGGGTGACCCTTCGGATCGAGCCGGCGGCCGACGGGTCGGGGCGGATCGAATGCAGCGTCGTGGACACCGGCCCCGGCATTCCCGCGGACAAGCTGCCGGGCCTGTTCGAGGCCTTTTCTCAGGCCGACCAGAGCACCACCCGCAAGCACGGGGGGACGGGGCTCGGCCTGGCGATCTGCGACCGGCTGGTCCGGGCCATGGCCGGCGAATGGGTGCTGGCCAGCCGTGAAGGCGAGGGCTCATGCTTCGGTTTCAGGGCGCCGATGCCGGCGCTCGGGGCGGCCGCCGCGCCGCCGGTCTTCGAGAGCGGCTGGTCGATCAGCCTGGACGGATCGGCCGCCGCGACGATCGCGGTCCTGCGCCAGTACGCCGCCCGGGTCGGCCTGCCGGTGGTCGCGCCGGAGCAGGCCAGGGCGCGGATCGTGGCCGAGCCCGCCGACGGGGTGCGGATCGTCGCGGCGGCCGACCCCGACCGCCCGTGGACCCTGACGGGGCCGTTTCGCGGGGCCGAGCTGCTGAAGGGCCTTCACCGGATGTCGCGCGGCCTCGATCCCCGGCCTTCGGGCGACCGGACCGCGGCCGCCCAGGGCTCGCGTTTCCCCGGGGCCCGGGTGCTGGTCGTCGACGACTCCGAGGTCAACCGCGAGGTGGCGGCCGAGGCGCTCGGCCAGTTCGAGGTCGAGGTCGCCTTCGCCGGCGACGGGCTGGAAGCCGTCGAGCGGCTCAGAACCGACCGCTTCGACCTGGTGCTGATGGACGGCTCGATGCCGCGCCTCGACGGCTTCCAGGCGGCGGCGGCGATCCGGCGCGAGGAGGCCGGGACCGGCCGGCCGCGCGCCACGATTCTGGCCCTGACCGCGCATGTGATCGGCACGGCGGCCGATGCGTGGCGCGAGGCCGGCATGGACGGCGTGATCCACAAGCCCTTCACCCTCGACGACCTCGAGGCCGCCCTCGCCGACCATTGCGGGGCCTTCGCGACGGCCGCGGCGACGCCGGCCGCGAAGGCCGCGCCCGCGCCTGAGGCCGACGACCTGTTCGACCCGGCGATCCGCGCCGATCTCGACCGCATGGCCGCCTCCGGCCGGCAGGATTTCGTTCTGCGCGTGCAGGGCCTCTATGCCGGGAATGCCCCGATCCGGCTCGCGGAGGTGCGCGCGGCCGCCGCCAGCGGCGACATGGACGGCGCGGCCCGCGCGGCGCATGCGCTGAAGTCGATGAGCCTGAGCCTCGGGGCCCGCGCCGTGGCCGGGGCGGCGTCCTCGCTGGAGACGGCCGCCCGGGGCGGGGCCTGTCCGGACGCGGACGTGGATCGGCTGGCCGAGGGGGTGGCGCGCACCCTCGCCGCCATGGGCCTGCCGGCGGCCGACGCCGCCTCCGAACCGGCGATCGTGGAGGCCATCCGGGCCGGCGAACTGGACCTCGTCTTCCAGCCCATGATGGACAGGGCGGGCCGTTTCGCCGGAAAGGCGGAAGCCCTGGCGCGCTGGACCCCGCCCTCGGGAGAGCCCCGCTCGCCGGCCGATTTCGTGCCGCGGCTCGAGGCCGAGGGCTCGATCCGCCATCTGACCGACTTCGTGCTCGAGCGGGCGATGGGCCTGGCCCTGACCCGCCCGGGCCTGAAGATCTCGGTGAACGCGTCGGCGACGGAATTCCAGCAGCCGGACTTCGCCGCCCGAATCGAGGCCGCCCTTGCAACGGCCGGCTTTCCGGGCGACCGCCTCGAGATCGAGGTCACCGAGACCGCCGTTCTGGACATCGCCGCCGCCCGCCCGACCCTCGAGCGACTGGGCAGGCTCGGGGTGGGGGTGGCGCTGGACGATTTCGGATCCGGCTATACGAGCCTGCACGCCCTTCGCGAGCTCCGCTTCTCCACGCTGAAGATCGACCGCAGCTTCGTGGCGTGCTGCCTCGACGACACCGCGTCGGCGTCCATCATCCATGCGGTCATCGCCGTGGGCCGGTCGCTGGGCATGCAAATCGTCTGCGAGGGCGTCGAGACGGACGCCCAGGCCCAGTTCCTGCGTACCGCCGGCGTTCACCTGATCCAGGGCTTCGTCTATTCGCCGCCGGTTCCCTTCCATGCGCTGCCCGAGGGCGAGGCGGTCGCCGCATGAGGTTAATCATGTCCGTTTCACCTTCCCTAGGGCTGTCGGTCCATGGTCGGGCCGGGAGACCAAGATGGCTGTAATTGTCGTAGCCGACGATGATCCGACCGTTCAGATGATCGCCGCGGAGCTGCTGCGGGCGGGCGGCCACACCGTGGTCGCGGCGTCCGACGGCGAGGAGACGCTCCGCCTGCTGGCGACGATGAAGGCGGACCTGGTGGTCATGGACATCCTCATGCCGAACAAGGACGGCATCGAGACCATCATCGAGACCCGCACCCTCCATCCGGAGGTCCGCATTCTGGCGATCTCCTCCGGCGGCCGGGTCGGGGCCGGTGATCTTCTGCGCATGGCCAGCCTGTTCGGAGCGGACGAGACCTATGTGAAGCCGTTGAAGCTGGACAGCTTCGCCGCCACGGTCGAGCGCCTGCTCGCCGCGCCGCGGGCCGCGGGCGACGCCGGCGCCTCCGGGGCGAAATAGCCGCGTTCGGGCGGGTCCCGGCCCGGGTCGTCGAGTTCAGGCGACGGCCGGCAGCCGCGCCACATTGCAGTGGGTCCAGAGCCGGTCCATGGCGGCGACGAGGTCGTCCATCATGGCGTCGTCGTGGTCGGGCGAGGGGGTGAAGCGCAGCCGCTCGGTCCCCCTGGGCACGGTCGGATAGTTGATCGGCTGGACATAGACGCCGTGCTCTTCCAGCAGCAGGTCCGAGATCATCCTGGTGTGGACCGGGTCGCCGACGAAGACCGGGACGATGTGACTCTCGGACGGCATGACCGGGAGGCCGGCCGCGGCGAAGCGGGCCTTCAGGGTGGCGGCGCGCTGCTGATGCGCCGCGCGCAGCTCCGGATGGGCCTTGAGCCAGCGCACCGAGGCCAGGGCCCCGGCGGTCAGGGCCGGCGGCAGGCTGGTGGTGAAGATGAAGCCCGAGGCCCAGCTGCGCACCGCGTCGACGATGACCGCGTCGGCGGCGATGTAGCCGCCCATCACGCCGACGGCCTTGCCGAGGGTGCATTCGACGATGTCGATGCCGTCCAGCACCCCGTCGCGCTCGGCCACGCCGGCCCCGGTCTCACCGTAGAGGCCGACCGCATGGACCTCGTCGAGATAGGTCAGGGCGTCGTATCTGCGGGCCAGGGCGATGGTGCCCCCGAGGTCGGCGATGTCGCCGTCCATCGAATAGACGCTCTCGAAGGCGACCAGCTTGGGGGCGTCGGCCGGGGCGGCGGCCAGCAGGGCCTCGAGGTGCTCCAGATCGTTGTGGGCGTAGATGTGCCGCTCGCCGCCGCCATTCCTGATGCCGGCGATCATCGAGGCGTGGTTAAGGCTGTCGGAGAAGACGATCAGCCCCGGCAGCAGCCGCTGCAGGGTGGTCAGGGTCGCTTCGTTGGCGACATAGCCCGAGGTGAACAGCAGCGCCGCCTCCTTGCGGTGCCACGCCGCCAGCTCGGCCTCCAGGTCGACCGCCGAACGGGTCGTGCCCGAGATGTTGCGGGTGCCGCCGGCCCCGGCCCCGGCCGCCTCGAGCTCGGCCCGCATCGCCCCGATCACGGCCGGATGCTGGCCCATGCCGAGATAGTCGTTCGAGCACCAGACGATCACGTCCTGCTCGGACCCGTCCTCACGGCGGCGCACGGCCCTGGGGAACTGGCCGCGCACGCGCTTCAGGTCGGCGAAGACGCGATAGCGCCCCTCGCCCTTGACCTGCTCCACGGCGGTCTGGAATGCGGCCTTGTAGTCGTACAACGGGTCAGCTCTACCGGTGGCGAAAACTTGCCGCGTGATGCGCCGATCGGGCCGATTTGTCCATGAATCGGACCGGACAAAACGCCGCAAACCCTTCATTGATAATGGTTCTCACTTCGACCGCATCAGTCGCCCGGTTGCCCATTTGGGTCCTCCAGTCCGTTGAACCATGCCGTAGCGATAATGAATCGTTCTGCCTGAATGGGGGAGTGGAACGGCCCGACCAAGCTGCCGTGGTGCCGTTCCACGCGCTGGCCACCCTCCGCGAGATCGTTCTCGAGCAGATACGTCGGACCAAAATCAAACTGGTGTACCTCGGCAGCGCGCTTGCCATCCGCGCTGTAGAGGACTTTGACCACGCGAAACTCGTCGCCAAGTCGAGGGCTTCTCCAGAACCGGGCACGAAGCGCAGTCCAACAGTTCATCGCCCTTACCCCTTCGGCAGCTCGTCGAGCCTGCCGCGCAGCATCTGCAAGATGCCCGAGAAGTCCCGGCCGCCGTAACCCAACCGATCGAACAGCTGGAACAGGGCCTCGGTCTGGGCGCCCAGCGGCGTGCTCGCCCCCGACCTGGCCGCCGCGTCCTGGGCCAGTTTCAGATCCTTCAGCATCATGGCCGTGGCGAAGCCGCCGTCGTAGTTGCGGTTCGACGGCGCGGTCGGCACCGGGCCGGGCCACGGATAGTAGGTGGTCACGCTCCAGCTCTGGCCCGAGGACTTGGCGGCGATGTCGAAGAATTTCACCGGGTCCAGACCCAGTTTCTCCGCCAGGGCGATGGCCTCGCAGGTCCCCAGCATGGTGATGCCGAGGATCATGTTGTTGCAGATCTTGGCCGCCTGCCCCGCCCCGTGGTCACCGGCGCGGAAGCTGGCCCGGCTCATCGGCTCCAGCGCCGCCTCGATGCGGGCAAACTCCGGCTCGTCGCAGCCGACCATGAAGGCGAGGGTTCCGGCGTCCGCCGCCATGGTCCCGCCCGAGACGGGGGCGTCGGCGAAGGTGTAACCCGCCTCTCCGGCCAGACCCGCCACCTTGCGCGCCGTGTCCACGTCGATGGTCGAACAGTCCAACAGCAGGGCCGAGGTCGGCGCCGCGCCGATGATCTGTTCGGAAAACACCTTCAGCACATGCGGTCCGGCGGGCAGCATGGTAATGACGACGTCGGCGTCCTTGACCGCCTCGACGACCGAACCGGCCGGCGCGCAGCCCGCGGCTGCGGCGCGGTCCAGCGCGGCCTGCGACAGGTCGAAGGCGGCGACGGCGTTCCCGGCCTTCGCCTGGTTGGCGGCCATGCCCCCGCCCATGTTGCCGAGGCCGATGAAGGCGATGGTCTGGGTCATGGCGTCTCTCCCGAATGATTTTCGGGAGGGTTA
>NZ_CALMZS010000094.1 GCF_937870815.1 uncultured Brevundimonas sp.
CACCCGCAAAGCGAACTTCTTCAATATCCGCGAGGAGTCAGAAGGCCCCTCACAGCCACCTCACCCTCGGCCCCCGCTCCCCGTCCGGCGCGTCGAAGGCGGCGGCGGGACGGAGGCGGCCGGCCCGGGGGCCGGGGCCCGGTGGCGGCGGATGACGCGCCGGCGGAGTTCGAATAGGTCCGCCCGGACGGACCGGGCCTACCGGGCGGCGGACCCTTCCACGGCCGGACAGCCGCGCGCCGGCGGCGCCAGTCCAAGGCAGCGCCCGTCCAGGTCCGCCGGAACCGGCAGGCCGGCCGCATTGGCGAGGGTCGGGGCGATGTCCACGGTGCGGACCGGCAGGGTGCGCTCCTGTCCGGTCTGGCCCGGGGTCCAGAAGATGATCGGCACCCGCCGGTCATGGTCCCAGGGCGTGCCGTGCCCGGCCAGATAGCCGCCCACGGCCCCGGGGAACGGCGACATGCCCGGCCGCAGGGCGAAGATCACATCCGCCGAACGCGCCGGGACCGTGCTCAGCGCGATCCGCTCGCGCAGGCCGACAAGGTCGGGATGGATGTCCCGCGCCGCCGACGGCGTCGCGAGCAATTCGTCGATGGTGAAGGCGGCCGCCACGCCCGGCTCCTCGCGCAGCAGGGCGGCGACGGCGGCGGCGATCTCGGCCCGGCGCGGCTCCGGCAGGGCGGCGCCGTCGCCGACCACATAGATGTTGGCGCCGTCGGCCTTCAACGGGTCGAAGCCGAGCCCGAAGCGGGCCCGCACGGCGCCGTTCAGGCGATCGATCAGGCCGGGGTCCATCCGTCCGGCGTCGGGATAGCCGCGCGCCGCCAGCCGCTCCGCGAAGTCGGAGCCGCCGTGGTCCGCGGTCAGGACGACCAGGGTTCCCGGAATCTCCTTCAGCGCCGCCATGAGCCGGCCGAGCGCCGCGTCCAGCCGCAGGATCTGTTGGCACATCTCCGGCCCCTGCGAACCGAAGCGGTGGCCGATCCGGTCGGTTCCGGACAGGCTGATCCCCAGCAGGTCGAGGCCCGGGCCGAAGCCCAGCCGTTGCTCCCGCAACAGGGTCAGCGCCGCCTCGACGGTCAGCTCGTCCAGCACGGGCGAGGTGTCGACGGCCAGGCGCCGCGGCGGCACGGTCGAGTGGAAGACGCCGCCGGCGATGGTCCAGTCCCCGGCCATGGCGGCGCACCGCCCCTCCAGCGGCGCCCACAGGTCGGGGCGCGCCTCCATGCGGGCGCGAATCCCGGCGTTCAGGCCCGCCACCGGGCGCAGGCGGTCGGCCGCCGCCTCGCCCGGTCGAAGATAGGTCGTGAAGCCGAATCCGTCCGCCCACCAGAAGGTCCCGTCGGCGTGCGACCCGGCCAGGTTGATGGCCCCGCGGTCCTTGCCCGAGACCGCGAACACCCGGCCGTCCGGATGCGCGGCCTTGATCCAGTCGCCGAGGCCGCTGGCCCGCAGATTGTCGGGCCCCACGGGCCCGTTCTCGCCCTCGCCGCCCTGGGCCAGCCGGTTGGCCGGCGCGGCCAGGCAGTAGATTTCCGCCCCGGTGGCCCGGTCGATCCAGTCGTTGGCGGCGATGCCGGTGCGGTTCGGATGCACTCCGGTCAGCACCGTCGAATGACCCGGACAGGTCTCGGTCATGCCATGGGTCTGGAAGCCGTTGGGATAGACCACCCCCTCGCCGGCCAGCACGCCCAGGCCGCCGGCGAAGGCGGCGCGGTACTGGTTGAACAGGTCGCTGCCGAACTGGTCGACGACTATGGTCACGACCAGGCGCGGGGACGGCGCTTCGCCTTCGGGTTGAACCTGGGCCGCGGCCGGCGCCGCGGCCGCGGTCAGCGCCAGAGCCAGAGCCGGCCCGGCCCCCATCCAGGAACGAATCATCTGCAGCCTCCCGCGGCGGGACAGGGGTCCGGCGGCCCATTCGGCAGGACTTCGCCTTCCCCCCCGCGCGGCATCCGTAGAGGACCTGGGAATCCGACTCAAGGGCCCGTCGCCCGCGCCGCGCGGGATCATGACGGAGGCTTGATTTTCCCGGCCGGGGCGACGACGGTCAGACGACGACAACGCCGGGGGGCTCCGATGGATTCGCAGGACGCGGCCGACCTTATCTCCGAGCTGGCGGAGGAGAAGGCGGGACACGCCGAGGCCGACCGGTTCCGCAACCGGGCCGCGCTGCTCATCGCCATGGTCGCCGCCGTCCTGGCCGTCGGCGGCATGGGCGGCGGCAACGCCACCGACGACATGATCGCCAACAACATCGCGGCCAGCGACGCCTGGGCCTTCTTCCAGGCCAAGAACATCCGCCAGACCTTCTATGAGCTCGAGGTGGAGGAGATCGACGCCGCCCTGCTCGACGCCGAGCTTCCGGCGGCGCGGCGCGCGCGACTGCAGGACCGGCGCGCCGACTACGCCGCCACCATCGCCCGCTACGACAGCGAGCCCGACCCCGCCGCGCCCGACGATCCCCTGCGCGGAGACGGCAAGAAGCAGATCCGGGCCCGGGCGCAGCATTTCGAGGCCCAGTTCGGGACCGCCTCGCAGCGCGACAATAATTTCGACCTGGCCGAGGTCTGCCTGCAGCTGGCCCTGGTGCTGGGGTCGGTGGCCATCCTGGCCCTCAACCGGCCGGTGTTGCTGGCCTCGGCCGGCCTCGGGGCCGTCGGCGCCGTGCTGACCCTCAACGGCTTTCTGCTGTGGGTGCCCCTGCCCTTCTGACCCCCGGAGTCCTCATGGCCCACGGTTCCCTGCTTCACCGGCTGGCCGCCCCGGCCCTCGGCCTGCTGTGCCTGCCCTTGGGGGCCTGCCTCGAGACCGGGGTGGACCAGATCGACGACCCGGTGGAGAAGGCGGCCTACCATTGCCGCTATGTGATCGAGCGGGCCATCGCCACCCCGGAGCAGCTGCGCCCGGACGGCGTGCTGCGCCGCCGCATCGCCACCTTCGCCGATCCGTCCGTCGAGCGTTCGGGCGACGTGGTCCGGTTCGCCTGGGCCCCCGGCGACATCACCGGGAACGACGGCTCAGGATCCCACGGCGGCGATTGCGTCATGGACATCACCGACGGTCAGCAGCTGGTGATCAGAGCCAGCCTCGACGGCGCCCCGCTCCACTCCGGCTTCCGCTTCTGACGGCGTCCGCGCGGGAGGCCTGCCGCTACCGGGGCGGACAGGCCCGGCCGGGCCGATAGACCTCGGTGTCCTCCGGTTTCGCCGGATCGTGGCAGACGGTGACCGCCGCCCCCTGCAGAAACTCCTCGCTGACGTCGCCGGCCTTGGTCGACTGGTCCTCGAGGGTCCGCCCGTCCACCTCATAGGTGAAATGCACCACGGTCGAGGCGTCGTTCGACTCGGAATCGGTGTGCACCACCACCCGCGTCACCTGGCCGGACGCGCTCGCCGTCAGTTTTTCCAGCCGACGGTCCTCGAAATAGATCATGGCGAAAATGCCCACGGCCACGGCCGCCAGAATGCCCACGATCCCGAGAATGCGCTTCATCGTCCGGTCCCCCGCAAAGGCCCACTCCCCGAGGCGGCGCCCGCGCCGACAAAAAGCCAGACAATCCTAACGCGGCGTTAAAGCCCGCCCCGCCCGACCGATCGCCGCCGGGTCTCCCGGGCCTGTGAATATGAGCCCACAGGCTGTGTAGTGCATCCTCCTTGATGGCCCATGGCCTCACAACCACCGCACCCTCGGCCCCCGCTCCCCCTCCGGCGCGTCGACCAGCAGGTCCGTCACCGCCCAGACCAGGGCGTCGGCCCGGTCCAGCGAGCCCGCCGCCTCCATCTCGCCGCCGAAGGCCATCAGCTCCTCCTCGAGGGCGTCGAAGGCGCCGGCGTGGTGGATGCGGCCCTGTTCGTAGAGGGCGGCGACGGGTTCGGCGCGGACGTATTTGCCGCGCGTGGCGTGGACCTCGCGGATCTTCAGCCCGTTTCCGGCGGTCTTGAGCACCGCCTTGACCATGTCGCCGCCCTGGTTGACCTCGGCCACCACGGCCGTGGCCCCGAACTCGGCGGCGAGGGCGACGGCGCGGCGGGCCCAGGCGTCGGGGCCGAGGCCGGCGATCGAGCGGTCGGCGAGGACGACGGCGCA
>NZ_CALMZS010000095.1 GCF_937870815.1 uncultured Brevundimonas sp.
CCCTTGAGATAGTTGGCCATGGCCGACAGCGGCTGGTTCAGTTCATGGGCGAGGGCCGAGGCCATTTCGCCCATCGCGGTGAGGCGGGAGATATGGACGAGTTCGGACTGCAGCTCCTGAAGCCGCTGCTCGGTCTGCTGGCGCTCGCTGAGGTCGCGGACGAACCCCGTGAAGAAGCGCTGGTCGCCGGAGATCATCTCCCCGACCGCCAGCTCCATCGGAAAGGTGGAGCCGTCCTTGCGCTCGCCGACCACGATCCGGCCGACGCCGATGACGCGCCGCTCGCCGGTGGTCAGATAGCGGTTCAGATAGTCGTCGTGGGCCTCCCGATAGGGGTCGGGCATCAGCATCTTGACGTTCTGGCCGATCGCCTCGGCGGCCGTCCAGCCGAACAGGCGTTCGGCCGTCGGACTGAACGACTGCATGAGGCCGCGCTCGGTGATGACCACCATGGCGTCGGGCACCGTGGCCAGGATGGACTGCAGATGCGCCTCGCGGGCGCGCAGGTCGCGGTTCACGGCCGCCGCCTGCGAACGCATGTTCTGGAACGCCTCGCCGCCGGCGGTGATGGTCGCCCCGGTGGCCAGGAAGACCAGGCCGCCGGCGATGTCGCCGCCGGTCAGGGCGCCGGCCGACCAGGTCACATACAGGCCGGCGGCGCAGCCGAGGGCGGTCGCCACCGCCCCCGGGAGCGCGCCGCCGAGCGCCGCGGCCGCGACCACGGGCGGAACGAAGAACAGCAGCGCAAGGCGGTCCTCCAGCCACGGCGTCGCCGCCAGCCGGAGCGCAAGCCCGACGGCCGCGCCGAACACGGCCACGGCCAGGCCGTAGCCGGTGTGGCGAATCGCCAGCAGCCAGTCCCAGGGAGTCCGGGCCTCGAGCGCATCGATCGGCGTGGTCGTCATCGTCGCCTCCGCAACATCCCGTAGGTGAATCCCCCGAATTTCACCAGACGCCGGCGGCGGCTAGTTCACCGGCATCGGGCCGCCGGCCCGTTTCAGTTTTCCGGAAGCCGCCATGACCGCTCCCCTCGTCGATCTCTCCGTCCACCATGCGCCCCGGGGCGTTTCCGACCGTGTGGCGTGGGGATTCGTCAAGGCGCTGCGCTTCTTCGCCGACACCTTCTTCGCCAGGCGCTATGGCCACCGGGCCGTGGTGCTGGAGACCGTCGCCGCCGTGCCCGGCATGGTCGGCGCCACCCTGAACCATCTGAAGGCCCTGCGCCGGATGCGGGACGACAACGGCTGGATCCGCACCCTGATGGACGAGGCCGAAAACGAGCGGATGCACCTGATGACCTTCATCGAGGTGGCCAGGCCGACCCTGTTCGAGCGCTTCGTGGTCATCGCCGTGCAGTGGGTCTTCTACCTGTTCTTCTTCGGCCTCTATCTGATCTCCGCGAAGACGGCGCACCGCCTGGTCGGCTATTTCGAGGAGGAGGCGGTGATCAGCTACACCCACTATCTCGCCGAGATCGACGAGGGCCGCAGCCCGAACCTGGCCGCGCCGGAGATCGCCCGCCGCTACTGGAATCTGCCGGCCGGGGCGACCCTGCGCGACGTGGTGCTGGTGGTCCGCGCCGACGAGGCCCACCATCGCGACGTCAACCACGGCTTCGCCAACCAGCTGGCCGGCGCCGCGCCGCTGCCGGTCGCCCCGTGCCCGCCGCACGTCGAGCTGCAGCCCAGCTGGAAGGCGGCGGCCTAGCCGGAGAGGACGGATCGGTCGCCGCCCATGTCGCCCCGCCCCCTGCCTGCCGCCTGGCGGTCCCACGCCTCGCGCAACCTGCCCCGCTACACCAGCTATCCGACGGCGGTCGCCTTCGAGGCCGCCGCCGGGGAGGCGGAGGCGCGGGGCTGGCTGGCGGCCACCCGCGCCGAGCAGACGATATCGGCCTATGTCCATGTGCCGTTCTGCAAGCGGCTGTGCTGGTACTGCGGCTGCCACACCAGCGTCTTCCATGAGTACGACCGGGTCCGCGCCTTCTTCCAGACCCTGATGCTGGAGATCGATCTGTGGGCGGACGCCATCGGTCCGCACGCCGGCGCCGCCCATCTGCATTTCGGCGGCGGCAGTCCCAACGCCCTGTCGCCCGACGATTTCCGCGAACTGGTCCGGCGCCTGGCCGACCGTCTCGCCCTGCGGCCCGGCGCCGAGGTCGCGGCCGAACTGGATCCCGGCCTGCTGTCGGAGGCCTTCATCGACGCGGCGGGGGAGGCGGGGCTGACCCGGGTCAGCCTCGGCGTCCAGACCTTCGATCCCGAGGTCCAGGCCAGGGTCAACCGCATCCAGCCGTTCGACATGGTCGCGGCCGCCAACGACCGGCTGCGCCGGGCGGGCGTGTCCGCGATCAATTTCGACCTGATGTACGGCCTGCCCGGCCAGACGCCGGAGAATGTCGCGGCCTCCACCGAGGCGGCGGTCACCCTGCGGCCCGACCGGGTGGCGGTGTTCGGCTACGCCCACGTTCCCTGGATGAAGAAGCACCAGGTGATGATCCGGGAGGCCGATCTGGCGGACGGCGACGGCCGCTGGGCCCAGGCCGAGGCCGCCGACGAGACCCTGGTGGCCGCGGGCTATGTGCGCATCGGCCTGGATCACTACGCCCGGCCCGGCGACCCCCTCGCCGTGGCGGCGGCCTCGGGCGGACTGCGGCGCAATTTCCAGGGCTATACTGACGATCCGGCCCCCGTTCTCGTGCCCATCGGACCCTCGTCGATCGGCCGCTTCGCCGAAGGTTTCGTCCAGAATGCGGCGGCGACCGACGTCTGGGGCCGCGCCGTCGAGGCGGGCCGCCTGCCGGTGGCGCGCCGGCTGGCGGTCGGGGCCGAGGACGAGTTGCGCGCCGCGGTGATCGAACGGCTGATGTGCGATCTCGCCGTCGATGTCGGCGCGGTCTGCCGCAGTCAGGGCTTCGCCGCCGGAACCCTCGACGAGGCCGTCGCCGCGGCCGCCGCCCTGCAGGCGGACGGGCTCTGCCGGGTCGAGGGCCGCCGCGTGACCATCCCCGCCGAAGCGCACCGGGTCATGCGCGTCGTGGCCGCCTGTTTCGACGCCCGCCTGCCCGCCGCGGCGAGCCGGCACGCCCGGGCGGTGTGACATTCGGAAAATCCACGGCCGGGGAATCCCCGAGCTTGTCGGCGCGCAACGTCCCGCCGCCCTGATCGACGGATGGAAGCTTCAACAGGCCGGACCGGGGCTCTTCCGCGCGGCCGCAAGGATACAAGCGAGATGTCAACCAAACGACTTTGGATCGTCCTCGCCCTGATCATGGCGACCTCGTTCGCCGTGCTCGGGATGATGGGACGCGAGATCAACCGGCAGGCGCCCCCGATCCCGGCGCTGGTCGTCGACACCAGCGGGACGGTGCTGCTGACCCGCGAGGACATCCAGACCGGCCAGCTGGCCTGGCAGTCCATGGGCGGGCAGCAGGTCGGCTCGATCTGGGGCCACGGCGGCTATGTCGCGCCCGACTGGTCCGCCGACCAGCTGCACCGGGAGACCATGGCCCTGCTGGAGATGTGGTCGCAGCGCGACTTCGGCCAGCCCTGGGCCGGGCTCGACGCCGAGCGCCAGGCGGCGCTGAAGGCCCGGGTCAAGCGCGAGATGCGCACCAACACCTATGACGCGGCGACCGACACCATCACCGTCTCCACGGACCGGGCCGCCGCCATGCGTGAGGTCAAGGCCCATTACGTCGCCCTGTTCAGCGACGACCCGGCCCTGGAATCGCTGCGCGAGCAGTACGCCGTCGCCAACAACGCGGTGCCGGACATCAGCCGCCGCAACCAGATCGCCGCCTTCTACTGGTGGGCCAGCTGGGGGGCCGGCACCGAGCGTCCGAACGCCGACGTCACCTACACCTCGAACTGGCCGCACGAACCGCTGATCGACAACACGCCGACGGCCGCCAATATCGTCTGGTCGGTGGCCAGCGTCATCCTGCTGATCTTCGGCGTCGCCGCCCTGGTCTTCTGGCATGCGCGCCAGCCGAAGGAGGCGCACCTCGAACCGCCCACGGCCGATCCGCTGATGGGGATGAAACCGACCCCTTCGATGAAGGCGGCGGGCAAGTATTTCCTGACCGTCATCGCCCTGTTCCTGCTGCAGGTCGGGCTCGGGGCCGTCACCGCCCACTATTCGGTCGAGGGCCACGACTTCTACGGCATTCCGATCTCGGAATGGATTCCCTACGCCGTGACCCGCACCTGGCACACCCAGCTGGCGGTGTTCTGGATCGCCACCGCCTGGCTGGGCACCGGCCTCTACATCGCCCCGATCGTGTCCGGCAAGGAACCGCGGTTCCAGGCCCTGGGCGTCAACGTCCTCTGGGTCGCGCTCGTCTTCGTCGTGCTCGGATCGATGGCCGGCGAATGGTTCGGCGTGCAGCAGATCTTCGACCTCGACGCCAACTGGTGGTTCGGCCACCAGGGCTGGGAGTATATCGATCTCGGCCGCTTCTGGCAGATACTGCTGTTCGTCGGCCTGGTCCTGTGGCTGGTGCTGGTCACCCGCGCCCTGTGGCCGGCGCTGAGGCAGAAGTCGCAGGCCAAGCCGGTGCTGGTGATCCTGTTCCTGTCCACCGTGGCCATCGCCCTGTTCTACGCGGCCGGCTTCATGTGGGGCAAACACACCCACATCAGCATGGTCGAATACTGGCGCTGGTGGGTGGTCCACCTGTGGGTCGAGGGCTTCTTCGAGGTGTTCGCCACCGCGGTGATCAGCCTGCTGTTCGTCCGCCTCGGCCTGGTCCGGCCGCTGGTCGCCAATGTCGCGGTGGTGTTCGGCACCATCGTGTTCATGACCGGCGGGGTGCTGGGGACGGCGCACCACTGGTATTTCGCCGGCACGCCCACCTCGGTGATGGCCATCGGCTCGGTGTTCTCGGCCCTTGAGGTCGTGCCGCTGGCCCTGGTCGGCTTCGAGGCCTTCGAGAACTGGCGCCACACCAGGGCCGCGCCCTGGGTCAAGGCCTACAAATGGCCGATCCTGTTCTTCGTCGCCGTCGGCTTCTGGAACCTGCTCGGCGCCGGGGTCTTCGGCTTCATGATCAACCCGCCGCTGAGCCTGTATTACATCCAGGGCCTCAACACGACGGCCACCCACGCCCACGCCGCCCTGTTCGGGGTCTACGGAATGCTGGGCATCGGCCTGCTGCTGTTCTGCTTCCGCAGCCTGGCCCGGCGCGAGGCCTGGAGCGACAGGCTGCTGGCCTGGACCTTCTGGCTGCTCAACGGCGGCCTGGCGATGATGCTGTTCCTGTCGCTGCTGCCCGTCGGCGTGGTCCAGGCCTTCGCCAGCATCGAGCACGGCATGTGGTACGCCCGCTCGCCGGCGGTGATCCATTCGCCGCTGGTCCAGACCCTGGTGTGGATGCGGGTGCCCGGCGACGTGGTCTTCGGGGCCGGCGCGGTGACCCTGGCGATCTTCGCCGCCCGGCTGGTGATCGGGGGTCTCAAGCCGAAACCCGCGGTCGACTCTCCGGCCGAGCCGGCGGTCCTGCCGGCAGAGTAACCGGCGCCAGCGCAAGGGGCGGGGAGGGGGGTCGCCCCGCCCCGCCCCCGACGATTTCGACCACTCCGGATTGCCGAAAGATAGGGAGTCCGGACAGGTCGGACCAGACATATCCGAGACAATCCGGCGCTATAACCCGGACAATCCGGCGAGACACGCGAGACAATCCGTGGATACAGGCGGGACGCCGCTCGCGATAACCGCGACATCCACGACATCGGATCGCCGGGCCCGCCCCCATCAAAGGACACCCCACCGTGGCGACGACAGCCCAGAGCCTGCGCCGATACTCCGGCCCGCCGGTGTTCAGTTTCGGTTTCCGCCCCTTCTTCCTGTTCTCGGCCGCGTGGGCGGCGATCGCCGTGCCGGTCTGGGTGGCGTCGATGACGGTCGGCGACGGCGCCGTGGGCGGCATGGACGGCCGCCTCTGGCACATCCACGAGATGCTGTTCGGCTACCTGGCCGGGGTCATCGCCGGCTTCCTGCTGACGGCCGTGCCCAACTGGACCGGCCGGCTGCCGGTGACCGGCGTGAAGCTGGCGGGCCTGTTCGCCCTCTGGATCGCCGGGCGGGCCGCCGGGTTCCTGCCGGCGTCGATGGCCGTTTCCGCCGCCGTGATCGACAGCGCCTTCCTCGTCGTCTTCGCCGGCCTGATCTGGCGCGAGGTGCTGGCCGCCGGCAACCGTCGCAACCTGCCGGTCTGCCTGCTGGTGTCGGCGCTGGCGGCCGCCAATATCGCCTTCCACCTGCGCGGCCAGATTCCGCTGTTCGGCCCCGGCGCCGAACGCGCGGCCGTGGCGGTCGTCACCGGCCTGATCGCCCTGATCGGCGGCCGGGTGACCCCCAGCTTCACCCAGAACTGGACCCAGGCGCACGGGATCGCCCGGGGGCCGACGGCCTTCAACCGCTTCGACGCCGGCGTTCTGGCCCTGACCGCGCTCGCCCTCATCGCCTGGGTCGCCGCACCCTGGGCGTCCCTGACCGGCGCGGCCATGGTCCTCGCGGGCCTGGCCAATCTCGCGCGGCTGGCGCGCTGGCGCGGCTGGCTGGTGCGGCGCGAGGCGCTCGTCTGGATTCTGCACGCCGGCTATGCATGGCTCGGCGTGGGACTGATCCTGCTCGGGCTCGCCGCCCTGGTTCCGGAGGCCGTGCCGTTCACCGCCGGGATTCACGCGCTGACCACTGGCGCCATGGGGGTCGAGACCCTGGCCATGATGACCCGGGCCACGCGGGGGCATACGGGTCGGCCGCGGGTCGCCGACCGTTCGACGACCGCCATCTATCTGCTGATCCTGGCGGCGGCGGTCGTGCGGGTCTCGGCGCCCTTCCTTGCGGACTGGACCGTGGCCCTGCTGGCCGTCTCGGCGACGCTGTGGGCGCTGGCCTTCGCCGGCTTCGTCGCCGCCTACGGGCCGATGCTGTGGCGCCGGTCGCTCTGACTATTGCGCCAGCGCAAGGCGGCGGCGACCGGGACGTGGGAGGATGCTCGCATGGCCTGCCCTGTTTCCGACGGCTCCGATCCGGCGCTGTGTCCGACCGACCTGTGCTGTTATGGGGAATGTCACTGCGCCCCCTCCGCCGGCCATGGCGGCCGGCGTCGTCTGATGCTGCAGGCGCTCGGCCTTGGCGCGGCGGCGCTAGCCGTCGCCGGCGTGGCCCTGCCGGTTCTGCCCACGACGCCGTTCGTCCTCCTGTCGGCCTGGGCCTTCGCCCGGTCCTCGCCGCGCCTTGAGGCCTGGCTGCGGGAGCATCCCCGCCTGGGGCCGCCCCTGGAAGCCTGGGAGGAACGCCGGGCCATCCCCCGCGGGGCCAAGGCCGTGGCGGCGGTGAGCCTTCCCGTGAGCGGCCTGCTGGTTCACGCGGCGGGCGCGGGTATCGCGGTCACCGCCTCGGTCGGCCTCGTGCTGGCCTGCGTCGGCGGCTGGATCGTCACCCGGCCGTCGTGAGCGGGACCTTGCGCGCCGACAACGACGCCGCCTCACCGCGGCGCGATTGACCTCCCAGGAGATTCCATGAACCCAACCCCCGCCGCCGACATCGCCGGCGCCTGCTTCCCCGGCCCGCGCTCGGAAAACGAGACCTGGGTCCGCGGCCAGTTCCAGGCGGTGCTGGATCAGTGGTTCGACTGGCGCAAGCGCCTGTTCGTCGACGACCCGCGCCTGGTCGGCGAGGGCGAGCCGCCGTCGCCCGAACGGCTCGGGCGGCGCGAAATCCTGTCGCGCGAGCTGGCCGCGCTGTGCGAGGCGCTGACGGCCGAGACCCCGACCTATACGCCCCGCTACATCGGCCACATGAAGGCCGAGGTGTCGCTGCCGGCCCTGTTCGGGTGGCTGGCGGCGATGCTGCACAATCCCAACAACACCTCCCGCGAGGCCAGCCGGGTCGGCACCGTGATCGAGGCCGAGGCCATCGCCATGCTGGCGACCATGATCGGCTACGATCCCGGGGCGGCCGAGGGGCATTTCACCTCCGGCGGCACGGTGGCCAATTTCGAGGCCGTGTGGCGGGCCCGCTACCGCCTCGACCACTGGCTCAGCCTCGGCCTCTATATCGCTGAAAAGACCGGCGAGCCGCTCGACGTGTTCGCCGCGGCCCACATGGGCTGGGCGCGGTTCCGGCGGCTGTGGACCGAGCACGGGTTGAGCGACGCCGTGCTGCGCCGCTACAGCGCCGCTGTCGGGGCCCCGGCCGACATCTGGCGCCGGATCGGCCGCGCCTCGGGACGGGACTACCTCGGTCCGGTGCTGCTGGCGCCGGGCAACAAACACTATTCCTGGTCCAAGGCGGCCAATCTGTTCGGCCTCGGCGAGGAATCGCTCTGGGCGATCGACCTCGACGCCGAGGGGCGTCTCGACGTCGACGATCTCGAGCGCCTGATCGTCCGGGCCGAGGCCGCCGGCCGGCCGGTGCTGATGGCCGTCGGCGTGGCCGGGACGACGGAAACCGGCGAGATCGACCCGATCGACGCCGTGCATGACCGGCTGGAGCGCTGGGAGGCGGACCGGGGCGTGCACATCTGGCGGCACGTCGACGCGGCCTACGGCGGCTTCCTGTGCGCCCTCCTCGGCGGTCCGGACGAAACCGTGCTGTCGGCGGCCAGCGCCGCCGCCCTCCGCGCCATCGGCCGGGCGGATTCGGTCACCATCGACCCGCACAAGCTGGGCTATGTGCCCTACGCCTGCGGGGCCTTCCTGACCCGCGACACCGCCGGCTACGCCGTGTCGGCCTTCGACGCCCCCTATCTGGACCGGCCGGAGCTGGGGGACGGCAAGTGGTCGTCGACGCTGGAGGGGTCGCGCTCGGCGGCCGGGGCGGCGGCGACCTGGCTGAGCGGGCGCGCCCTCGGCTTCGATCCGGCCGGTCTGGGGGCCCTGATCGCCGAGACGGTGCGGACCCGCCAGGCCTTCGAGGCGGCCGTGGCCGCCGCCGTGCCCGAGGTCCGCTTCCTCCAGCCCGCCGACGCCAATATCGTCTGCTTCTCGGTGGCCGCGCAGGGCGAATCCCTGTCCAGCGCCAACCGGCGCACCACGGCCCTGTTCGACCGGATCCATCGCTCTCCGGAGTTTTCGGTTTCGAAGACCACGCTCGGCGCCGACTATGCGGCGGCGGTGGCGCGCCACGTCGACGGCTTCGGCGGCGTCGTCGACGTCCCGGGCCTGGTGCTGGTCCGCTGCGTCTTCATGAACCCCTACTGGGCGGCGCCGGAGTTCCGCGACGCCCTGTTCCCGCCGTTCATCGCCCTGGTCCGCGAAAGCCTGGGGCAGGATCTCGAGGCGGCGGCGTGATCGCCCGGGCCGGATCGCGCCGCGGCGGGGCCGCCGCCCACGCCCTGATGGCGCTGCGCAGCCCGGTGGAGCTGCTTTTGACCCTGGCCCTGCGCCGGCTGGCGCGCCGCCGGCCGGAGGTGTTCGAACGGCTCGGCGAGGCCGGGGACGTGACCTTCATCGTCGCCCCGACCGACTTTCCGGTGGCGTTTCGTCTGCGCCCCGGCGGCGGCTCCGGAGTCGTGCAGGTGATACGCGCGGCCGACGGGACTCCCCACGCCGCCCGCATCTCCGGGCCGCTGCTGACGCTGCTGGCGCTGTTCGACGGGCGTTGTGACGCCGACTCGGCGTTTTTCTCGAGGCGTATCCGCATCGACGGCGACACCCGGGCGGTGGTCGCCCTGCACAATACCCTCGAGGCCGCCGAACTGACCGTGGCCGACCTGCTGGGCGTCGGCCCGCCCCTGCGGGAGCGGGTCAATGCCGGAATGGGCGCGGTGTTCGACCGGCTGCGCCCGGCGACGCGGGAGCGCTGAGATGGGCTCGGTCGAACTGGTGTGCCCGGCCGGGTCGCCCGCCATGCTGAGGGCGGCGGTCGAGGCCGGCGCCGACAGCGTCTACTGCGGGCTGCGCGACGACACCAACGCCCGCAACTTCCCGGGCCTGAACTTCTCGCCGGCCGAACTCGCCGACAGTGTGGCCTGGGCCCACGACCGGGGTGCGAAAGTGCTGCTGGCCGTCAACACCTTCGCGCGGGCCGGGGCCGGCGACCGCTGGCGCGCCTCCGTCGACGCCGCGGCGCGGACCGGGGTGGACGCCGTCATCGCCGCCGATCTCGGCGTGCTGGCGCACGCCCGCGCCGCCCATCCCGACCTGCGGCTGCACCTGTCGGTCCAGGCCGCCGCCGGTTCGCCGGAGGCCATCGCCTTCTATGCGGAAACCTACGGGGTGAAGCGGGTCGTCCTGCCGCGGGTGCTCAGCGTCGAGGAGATCGCCGCCCTGATGCGCGAGACCACGGTCGAGACCGAGGCGTTCGTCTTCGGCGGCCTGTGCGTCATGGCCGAGGGGCGCTGCGCCCTGTCCTCCTATGTGACCGGGCGATCGCCCAATCTCAGCGGCGTCTGCTCGCCGCCGGAGGCGGTCAGCTACACCGACGAGCAGGGCGCGCTGGTGTCGCGCCTCGGGGGTCTGGCCCTCGACCGCTACGGGCCCGGCGAACCGGCCGGCTATCCGACCCTGTGCAAGGGCCGGTTCGACGTGGAGGGGCGTCAGGCCTATCTGTTCGAGGACCCGGTCAGCCTCAACGCCATGAGCCTGCTGGCGGCGCTGAGCCGCGCCGGCGTCACCGCCGTCAAGATCGAGGGCCGCCAGCGCGGCAAGGCCTATGTGGCGCGTGTCGCCGCGGCCTTCCGGGGGGCGATCGACGCCCTCGACCAGGGGGCCGACCCGACGCCGTTCGAGTCCCTGCTGACCGATCTCGCCGAGGGCGGCCGCGAGACCGCCGGCGCCTACCGGAAGACCTGGCGATGACCGACGCGATCCAGCTGACCCTCGGGCCGCTGCTGTTCCATTGGGCGCCCGACCGCATCCGCGACTTCTACGCCCGCATCGCCGACGAGGCCCCGGTCGACCGGGTCTATCTGGGCGAGGTGGTGTGCGGCAAACGGGCGCCCCTGGTCGACGCCGCCCTCGCCGACGCCGCCGAGCGCCTCGGCCGGGCGGGCCGGACCGTGGTCTGGTCGACCCTCGGCCTGCCGGCCCTGAAGCGCGACCGCAGGGCGATCGCCGCCCTCGCCGCCGAACAGGAGATGCTGGTCGAGATCAACGACGTCTCGGGCCTGCAGGGGCGGATCGGGCCGTTCGTGGCCGGCCCCCTGCTCAACATCTACAATGAGGGCGCCGCCCGCGCGCTGATGGCCCGCGGCTGCGTCCGGCTGTGCGCCAATGTCGAACTGTCGCTGGAGGCCGTCTCGGCGATCGCCGACGCCTGTCCCGGGCTCGAGATCGAGCTGTTCGCCTTCGGCCGGCTGCCGCTGGCCTTGTCGGGGCGCTGCTATCACGCCCGACACCATGGCCTGCACAAGGACGCCTGCCAGTTCATCTGCGACCGCGACCCCGACGGGCTGGCGCTGAAGACGCTGGACGGGCGCGACTTCCTCGCGGTCAATGGAGTCCAGACCCTGTCGCACGGGGTTCAGCTCGCGGACGCCGGCCCGGCGGCGCTGAGGGCGGCCGGGGTCACCGCCCTGCGCCTGTCGCCGCACACCCTCGACATGGTCGCCGTGGCCGCGGCCTTTCGCGACCGGGCGGACGGCCGCATCGACGGCGCCGAACTCGCCGCCCGGGTCGGGGCGGCGGGTCCGCCGGGCGAGCTGGTCGGCGGCTATCTGCGGGGCGAGGCGGGCCTGCGACCGCTCGGAGCGACGCCGTGACCGGGCGGAAGCTCGCCGCCCTGCGCGCCGAACTGGACGCCCTGGACCTGAGCATCGTCGAGGCCCTGGGGCGGCGCCAGCGCATCGTCGAGGCGGTCGCCCGGCTGAAGGGCGACCCCGACACGGTGCGCGATCCGGACCGGGTCGAGGCGGTCCTCGGCAACGTCCGGCGGGCCGCCGCCGGCGCCGGCCTGTCGATCGCCATCGCCGAACCGGTCTGGCGAGTGCTGGTCGAGCGGTGCGCGGCCCATGAAGCGGCCTGGCTGCGGGCCCGGGCGGAAGCGCCGCCGGACAGTTGCTGCGGTTGCGAGGGCGGCGTTTCCGACCGCGGCTGACCGCCCCGCCCCATCCCCGGCGCATCGACGGCCCCGCGGGCCGCCCGGCGGGGGTCCTTCCGCCGTTTTCGCGGTTGGCGGCGGTCGTCCCGCGGGGCGCGAACGAGCCTCCGTACAAACCCCTAGGGGTTGGTGCGGATCCTTGGACGGCGCCGGACGGCTCCCCGTAAACACCGAATAATACAAGATATTTTTTCCAAACCGCAGATTCTGTTTGGCCGGAACGCGGCGCCCGGTCGCACGCCGGGGGGAACCTTGTTCCGGCGCAAAGTCCCGGTTCGGGGCCCCTCCTAGACCACCGCCGTCGGGGCCGCAGAGAGCCCCCGGGGAATGATCCATGAAACTCTTCGCACTTCTCTCCAGCGCCGCCGTTCTGGCCCTGGCCGCCGCGGCTCCGGCCACCGTCTCCGCCCAGGAGGCGGTCGCCCCGGAGGCTCCAGCCGCCGACATCATCCGCCGGGCCACCGACCTGCCGGCGCCTCTGGCGGCCGCCGGTCCGCGCCACCACGTGGTGGACCTCGAGACGACCGAGGTCGTCGGCCAGCTCGAGAACGGGACCAGCTACACCTACTGGACCTACAACGACCGGGTGCCGGGACCCTTCGTCCGCGTCCGCGTCGGCGACACGGTCGAGATCAACCTGACCAACGCCGCCGACAGCGTGATGATGCACAATGTCGACTTCCACGCCGTGACCGGCCCGGGCGGCGGCGCGGCGGCGACCAACGCCAACCCCGGCGAGACCCAGTCCTTCACCTTCAAGGCGCTGCAGCCCGGACTCTATGTCTACCACTGCGCCACGCCGATGGTCGCCCAGCACATCTCCAACGGCATGTACGGCCTGATCCTGGTCGAGCCGGAGGGCGGTCTGCCGGAGGTGGACCACGAATTCTACGTGATGCAGGGCGAACTCTACACCGAGGAAGCGCAGGGTACGCCGGGCCTGCTCACCGAGAGCGTCGAAAAGCTGCTCGATGAACAGCCGACCTATTACGTCATGAACGGCGCCTTCAAGGCCCTGACCGGCGACAACGCCCTCAAGGCCGAGGTCGGCGACACCGCGCGGATCTATTTCGG
>NZ_CALMZS010000096.1 GCF_937870815.1 uncultured Brevundimonas sp.
GTCCTGTAGTCGGCGACCCAGCCGAAGTCGGCGACCTGGAAGATCGGGGCGTCGGCGTCCTTGTTGATGGCGACGATGATCCCGGAGTCCTTCATCCCGGCCAGGTGCTGGATGGCGCCGGAGATGCCGATGGCGATGTAGAGGGCCGGGGCGACCACCTTGCCGGTCTGGCCGACCTGGTAGTCGTTGGGGGCGTAGCCGGCGTCGACGGCGGCGCGCGAGGCCCCGACGGCGGCGCCGAGCCGGTCGGCCAGCGGGTCCATGACGGCGTGGAACTCCTCGGCCGAGCCCATGGCCCGGCCGCCGGAGACGACGATCCTGGCCGCGCCCAGTTCCGGACGGTCGGACTTGACCATCTCCTCGCTGACGAAGCCGGCCCCGCCGGCCCCGGCGCCCGGGACGGTCTCGATGGGGGCCGAACCGCCCTCGGCCGCGGCGTCGAAGGCGGTCGGGCGGACGGTGATGACCTTGCTGGCGTCGGAGGTCTGGATGGTCTCCAGGGCGTTGCCGGCGTAGATCGGGCGCACGAAGGTGTCGGGGCCGACCACCTCGACGATGTCGGAGATCGGGGCGACGTCCAGCCTGGCGGCGATGCGCGGCATGAAATTCTTGCCGTCGTTGCTGGCCGGCGACAGGAAGGCGTCATAGCCGTCGGCGAGACCCATGACGGTGGCCTCGACGGCCTCGGCCAGGCGGTGGGCCAGGGCGTCGGACTCGGCCAGCAGGACCTTGCGCACCCCGGCGATCTTCGCGGCGCTGTCGGCGGCGGCCCTGGCGGCCTGGCCGACGACGAGGATGTCGACCTCGCCGCCCAGTCTGGAAGCGGCGGTGACGGTCTTGCGGGTGGTCTCCCGGACGGCGGCGCCGTCGTGGTCGGCGATGACGAGCACGGCCATTACAGCACCCCCGCGGTCTTGAGTCTGGCGACCAGGTCGGCCGCGTCGGTCACCTTGACGCCCGCGCCCCGCTTCGGCGGCTCGGCGACCTTGAGGACCTTGAGGCGCGGCGCGACGTCGACGCCGTAGTCGGCGACCGCCCTGACGGCGATCTCCTTCTTCTTGGCCTTCATGATGTTGGGCAGGGAGGCGTAGCGCGGCGTGTTGAGGCGCAGGTCGACGGTGACCACGGCCGGCAGGGCGGCGGCGACGGTCTGCAGCCCGCCGTCGACCTCGCGGGTGACGGTGGCCCTCCTTTCACCAGACTGGCCGCCGTCGATGACGATCTTCGAGGCGAAGGTGGCCTGGGGCCAGTCGAGCAGGGCGGCCAGCATCTGGCCGACGGCATTGTTGTCGCCGTCGATCGACTGCTTGCCCATCAGCACCAGATCGGGCTTCTCCTCGTCGATCACCGCCTTGAGCAGCTTGGCGACGGCGAGGGGTTCGAGGTCGGCGTCGGACTGGATCAGTAGGCCGCGGTCGGCGCCCATGGCCAGGGCGGTGCGGATGGTCTCCTGGGCCTGGGGGACGCCGATGGAGACGACGACGATCTCGTCGGCCGTGCCGGCGGCGTGATGCTCCTTGCCCTCCTTCAGGCGCACGGCCTCCTCGACGGCGATTTCGTCGAACGGGTTCATGCTCATCTTGACGTTGGCCAGATCGACGCCGGTCTGGTCCGCCTTGACGCGGGCCTTGACGTTCGAGTCGATCACCCGTTTGACGGGGACGAGTACCTTCATTGCGCTGTCCATGAGATGGCCGGAATGTGCGGGCAGGGAATGGAACGCCTGCCCCGGCCTGTCAACGTAACGCCGCGTCAACGGGCCCGCGGCCCGATGTCCGGATCAAGAGCGGAACCCAGCGATGCATCGCCTGCTGACCATGAAGCGACTGAGCGTGCTGTTCCTGGCCACCTTCGCGGTGCTGGTCGGCGGGGCCCTGGCCTACCAGGCCCTGGTGGTCGCGCCGGAGACGCGCTGCGAGCAGGACGGCGGCTGGTGGGACCGCGAGGGCGGAATCTGCGCCCGGCCGATCTCGATCGCCGAAAAGATCGAGGAGCTGAAAGGCATGAGCCGGGCCGAGGCCTCGGACGCCAAGAACCGGGAGCTGGTGGCGCTGGAGGACCGGCTGGCGGCGGCCAGGGCGGCGCGGGACGCCGAGGTGCGGCGCCAGCGCGAGGCGCTGGCCGGCCGCTGAGGGCCTCAGCGCGTCGCGCCGGGGGCCCATTTGACGTCGTCGGCCCCGTGGGCGTTGGCCCGGCGGGCGGCGACGAACAGGTGATCCGAGAGCCGGTTCAGGTAGCGCAGGGCGGCCGGCGACAGCCCGCACCCCGACTCCCGCGCGCGGATCGCCTCGCGCTCGGCCCGGCGGCAGACGGTGCGGGCCAGGTGCAGGTGGGCCGACAGGGGCGAGCCGCCGGGCAGGATGAAGCTGTCGAGCGGCTCCTGACTCTCGTTCATCCAGTCGATCTCCTGCTCCAGCCGTTCGACCTGGCCGTCGAGGATGCGCAGGGCCTCCCATTTCGGCGGCGGGTCGTGCGGGGTGGCGAGGTCGGCGCCGAGGTCGAACAGCTCGTTCTGGATCCGCCCCAGCATGGCGTCGACGCGGTCGTTCTGGCCCGAGTGCAGCCGGGCCAGGCCGATCACGGCGTTGAGCTCGTCGACGGCGCCGTAGGCCTCGACCCGGGGATCGGTCTTGGACACCGGGGCGCCGGAGGCCAGCCGGGTGTCGCCGCCGTCGCCGGTCCTCGTATAGATGCGGTTGAGGACGACCATGCGCTCAGGCTCCGTGCGTCGATTTCCACCACATGGCCACGACCAGCAGCGCCACGGCCAGGGCCTGCAGGGCGACCCTGAGCCGCATCAGCCGGTTGGAGCGCGAGCGCGCCTCCGGCCCGGTCCCGTACAGCGAGCGGATGCCGAAGGCGAGGGTGACGGCGACGGCCGCGACGGCCACGAGGATGAGGATGTCGAACAGGTTTGCCATGATCGTCTTCTAGGCGCGGGCCGGGCGCGGCGCCAGCGGCCCGCTGAACCGGAGCGTCCGTCGGGGGGACGCGGGGGGCGATGCGCCGATACAGCCGGACCCGCCCGCCCCGACAAAACTGTCGGAAAGCCGTCACAGGAACGAGTGGTCGGTCAGGTAGTTCAGGGCGGCCGAGCGAGGACCCCATGGACTGCTACTATTGCATCGTCGGCACGGCTGAAGACCCGGTCGCCGAGCTGTGCGTGCTGGACGCGCGGGACGACGGCGCGGCGCTCGCCGGCGCGCTGAGAGTCGCCGAAGACGTCGCCGGCTGGGAGCGGGTCGACATCTACGCCGGCGAGCGGGCGGTCGGTCGCGTCGAACGCGCCGCCGCGACGCCGAAGCTGCCGCTGGCGGCCTGAGCCGGCCCGGAACGCCGCCTCGCGGCGTCCGGGACGAAGGGGCGGCGTCGCTGGTCCCTGGAGCCTGATTCACGGCATCGGCGGAATCGCGAAGCGAGTCCGCCTCAACCGATCAGGCTCTAGTAGCGGTAGTGGTCCGGCTTGAACGGACCCGTGACCGGCACCGAGATGTAGTCGGCCTGTTCCGGCTTCAGCGTGGTCAGCCGGGCGCCCAGCTTGTCGAGGTGCAGGCGGGCGACCTTTTCGTCCAGATGCTTGGGCAGGACATAGACCTGGTTCCGGTAGGCGGCCCTGTTGGTCCACAGCTCGATCTGGGCCAGGGTCTGGTTGGTGAAGGACGCCGACATGACGAAGGACGGGTGGCCGGTGGCGTTGCCGAGGTTCACCAGCCGGCCCTCGGACAGCAGGATGATCTTCTTGCCGTCCGGGAATTCGATGTGGTGGACCTGCGGCTTGATCTCGTCCCATTTGAAATTCTTCAGGCCGGCGACCTGAATCTCCGAGTCGAAATGGCCGATGTTGCAGACGATGGCGTTGTTCTTCATCGCCCGCATGTGATCGACGGTCAGGACGTCCTTGTTGCCGGTGGCGGTGACGAAGATGTCGGCCTCGGCGGCCACGTCCTCAACGGTGACGACCTCATAGCCCTCCATCGCCGCCTGCAGGGCGCAGATCGGGTCGATCTCGGTGACCTTGACCCGGGCCCCGCCGTTGCGCAGCGAGGCGGCCGAGCCCTTGCCCACGTCGCCATAGCCGCAGACCACCGCCACCTTGCCCGACAGCATCACGTCGGTGCCGCGGCGGATGGCGTCGACCAGCGATTCCCGGCAGCCGTACAGGTTGTCGAACTTGGACTTGGTGACGCTGTCGTTGACGTTGATGGCCGGGAACGGCAGCTCGCCGCGCTCGGCCATCTGGTAGAGGCGGTGGACGCCGGTGGTGGTCTCTTCCGAGACGCCGCCGATGGCGTCGCGGATGGCCGAATAGAAGCCGGGCTTCTCCTTCAGATACCGCTTCATGGTGGCGTAGAGGGCCTCCTCCTCCTCGTTCTGCGGGTTGTCGAGCACCGAGGGGTCCTTCTCGGCCCTGGGCCCGAGCACGCACAGCAGGGTGGCGTCGCCGCCGTCGTCGAGGATCAGGTTCGGATAGCCGCCGTCGGCCCATTCGAAGATCCTGTGGGCATAGTCCCAGTATTCGACCAGGGTCTCGCCCTTGACGGCGAAGACCGGGGTGCCGGCGGCGGCGACGGCGGCGGCGGCGTGGTCCTGGGTCGAGAAGATGTTGCACGAGGCCCAGCGCACCTCGGCGCCGAGGGCTTCCAGCGTCTGGATCAGCACCGCCGTCTGGATGGTCATGTGCAGGGAGCCGGCGATTCGCGCGCCCTTCAGCGGTTGCGCCGCCCCGTATTCCGCCCGCAGCGCCATCAGGCCGGGCATCTCGGTCTCGGCGATGGCGATTTCCTTTTCGCCGTAGCCGGCAAGGGAGATGTCGCGGACGATGTAGTCGGTCATGGAGGGCTCCGGAGCGGGCGCGGCTGGCGAGGGTCGGCGGCCGTATAGCCGCCCGTCGTCGACCGGGCAAGAAACATATAAGGATGTCCTTATATGACACGACAGCCAGCCGGGGACGGGCGAGGCGGCGTCGACGGCCTGACTTGCGCTCTCCGCCGACCTGTCGCAGGGAAGGCGGCATGACCCGCGACCTGTCGATCCCCCGCCATGACTGGACCCTGGAAGAGGTCGAGGCGCTGTTCGCCCGCCCCTTCATGGAGCTGGTGTTCGAGGCCGCGACCGTGCACCGGCGCTGGTTCGACCCGTCCGAGGTGCAGAAGAGCCAGCTGCTGTCGATCAAGACCGGCGGCTGCGCCGAGAACTGCGGCTACTGCTCGCAGTCGGCCAGTTTCGACACCGGTCTGAAGGCCGAGAAGCTGATGGACGCGACGGCGGTGCTGGCCGAGGCCATGGCGGCGAAGGCCGGCGGGGCCAGCCGCTTCTGCATGGGGGCGGCCTGGCGGGAGCTGAAGGACCGCGACACGCCGAAGCTGGCGACGATGATCGCCGGGGTGAAGGCCCTGGGGCTGGAGACCTGCGCGACCCTGGGCATGCTGACCGCCGACCAGGCGCGGCAGCTGAAGGCGGCGGGGCTGGACTATTACAACCACAACCTCGACACCGGGCCGGCGTACTACGCCGAGGTGGTGACGACGCGGACCTATCGGGACCGGCTGGAGACGCTGCAGCATGTCCGCGAGGCGGGCATGAGCACCTGCTGCGGCGGCATCGTCGGCATGGGCGAGGCGCGGCGCGACCGGGCCGGCCTGCTGCACGCCCTGGCCACCCTGCCCGAACATCCCGACAGCCTGCCGGTCAATGCGCTGGTGCCGGTCACCGGCACGCCGCTGGGCGACCGGGTGAAGCGCGAGGGCGAGATCGATCCGATCGAATTCGTGCGGACGGTGGCGGTGGCGCGGCTGGTCTGCCCGAAGGCCATGGTGCGGCTGTCGGCCGGGCGCGAGACGATGAGCGCCGAGATGCAGGCGCTGTGCTTCCTGGCCGGGGCCAATTCGATCTTCGTCGGCGGCAGGCTGCTGACCACGCCGAACCCGGAACAGGACGAGGACGCGGCCCTGTTCGCCCGGCTGGACCTGAGGCCGATGGAGCCGGTCGCGGTCGAGGCGGCGGCGTAACCGGGCCTTAAGCGCCCTGTGCCAGCGTCCCGGCATGGACAGACGCGCCCTGCTCGGACTGAAGGA
>NZ_CALMZS010000097.1 GCF_937870815.1 uncultured Brevundimonas sp.
GGCCGGTGGCGCAGGACGGCCTGGCCGAAGCCGGTCTCGGCGGTGCGCTCGCCGGTGCGCTCGTCATAGGCGCGGATGGAGATGTCGACCTTGCCCTGCATGGCGATCAGTTCGGCCGTGGTCTCCCACAGGGCCTTGCCGGTCTCGCGGCTGATCGCCTCGGCCATGGCCGGCGCCCGCGCTTTCAGCACGGCCTGGTAGCGTTTGACCGCGTCGATGCGGTCCTGACGCGGCCGGTCGGCCCAGTCGGGGAAGGCGGCGCGGGCGCGGTCGACGGCGGCCCGGACCGCGGCGGGAGAGGCGGCGGCGCCCTCCCAGACGGTTTCGCCGGTGGCGGGGTCGATGGACTGGAAGCTGGTCATGGGGTCTCTATCCAGGCGCTCACGTCTTCACCCGCACGCTGTCGCCTTCCCGCACCCTGAGCGCCTCGGCGGTTTCGCGGTTCAGGGTCGCCGTATCGCCCTCGACCGCCGCCCGCTGGCGCACCGCACGGAAGGCGGCGATGCTGTCGGTCGAGATCAGCGCCGGCAGTTCGGCCTCGACCTCGGCGGCGAGGCGCACGGTCAGGCGGCGGGCGTCGCGGACGGTGCGGATATTGTCGCGGTCGCAGCAGACCGTCGGCCCGGCGTCGAAGATGTCGACCAGGCCGTTGGGGCGGAAGCCCTCGCTCTCCAGCAGGGCCATGGCCGGCACGCCCTGCGGATGGACCTTGCCGATCACCGCCCGGGCGGGCTCGGGCAGCAGTTCGACATAGATCGGGTGGCGCGGCGACAGGTCGAGGATGAATTGCTTGTCGGTCGAGCCGGTCATGCGGTCGGCGTCGTCGAACTCCATCGGGAAGAATTTGTGGGCCACATGGTCCCAGAACGGGCAGGCCCCGTCCGGCGTGAACACGCCCCGAAGTTCGGCCAGCACCGTCTCGGCGAACAGGTCCGGCTGGGCCCCGATCAGCATGTAGCGCGACTGGCTGAGCAGGCGTCCCGCGCCGCCCTTGCGCCGGTCGGCCTTGAGGAACAGCGAGCCGACCTCGGTCCAGCCGCTGCATTCGTTGACCAGCACCAGGGTCTGGTGGTCCAGCTTGACGCCCAGCGACGGCGACGACTGGGTGTTGTTGACCAGCCGGAACGAGAAGAAGGGCCGGTTCAGCCCGACCGCCGCCTTGACCGAGCCGACGCCGTCGACGTCGCCCGTGTCCGCCTCCTCCAGCATCAGCGTGTACCAGCAATCCTGCGGCTTGAGCGCGCCGGAGAAGCTGTCGCGGCTCAGCTCGAGCCGCTCGGTCAGCTGGTCGGGGTCCTCGGGCAGGCTGGTGAAGCCCGGGCCGCTGAGGATGGCCAGTTCCAGCAGGTGATCGAGGTCGGCGGGGCCGGCGGGTCGGACGACGAGCATGGGGTTACATCGTCTCCATTCGCAGCGCCTTGAGCCGATGCGCGTCGATCTCGCCCGAGGCGATCTTGCACAGGATCAGGGCGCTGAGCTGCGCCCGCTCGACGAAGCTGGCCGGCCAGGCGAACTCCTGGTCCGAATGGATGTCGCCGCCCAGCACCCCGAGGGTGTCGATGTTGGGCAGGCCGGCCGCGTGCAGGTTGTTGCCCTCGCAGACGCCGCCGGACGGCTTCCAGGCGAGGGTCTGGCCCAGCAGGGCCCCGGTTTCCCGCACCGCCTCGAACAGGGCGGTCTGGGAGGCGTCCATCGGCTTGGGCGCGCGGGTCATGCCGCCGTGCAGGTCCAGGGTCAGGCCGGAGAAGGGCGGTTCGGACGCGATGTCGCGCACCGCTTCAGAAATCCACGCCGAGGCCAGGGCGTCGGGGACGCGGACGTTGAAGCGGACCACGGCGTTGTCGGCGACGACGTTCAACGGACCGCCGCCGGCGATCCTGGCGACATTGACGGTGACGCCCTCCCGTTGCCCGTTGAGGGCGTGCAGGCGGGCGGCGATCATGGCGGCGCCGGCCACGGCGTTGGCGCCCTCGTCGAAGGCCCGGCCGGCGTGGGCCGCCTTGCCGCGGACGATCAGATGGTAGTTGCCGCTGCCCTTGCGCGCCCCGGCCAGGGTCCCGTCCGCCAGCGCCGGCTCATAGGTCAGGCCGACATGGCCGCGCGCGCCCAGTTCGGCCAGCAGCGGGGCGGAGGCGGGCGAGCCGATCTCCTCGTCGGGCGACAGCAGGGCGGTCCAGCCGACGCGGCCCCTGTCCGCATGGGTCTCGAACGCCTCCAGCGCCGCCAGCATGACGCTGATCCCGCCCTTCATGTCGGCGATGCCCGGGCCGTTGAGGGCCCCGTCCGGGCGCGTCGCGACGGTCTGGAAGGCGCCGTCGGCCGGGAAGACGGTGTCGTAGTGGCCGGTCAGGATCACCTGCACCGGCGCGTCCGGCCGTTTGCTGATCCCCAGGGCGTCGGCGTGGGCCTCCTCGCGCACCCGCCCGTCGTCGCCGACGCTGGTCGAACCGCCGGCAGGCAGGCGGGCGACATCCGCCGAGAGGGGCGCGGCGGCGGTTTCCAGCAGGTCCAGCATCCGCGCCAGTCCGGCCGTGTTGCGGCTGCCGGAATTGACGCCGGCCCAGTCGACCGCCCGGCCGACGATGGCCGTTCCGCGCGCCGCGACATGGTCGAGCACCGCCTGTTCCTGGGGGAGAATTCGCATGCGGCCGGACCCTAGCCGCGCCGACGGCAAAGGTGAAGGCGAGGGGACGATGGCGCGGCTCCCGGTCAGCGGCTAGGCTTCCACGCCACACAGGAGGACAAAGCATGGGTGACTGGATCAGGGCGTTCAATCCGATGGCGACCGTCGGAACGGAATCAGAGGCGCTGAGGGCGGCGAGGGCCAGCGCGATCGCCATCTTCATCGGGGTGGCCTACGGCGTGTTCGGCGTCGTCATGATGCTGAACGGCGGCCTCGAGGCCATGAAGATCGCCGCCGCCGCCCAGAGCGCGGGGGCGGATGCGCAGGTTGCGGGCATGGCCGGGACGATAGCCCAGTTCACCTTCTACGCGATGATCGCCATGGTCGTGATCCAACTGATCCTCGGGCTGGTTCAGTGGGTGAAGCCCAATACCGTCATCCCGACCCTCTTTATCGTCCTTGTCGTCTATGGCCTTGGCTCCACGGTCCTGACGCAGATGATGGCCGGTCAGATGGACGTGCCCGAAACGCCGATGAACGCACCGTGGATGATGGTTTTCGGCATCGTGGTCCTGGTCATTGAACTGATCCTCCACATCGCCGGCGTCCGCGGGGCCGGCGCCCTGCGCAAATTCCGCGAAGCCCAGGCCTATTGAGCCTACCGGTTCGGGCGCCGGTCGTCATGATCGGCCCCGGGCGGGCGGGACTGGCGGCGCCAGCGGATCGACAGGCTGGCCTCGCCCTGGCCGCCGAATTTCGAACTGACGGTCAGGTTGCGGCGCACCTGCCATTCGGCGTTCACGGCCGCGCCGTTCTCGCCGCCGCCGATGATCTCCAGATAGACGTCGTCGGTGATGTAGCGGCCGCCGGCGACGGTCAGGCTGGAGGCCTCCCCGCCGAACGACAGCCGGTCCAGACCGGCCAGTTCGCGCAGGTTGCCGATCACGTCGAAGCCCGCGCCGCCGGCCAGCGCCCCCACGCTGGCGGCCAGTTGGGCCGCCTCGAACGGTGAAAGCTGGGAGGCCGAACGTCCGAACAGCACCTGCGACAGGATTTCGTCCTGCGGCAGCTGGGGCGTCGAGGTCAGGGCGATCTCCGGCCGCGCGGCCGTTCCCGTGGCCCGGATGGTCGCGGTGAGCGCCGGGTCGTCCCGGGTCGCGGTCAGGTTCAGGCGGATGTTCTCCGGCCGGGTCGACAGGGTGACCGTGCCGCGGTCGTCGAAGACGAAGCGCTTGCCGGCGAAATCATAGTCGCCGCGCACCACCCGGGCCGTGCCGGTCAGGGTCGGTCGGTTGATGGTGCCGGTCACCCGGGCGTTGACGTTCATCTCGACATTGAGGCCGCGGCCGACCACCAGGACATCGCCGCCCGGCGACCGGAGGGCGATGTCGACGCCGATCTGCGGGCCGCGCGGACGGTTCTGCTCGGCCTCGGGAATGTCGCCGCCGGGCTTGTTGATCTCCACCACGTCCATCTCGATGATCCCTCGCGATCCGGGCGGATTGGCCTGGATGCGGGCCTCGTCGATGTCGATCCGGCCGGTCAGCTGGATCTTGCCGTCCTCGGCCCGCACGACGCCGAGCGGTCCCGAGGCCCGGGCCTCGGCGATGTCGTTGTCGATGATCCGGAACCGGGCGAGGGTGAGTTCGACGCTGGATCCCGAACCCTCGCGCAGGCCGATGCGGCCGTCGCCGGAAATTCTCCCGCCGGAGCCGTCTGTGGCCGAGAAGCTCTCGACCAGGGCGGTGGTGTCGTCGAACCGGCTGGCCAGGGTGACGTCGCGCAGTTGCAGGCCGGTGGCGTTGTCGCGGAAGCCGCCCTGCCACAGGTCCATGCGGCCGTTGATGCGCGGCGCCGCGATGGTCCCGGCCAGGGTGGCGCGCGCATTGACGATGCCGGACAGCGACCGCTCTCCGCCCAGGAACAGGTCCCAGACCGGCCGCACCTGTCCCTGGATGTCGATGGCGCCGGACATCGGCCGGGTGCGCACCACCGCCAGCCGCAACGGCGCGGCCGACGCCTCGACCGGCAGGGTGAGGTCGGCGCTGGCGCGCACCGCGTCCGCGTCGGCGACGCGGGCCTGGATCCGCAGGCTGTTGTCGACCAGCACGGCGTTCAGGGTTCCGTCGACCGCCAGCCCGCGCGGCGCGTCGACGCTGCGCACATCGTCCAGCGTCACATTGGCCGAGCCCGACAGATCGGCGCCGGCCCCCCGCAGCGAAATCCGCCCGGTCGCGCGTCCGCGCAGGTCCGGAGCCAGGGCCCCCAGTTCGACGCTGGTCAGGTCGGCCGCGACAATGGCGGCGCGGGAATCCTGGCGCAGTTCGCCGGTCAGCACGCCGCCGCCGACGCCGAGATCGACGCGGACCACGCGACCGTCGCCTGCGAGGGCGACGACGGCGGGATTGCGGGTGACGAAGGCGACCTCGCGGACCCGGCCGGAGCCCTCCAGCACGACGGTCTGGGCGGTTCTCTGGCGGGAATAGACTCCGGTCCCGTCGAAGCTGACCGGGGTCGCCCCGGCGACGTCGGCCCTGAGCGTGAAGGGCAGGCGGTCCAGCGTGCCGCGGCCGTCGAGCTCCAGCGAACGTATGACCCAGGACGATCCGGTGAGGCGGACGTTGCGGCCGCTGACGTCGAGGATCGCGGTCTCCGCCCCGGCTCCCTCCGTCAGGCGGATGCGGCCGTCGGCCGTGCCCGAGGCGAGGAAGGCGCCGGGCCGGGCGGTGAAGGTCAGGTCGGCGCTGGAGGGGAAGCGGTTGGACAGGGCGATGGCCCCGGCGGCCGTCACCCCGCCCGCGTCGAGGTCGACGTCGCTCAGCCGGATGCGGTCGCCGCCGAGATGGAAGTTTCCACTCGCCCGGGCCGGCCCGTAGTTCGAGCCCGCGACCACGGAGATGCGCCCGTCGGAGGCGTCGGCCCCGCGCCTGAAATTCAGGTCCATCACCGCATCGGTGAGGATCAGCGCGCCGGCGCCGACCCTCCCGAAGCCGGCCCTCAGGTCAGCCGTCGGCCGGGCCAGGACGCCGCCGACCGTGCCGCTTCCGGTCATGGCTCCGTCGATTTCCAGCGGACCCACGCCGAAGGGCCCGCGCGCGTTCCAGTTCATCGCCAGGCGCAGACGGCCGTCGCCCTCGACGAACCCCCGGGCGGCGGCGTTTCCGTGCGCCCCGGTCAGCCGGGCGGCGTCGAGGACCACCCGGCCGTCGTCGAGGGATCCGACCAGCTGCAGGCGCGGTCTCCGGCCGATCAGGCGGTCCAGCTCGCCGACGCCCAGGGCGAAGTCGCGTCCGCGCCCGTCGAAGGTGACCTGCCACGGCGCGCCCGGGCGCGGCATGGAGGCGGCGATGCCGCCGCCGAAGGCGCCCTCGGCGCCCGGGCGCAGCCGCCTGGCGTCGGTGATCTCCGCCCGGCCCCGGAAGCCGAGGCCGCCCAGCAGATTGCGTCCGCCCGTGCCGGTGACCTTCAACGCCCGCCCCTCGGCGTCGAGCCGCTCCAGCAGGACCGAGCCGTCGACCAGCCGGGCGGCCTCGAAGCGGACCCGCGGCGCCGGTCCGAGCAGGCCGCCGACCACGCCCGCGGTCGAGCCGCCCGCCGCCTGGATGTCGCCGTCGATGTCGTAGCGGCCGTCGCGTGCGCGGATGTTGACCGGACCCCGGATACGCTGCGCCTGATAGCTGGACAGGTTCGCGTCGAGCACCTCGATCGAACCGTCCAGGCTCCAGCGGCCCGTGTCCCCGCGGAACAGCGCGGTCCAGGTCGCGCCGCCGCCGGCCGGCCGGCCGACGAGCCGCGACAGCGACGGCGTCGAGACGTTGATGCGCACCCCGCGCGGCACGCGCCGGTCCCTGAGGCGGATCAGGCCGCTGGCGCGCGAGCTCAGGTTTTCGGCGACCAGCCGCCAGCCGACGCCCTGCAGGCCGTCGCCATTCCGGTCGGGCGCCGTGGCCAGGGCGAACCGCGCGGTGCGGCCGATGCGCCGCACGAAGGGATCCAGCAGGTCCGACCCGGAAAAGTCCACGAAGCCGGCGATATTGGTCCGCTCGGGCCCATAGACGCCCTTGATGATCAGGGGCGTGAAGCCGCCGGTCCGCATTTCGGCGTCGACCACCTCGCCATTGACCACCGCCGTGGCCAGGAAGGGCTCGTCCGGCGAATAGCCCAGGGCGCCGGCGATCGGCCCGCCGCGGGCCTCCCGCGCGCGCAGGTTCAGCCGCAGGTCGGCCAGATCGTCGGTGGCCGCCGCGGTCAGACGCACGAAATCACCGGGCCGGCTGTTGCTGTCGGCGATGACCACGACCCGTTTCGTACCCCTGCGCGGAACCTGGGCCTCGCCCGCGAGCTTCCAGCGGCCGTATTCCTTGCTGAAGCCTTCGAGCAGTTCGATGTCGGCCGAGAAGCGGTCGATGTCGACGGACAGCGGCTGCGGGCCGGGCGGCTCGGTCCGCGGCTCGATCAGCGGCCGGCGGATCAGCCGGACGACCCCGGCCTCGACCTGGGTGGCGTGAAACCGGCGCAGGACGAGAGGCCACCAGTTCCAGTCGACCCGCACCTCGCGGGCTTCCAGCCAGACCCCGTCGGCGTCGGTCACCGTCACCCGCTCGATGGTGAAGTCGTCGAACAGGTCGCCGCGCACCCCCTCCACGTTGATCCGCCCGTAGCGGCCCAGCTTCTTGCCCGCCACGAAACTGGTCACCAGGCCCCGACCGGAGTCGGACAGCAGATACATCCGCCCGCCGACCGCGGTCACCAGCAGCAGGGCGGCCAGGATCGCCGCGCCCACGCCGCCGAAGAAGGCCAGGGCCTGCAGCCGCGTGCGCTTCTTCCGCGCCTTGACCGCCGGCGTTTCAGGGGCTTCCGAAGGGGGCGGCGTGTCGGTCAAAACGCCTGTCCGATGCTGACGTAGACCTGGAAGTCGGCGTCGCCCTCGCGCTTGTCGATCGGGAAGGCGATGTCCGCCCGGATCGGCCCGAACGGCAGCTTGTAGCGCAGGCCGAAACCGGCGCCGTAGCGCATGTTGCTGAAGTCCGGCGCCTGGTCGAAGCCGACCGAGCCGGCGTCGACGAAAACCACGCCCTGGAAGTTCCGGAACAGGTTCCGCCGCACCTCGGCCGAGGCCTCGAACAGGCTCAGGCCGCCGCGCGGGGTATTGTCCGGCAGCCGGGGGGCGACCCCCTGGTATTCGTAGCCGCGCACCGAGCCGCCGCCGCCGGAATAGAACAGCCGGTCAGAGGGAACGGTCAGCTCCTCGCCGCCCATGATCGACCCGAGCCGGACGCGGCCGGCGAGCACGGTCCTGGCATTGTCCTGGACCGGCAGATAGGCGGTCGCCTGCGCCTCGGCGCGCAGGAACACGGTGCTGTCCTCGCCCGAGACGGCGGTCGGCTGGACGGAGGTCGTCAGCCGCCAGCCGGTGGTCGGGTCCAGCGGATCGTTCGAATGGTCGAGATAGGCGCTGCCGCGCCCGGTCAGGATGATCAGTTCGCGCTCGAACTTGACCGGCGCCCCGGTGACGGGATCGAACCGGTTTTCGTCGTACCGGCCCGCGTCCAGCCCGACGCCGTAACTGAACCACGAGGTCTTGCCGATGCGCTGTTGCAGGTCGGCGGCGGCGACGGCGGCGGTCCGGCGATAGGCGTCGGTGTCCTCGTTCAGCACCGCCGCCGACAATCTGAGGGTCCGGCCCGGCCTGCGCCAGTGGGGCAGGCGCAGGTCGACGCCCAGCCGGCTGTCGACGTCGGCGGCGCGCGCCTGCCAGACCAGGGTGTCGGCCCGGCCGAAGCGGTTGTGCCATGTCCACAGCAGGTCGACGCCAGAGCCCTCGGCCGTCGAGAAGGTCGCGCCGGCCTCGAGGATGCGCCGCGGCCGGTCGGCCAGGGTCACGATGATCGGACGGCGGCCGGCCGCATTGGTCTGGGCCGCCGGCGCCAGGGCGACGCCGACGCCGTCGTAAACTCCCGTCTCCAGCAGACGACGCTCCAGCTCGGCGACATCCTCGGGATCATAGACCTCGCCCTCGGACCAGGGCGCCAGGCCGGCGACCCAGTTGGGACTGGTCGGGCCGCGCGTCTCCAGCCGCACGCCGTCGAGGCGCACCAGGGGGCCGGCGACGATGTTGTAGGTCGGCCGCACCGTCAGCGTGGCATGGTCGACGACCACGCGGCGCGGCTCGGCGCGGGCGTCGGCGTGGCCCCTGCGGGTCAGGCCGGCGACGACCCGTCCCTCTCCGGAGATCACGTCGACGGCGCGGCCCGGATCGCCGGCCTCGAGGTCGAGCTCGCCGAGCACCTCCGCCTGCACGGCCGGCGCCGGCGGCGGCTCGATCCAGTTGACGACCGGATCGCCCAGGGCGAAGCGGGGGCCGGGCGTCACGGCGACGATGGCGACGGGCCCCTCCTCGCCCTCGACGATGTCCTCGAGGACCGGCTGGTAATAGCCTTCGGACCGCAGCAGGGCCTCGGCCGCCTCGGCCGCGCCGCGCGCCCGGCGCCGCGCCTCGAACCGGCTGGACGGCGGACCGTCGGCCTCGCCGATGGCCTGCTGCAGCTGCTCGCGCAGGGCCGTATCCATGTCGCCGCGGACGTGAGCCCGGGGGTCGGCGGCCGCGGCCGAAGCCAGAACTGCGAGCCCCGCCGCGGTGGAGAGAAACAGGGCGGGCCTCGGCGTCAAACGGATACCTTCATCAACGGGCGGGCGCTCGGGAACCGGCGGGCCACGGGCGGAGTCCGGTCCGACGGCGGCGCATCCTGCGCGCCGCCCTTCCGGCAAGTCAGTAGAACAGGGTTTCGCTGTCGGGCTGGACGGATTCCTCCGAGCTGCGCTTGGCCGCCGGCGAGGTGCTGTTGTCCGGGGGGGTGTCGGCCGCCTCGGGCGCGGCGACCGGGGCCTGGACGTCCTCGACGGCGGCCGCGACCGGCTCCTCCATCGGCGTGTCCATCACCTCCGGTTCGGCCGGACGCGGGTCCTCGCAGGCGGTCAGCACGACCGCCGCGGCGATGGCGACAAGGGCGACAAGGCGTTTCATCAGCAGCTCCCCGGATCGGCGTTCCAACGCACGGCCGTATTGACTGTTCCATAGCGGGGAACCGGGCCCCGGTCATCCGCCCGGCAACCAATCCTTTTCCATTTGCCCCCAATGTGACGGACTGGAGGGGCCTCCGATGACCGTGACCGCCTACGCCATGGTTTCCCAGGTGCGATTCCGGGAGCTGAAGACCCGGCTCGCCCTCGCCGCCTTCATCGGGGCCACGGCCTGGTTCATGGTTCCCGGAATCTGGCCGGCCGTCTGGTTCATCGCCGTGCTGGCCACCCAGGGTCTCGACTGGCTGGTGTTCCGGCGGTTCCGCCGGCAACCGTCGTGGGAGCCGGGCCCGGCCTATGTGATGCTGTGCGTGGCCGTCACGGTGCTGGGAGTCGTCGTCTACGGCGCCATCACCACCTATCTCTGGTTCCGCGGCGGCGAGGTCGGACGCATCTTCGCCATGATCCAGTGCGCCGGCGGCCTGCTGCACGTCAGCCTGCACATGCACCACGTGCGGCCGGTCCTGATCGCCGCGGTGGCCTCGCACGCGGCCTATTTCCTCGGCCTGCCGGCCCTCGGGGCCGTGCTCGGAGAGGCCTGGCACCAACTGCTGATCCCGATCGGATGCCTGCTCTACATGAGCCATCTGGTGGTCGCCGTGCGGCAGAGCTCGATGACCACGGCCGCCCTGCAGTCGGCCCGCGACGCCGAGCAGCGGGCCCGCCGGAAGGCCGAGATCGCCAGCGCCGCCAAGTCCGACTTCCTCGCCGTGGTCAGCCACGAGATCCGCACCCCGATGAACGCGGTCATCTCGGCCGCCAACCTGTTGCGGCGCACCCGCCTCGACCCCCGCCAGCGCGAGCACGTGTCGATGCTGATCGACGCCGGCGACGTGCTGATGGGCCTGCTCAACGACGTGCTCGACTTCTCCAAGATCGAGGCCGGGAAGATGGAGGTCGAGAGCGCCGACATGGTCGTGCGCGAGCGGCTGGCGACGCTGGGCCGGCTGTGGGAGCCGCGAGCCCGGGCCAACGGGGTCCGGCTGACGCTGCGGATCGCCCCCGAGGTGCCGGAGACGGTGCGCACCGACCCGCTGCGGTTCCAGCAGATCCTCTTCAACCTGCTTTCGAACGCGGTGAAATTCACCGAGCGGGGCGAGATCGTCGTGGCCGTGGACTGGGACGGCGCCCGGCTGTCGGTCGCGGTGTCGGACACCGGTTGCGGCATTCCCGCGGACCGGCTCGCCCAGGTGTTCAACAGCTTCGAGCAGGCCGACGCCGGCACGACCCGGCGGCACGGGGGCACCGGCCTCGGCCTGTCGATCAGCCGCAAGCTGGCCGAGATCATGGGCGGCGCCCTGACCGTCTCCAGCACCCTGGGCGAAGGTTCGACCTTCCTCCTCGTCCTGCCCATGGCCGAGGCCGCCGGCTCTCCGGCCGGACCGGAGCCCCGGCCCGAAATCCCGGACATGCTGCGCGGCCGGTCGATCCTCGCCGCCGACGATCACGAGGTGAACCGGCGCATCCTCGGCCTGCTGCTCGAGCCCCACGGCTGCCGCCTGACCCTCGTGCACAACGGCGCCGAGGCTGTCGACGCCGCCGCGACCGAACGCTTCGACGCCATCCTGATGGACATGCAGATGCCGGTCATGGACGGCCTCGAGGCGACCCGGCGCATTCGTCAGGGGGCGCTGAACGGGGGCACGCCGGTCGTGGCCCTGACCGCCAACGCCCTCGACGTCCATCGGGCGGCCTGGGAGGCCGCCGGCGTCCACGCCTTCCTGACCAAGCCGATCGATCCGGCCGTGCTGGCCCGGACCCTGGCCGAGGCCTGCGCCGCCAGCCGTCCCGACCTCGCCGGCGCCGCCGTCGCCTGAGCGCCGCTCAGCGCCAGCGCGCCGCGGCGCCGTCCAGCGACAGGGCCGGCGGCTGCGGCTCCGGCCGCGGCGCCGCGCCGTCGAACCGCGGGGCCGGGGCCGGCTGGACGAGGCCCTCGTCGACGAAGGTTCCGCGCGCGGCGTTGTGCGGATGGTGCGGGGCTTCGGCCAGGCTCAGCACCGGGGTGACGCAGGCGTCGACGCCCTCGAATCGCGCCGCCCAGTCGTCGCGGTCCCGCGTGGCGAAGACGGCCGCGAAGCGGGCGTGCAGGACCGGCCATCCGGCCGCGTCGGACTGCGGCGCCTCCGCGGGCGGAATGCCGAGACCCTCGAGCAGGGCGGCGTAGAATCGCGGCTCCAGCGCGCCCACGGCCACGAAGCGGCCGTCGCGGCAGGCGTAGCAGCGGTAGAAGGGGGCCCCTCCGTCGAGCAGATTGGCCCCCCGCGCCTCGCTCCACAGGCCGCGCCCCGCCAGGGCGTGGAAGAGGCTGGTCAGCAGCGCCGACCCGTCGGTCATGGCGGCGTCGACGACGCGTCCCCTTCCGGTGGTGCGGACCTCCAGCAGGGCGGCCAGGAGGCCGGTGATCAGCAGCATGGCCCCGCCGCCGTAGTCGCCGACCAGGTTCAGCGGCGGCCGCGGCGGCCGGTCCGGCTCTCCGGTCATCGCCAGGGCTCCGGACAGGGCGATGTAGTTGAGGTCGTGCCCGACCCGCCGGGCCATCGGGCCGGTCTGCCCCCATCCGGTGATCCGGCCGAACACCAGGCGGGGGTTGAGCCCGGCGCAGACCTCCGGTCCGAGACCGAGCCGCTCCATCACCCCGGGCCGGAACCCCTCGATCAGGGCGTCGGCCGGGCCGACCAGTTCCCGGACCCGGTCGAGGTCGGCCGGGTCCTTGAGGTCGACGGCGACGGCCGGCCGGCCGCGGTGCAGCACCTCGCCGCCGACCTCGGTGAACGCCGCCGCGCCGGCCGCCGCGCTCCGGGTCAGGCGCAGAACATCGGCCCCGAGATCGGCCAGGACCATGCCGGCGAAGGTGACCGGCCCGAGGCCGTCGAACTCGAGGATGCGCAGGCCGGACAGAGGTTTCATCGGGTTTGAATAGCTTTGACCGCCGCAACCGTCGAGGCGGCGCTTGACCCCGGCCGCGCTTTGCAACAGAAGGCGCGTCGCGGTCCGCACGCGCGGGCCGCGTGGGTATGCGTCCTTAGCTCAGTTGGTTAGAGCATCTGACTTTTAATCAGAGGGTCCTCGGTTCGAGCCCGAGAGGACGTACCACCCAACCCCTTTTCTGGAACAAGGCCGGGCCGTTTCGGTTGTCGTGGAACACCGAAAGGAGTTCGCCATGCCCCATCAGAACGTCGATTCTTCCAGGGCGACGGCCCACAACGCCGCCACCAGGCGGCGGGTGAATCAGGTTTCGGGCCTCGGCTTGCGGCGGCGGCAATGCTTGCAGACCAAGGTTCCCGGCTTGCTGCGGCTGTAGCGGTAGCTATGCTTGCAGCTCAGCTGCGCTAACCACCTTTTGAGCGCCTGGATCATCGCGAGGGACACTACTCCCAAACGCCGGCAAGCCAATCGAAAAAAGGCGAGCTTGAAGCCCCGGAGCGCGGACGCTTCCGGCGGCGGGCCGGCCGTGGTTCAAAGGGATATGCGCGCCCTTCTGGTCCTCGTCGTCCTGATCCCGCTGTCCGCCTGCAACGCCGGGCGATCCGCCATGGATGGCGCACGCCAGTTCGGGGCCGGGGTCGGCGCGGCGGCGACCGCCCCGCTGGACGACATCAACCTGCGCCGCGAGCATATCCCCACCGTCCTGCTCCAGGCCGAGGCCAATCCCTACGACCTGCGCAACCTCGACCAGTGCGCCACCATCGGGGCCGAGATCGCGCGGTTGAACGAGGCCCTGGGCCCCGACGCCGACGAGCCGCCGTCCCCCGACGGCGCCTTCCCCAGCGAACGGGCCGCCGACGCGGCGGCGGCGGCGGCGCTGGACGCCGTCCGCGACGCCACGACCGACTTCATCCCGGGGCGCAGCTGGATCCGCCACCTCTCCGGGGCCGAGCAGCACAGCCGTCACGTCCAGTCGGCCATCCAGGCCGGGCGGATGCGGCGCGCCTTCCTGAAGGGGACAGGCATGCAGCGCGATTGCGCGCCTCCGGCCGCACCCGGCTGGTTTCGGCCGCGGGGCCACAGCCAGCGCTAGTTCGACGCGTGACGGCCGTGGAAGTCGCGGCGGAAGGCCTCGAACCTCTTCCCGGCGATCGCCGCCCGCATCGCCGCGGTCAGGGCCTGGAAGAAGGCGATGTTGTGCCAGCTGAGCAGCACCTTGCCGAGAATCTCGTCGGCCCGGATCAGGTGGTGCAGATAGGCCTTGGAATAGCCGGTGGAAGCCGGGCAGGGCACGTCAGGATCGAGCGGGTCCTGGTCCTCGGCGAAGCGGGCGTTCCTGAGGTTGATCGGCCCGCTCCAGGTCCAGGCCTGGCCGTGGCGCCCGGCCCGGGTCGGCAGCACGCAGTCGAACATGTCGACGCCCCGTCCCACCGCCTCGACCAGGTCGACCGGCTTGCCGACGCCCATCAGATAGCGCGGCCGCTCGGCGGGCAGCATGTCCGGAGCATAGTCCAGCACCTCGCACATGGCCTGGTGGCCCTCGCCGACGGCCAGGCCGCCGATGGCGTAGCCGTCGAAACCGGTCTCGCGCAGCCGGTCCGACGATTCCCGGCGCAGGGTCTCGAAGGTCGAGCCCTGCTGGATGCCGAACAGGGCCTGGGTCTCGCGTGTTCCGAACGCGGCCTTCGAGCGCTGCGCCCAGCGCGCCGACAGCTCCATGGCGGCGCGGGCCGCGGGTTCCTCGGCCGGCCATGAGACGCACTGGTCCAGCTGCATGGAGATGTCGGCGCCGATGCGGTCGGCCTGGATCTCGATCGACCGCTCGGGCGTCAGCACATGTTTCGAGCCGTCGATATGGCTGGCGAAGGTCACCGCCTCCTCCGTCAGTTTCGAGATGCCCGCCAGGGACATGACCTGGAAACCGCCGCTGTCGGTCAGGATCGGCCTGTCCCAGCCCATGAACCGGTGCAGCCCGCCGAGCCGCTGCATCCGCTCCGGCCCCGGCCGCAGCATCAGGTGGTAGGTGTTGCCCAGCAGGATGTCGGCCCCGGTCTGGGCCACCTGATCGGCCGTGAGGGCCTTCACCGTGGCCGCCGTGCCCACGGGCATGAAGGCGGGGGTGCGGATGTCGCCGCGCGGGGTTTTCAGCACTCCGGTGCGGGCCCGGCCGTCGGTGGCGGTGATGTCGAAGGCGAAGGGCAAGCGGGACTCAATCCTTGTCGGGAGCGGGCATTTAGGACGTGCCGGGCCTGCTGGCCACAGACGGCGACGTCGCGCTTGCATTGCTAGCATTGCAATCACCCTTGTGATACAGATGTCATCATGGCCAGCCTGACCATCCGCAACCTCGAGGACGACATCAAGGAGCGTCTGCGCGTGCGCGCCGCCCGCCAGGGTCATTCGATGGAGGAGGAGGCCCGCCTTATTCTGGGCCGCGCGGTCGGCGGAGTCACCGGCAAGGACCTGTGGTCGCTGTCGCGCGAACTTTTCGAGAGCGAGACCGGGATGGACCTGACCCCGCCGCCTCGTGGGGGGGACCGGCCGGCGCCGGACCTCGGCTGAAGGGCCGGGCGGCCGATGATCGTCCTCGACACCAATGTGGTCTCGGAGCTGATGAAACCGTCGCCGGACCCGGCGGTGCGGGACTGGCTGATCCGACTGGGCGACACGACGTTCAGCACCACCGCCGTGACGGTGGCGGAAATCGAATTCGGCCTGCGACGCTTACCTGGGGGTCGGCGCCGAAACGACCTGCAAAGGCGGTTCGAGGCCTTCGCCGCCGCCCTGACCGTGCTGCCGCTGGACGAACCGGCCGGGCGCGAAGCCGGACGCCTGAGGGCCTTGCGGGAAGCCGGGGGGGCCGCCTCACAGCCCTCGGACATGATGATCGCCGGCATCGTCGCGGTGGCTGGAGCGGCCCTGGCCACGCGCAACGTCCGCGACTTCACGGGCCTGCCGATCCAGCTGCTCGATCCTTGGCGCGCGGCCGTCTGACTCTCGGACTCAGGCGCGGAACAGCAGGCTCCCATCCCCATAGGAATAGAAGCGGTAGCCGTCCTTCACCGCATGCGCATAGGCGGCCTTCATCGCCTCCAGCCCGGCGAAGGCGCTGACCAGCATGAACAGGGTCGACTTCGGCAGGTGGAAATTGGTCATCAGCACGTCGCAGGCGCGAAAAGCGTAGCCGGGGGTGATGAAGATGGCCGTGTCGCCGTGGAACGGCCGGACGACGCCGTCCTCGCCCGTGGCGCTCTCCAGCAGCCTCAGCGAGGTGGTGCCGACGCAGACGATGCGGCCGCCGGCGGCGCGCACCCCGTTCAGGGCGGCGGCGACCCCGGCGGAGACCTCGCCCCATTCGCCGTGCATCCTGTGGTCGGCGGTGTCCTCGGCCTTGACCGGCAGGAAGGTGCCGGCCCCGACGTGCAGGGTCACGGCATGGGTGGAGACGCCCTTCGCCCGGATCGCCTCCATCAACGCCGGGGTGAAATGCAGCCCCGCCGTCGGCGCGGCGACCGAGCCGTCCCACCGGGCGAACAGGGTCTGGTAGTCCGACCGGTCGCGGTCGTCCCCGGGCCGCTTCGCCGCGATATAGGGGGGCAGGGGCATGACCCCGACGTCGCGGATGGCCTCGTCCAGGAAGGGTCCCGACAGGTCGAAGCGCAGGGTGACCAGGCCGTCCTCGCCCTTGTCGACCACGGTGGCGTCGAGCCGGCCGAGCAGGCAGGCGGAGTCGCTCTCCGTCCCGAACCGCACCCGGTCGCCCGCCTTGATCCGCTTGCCCGGCTTCATGAAGGCCGACCAGACGTCCGGCGCGTCGCGGTGGTGCAGGGTCGCCTCGACCACCACGGTCAGCATCTCGCCCTCAGGTCCGACCCGCTCCCGCACCCCCGACAACCGCGCCGGGATCACCCGGGTGTCATTGAACACCAGGGCGTCGCCGGGCCGCAGGAAGTCGGGCAGATCGCGGACGATCCGGTCTTCCAGCCCGCCGTCCCGCACCACCAGCAGGCGCGCGGAATCGCGCGGCTCGGCCGGGCGCAGCGCGATCCGGTCGTCCGGCAGGTCGAAGTCGAAATCGGCGGTCTTCATGGGCCGGGGCAAAGGCCACGGGCCGGGGGCCGGGTCAAGCGCGACCCGTTCAGATCCCCGTCGTCCGGGCTTCGCCCCGGGCCGGGGCCGGCCCCGGCTCGCTCCGTCGCGCCCGCGGCCGCACCCCGACCACCAGCGGATCGGGATCCTTCTCCGTCGGCGGCAGGCAGACGAAGCGGGCCGCCGTCGAGCCGTCCTTCAGCCGAAGCTGCAGCTCCGCGGGCTCGCCCAGTCCGGCCAGGGTGAGGGCCAGGTTGCGGCCCGCCCGCTCCGCGGCCCGGCCCGACCGGAAGACCAGAAGATTGTCGAAGGCCCGCGTCCGGACGGCCCAGCCGCTGGCCAGCGCTTCGACCACGACACGTTCCATTTCCGGCGATCCCTCGATGCTCCGGCGGGGTCGGTCCAAGGGCGCGGGGCGGCGAGCCCGCGCGCCCCGGTCAGTGGGTGGTGGCCGACGAGTCGTTGATCGGAATGCGCCGCACCTTCTGCTGGGCCCGCTCCGTCTTGGGCAGGGTGATGGTCAGCAGACCGTCGCGGAACGAGGCCTGGGCCCGGTTCTCGTCGGCGTCGGGAAGGGACAGCTGGCGCTCGAACTGGCCGAACCAGCGCTCGCTGACGCCGCGTCCTTCGCGCTTCTCGCCCTGTTTCTCGCCGCGAATGGTCAGCAGACCCTCCTGGCAGATGATCTCGACATCGTCCTTGCCGAGGCCGGGCAGTTCGGCCGTGACGCGATATTCCTTGTCGGTCTCGTCCACGTCGAGGCTGGGCCCGCTGGTCCGGATCAGTCCGCCGCCGAACGGCGCGTTGAAGCCGCGCAGCACGTCGTCGAACATCCGGTTCATCTCGCGGTGGAGCGTCAGGACCGGATTGTCGGCTTCGCCGCCGCCGGTATTGGCCGGCGTACGGTCGCCGCGGCTCCAGGGTGTCAGGCTTCGCATGTTCATCTCTCTACCTCCTGTAAGAGGCAGGATGAGCGCGGCGGGTCTGGCCCGCGCCCCAGTCTCATCCCGCCGGTTGGCGAATGATCTTGAGGACGTCCGCTCGGACGCCGGGAACATGGTCCCGAACGCGATTTGGGCCCGGCCGTCCGGGCTTCAAGGGCGCGGGGCCGGGCCGGACGGAAAAATTTCGCCGCCCCCCGACGCGGGGCCCGAAGAGCCCCCGCCGTTGACCCGCGCCCCCCGACCCTGCAAAGCCTCCGCATGCTGCAGAACCTCGAACCCCTCGCGCGCGACGCCCGATCATGGCCGTTCGAACAGGCCCGCAACCTTCTGGCCCATGTGCTGAAGAAGCGGCTCAGCGACGCCGAGCGCAACGCGGCCAAACTGCTGATCGATTCCGGCAAGGCCGAAGAGGCGCTGGCGACCTTCGAGGCGCTGCGGCGGCCGGTGATCCTCGAGACCGGCTACGGCCCGTCCGGCCTGCCGCACATGGGCACCTTCGGCGAGGTGGCGCGCACGACCATGGTGCGCAACGCCTTCCGCGCCCTGACCGGCGACCACTGGCCGACCCGGCTGATCGCCTTCAGCGACGACATGGACGGGCTGCGCAAGGTCCCCGAGGGCGTGCCCAATCCGCACATGCTGACCGAGGACCTGCACAAGCCGCTGACCGTGGTGCGCGACCCGTTCGGCACCCACGACAGCTTCGGCGCCCACAACAACGCCCGCCTGCGCGCCTTCCTCGACGGCTTCGGCTTCGACTACGAATTCCTGTCCTCGACCGAGCAGTACCGATCCGGCCGCTTCGACGCGGTGCTGCTGCGCCTGCTGGAGCGGTTCGACGCCGTGCAGGCGATCATGCTGCCGACCCTGGGCGAGGAGCGCCGCGCCACCTATTCGCCCTTCCTGCCGGTCAGCCCGGTGACCGGCCATGTGCTGCAGGTGCCGACGCTGGAGCGCAACGTGGCCAAGGGCACGATCGTCTTCGACGACCCAGTGGAGCAGGGGGGCGGCGGCCGCACCGAGGTTCCGGTCACCGGCGGCCATGTCAAGCTGCAGTGGAAGCCCGACTGGGCCATGCGCTGGACGGCGCTGGACGTCGATTACGAGATGTCGGGCAAGGACCTGATCGAGAGCGTGCGCGAGAGCGGCAAGATCTGTCGCGCCCTGGGCGGCACGCCGCCCGAGGGGTTCAATTTCGAGCTCTTCCTCGACGTCGAGGGCAGGAAGATCTCCAAGTCGAAGGGCAACGGCCTGACCATGGACGAATGGCTGCGCTACGGCACGCCGGAGTCGCTCAGCTGGTATATGTTCCAGTCGCCGAAGTCGGCCAAATCACTGCATTTCAACGTCATTCCGCGGGCGATCGACGATTATCTCGCGGCCATCGAGGCCTGGAAGACGCAGGAGCCGGCCCGGCGGATCGACAACGCCGTCTGGTCGATCCACGCCGGGTCGCCGCCGGAGCATGCCTCGCCGGTGTCGTTCGCCCTGCTGCTGAACCTGGTCGGGGTGGCCAATGCGTCGGACAAGGCGCAGCTGTGGGCCTATCTCGCCCGCTACCTGCCCGAGGCCACGCCCGAGACCGAGCCGCTGCTCGACCAGCTGATGGACCGGGCGCTCAACTATTACGAGGACTTCGTCAAGCCGACCAGGTCGTACCGCCTGCCCGACGACCGGGAGAAGGCGGCGCTGCTCGACCTGGCGGGGCGGCTGAAGGCCCTGCCCGTCGACACCACCGACGGCGAGCTGATCCAGGCCGAGGTCTATGCGGTCGGCAAGGAACACGGCTTCGAGCCGCTGCGGGCGTGGTTCGGCGCGCTGTACGAAGTGCTGCTGGGCGCCTCGCAGGGGCCGCGCTTCGGCTCTTTCGCCGCCATCTACGGCCTGCCGCAGACGATCCAGCTGATCGAGGACGGGGCGAACGGACGACTGGCCGCCTGACGGTCCGCGGCGCTCCGACGAACATGAACCGAACATAACGGCGGGGCTCCGGGAGCCTTCATCCGCCGCGGCGCATTCTCCTGCCATCGACCAAGCTCGATGAATTGGAGAGACCATGTCGAAGTTCATGAACACCACCCTGGCCACCGCCGCCGCCCTGGCGGCCCTGGTCACCGCGGTCCCGACCGCCTCGATGGCCCAGCAGGCCAACGGCATCACCAACTGCGACGCCCCCGGCGGTCGCCAGCAAGTCGGCGCCGCGATCGGCGCCGTGATCGGCGGCCTCGCGGGCAGCCGGATATCCAGCAATGAACGCGCCCTCGGCGCCGCGGTCGGCGCCGGCGCCGGCGCCGCCGCCGGTTCCTACATCGGCTGCAACCAGCAGCGCGCCCGTGCCTACAACTCGAATTACGCCTACAGCGACGCCAGCAGCGCGGACACCTTCCGCGCCACGACCAACCTGCGCGTCCGCTCGGGTCCGGGCACCAACTACCGCCAGGTCGGCAGCCTTTCGGCCGGCCAGTCCTTCTCGGCCGTGGGCTCGCAGGGCGAATGGGTCCAGCTCGCCAACGGCGGTTGGGTCAACGCCCACTACGTCACCCGCTGACCCCGGCGGGAGGCCGGAGAGGCCGCCCTTCGGGGCGGCCTTTTCGCGGGCCGCGGGCTATTGGCTGACCCAGAGAATCCGCCCCATCCAGACGATCTCCCCGCGGGCCACGACGCG
>NZ_CALMZS010000098.1 GCF_937870815.1 uncultured Brevundimonas sp.
ATGGATATCCGCGAGATCGACCGCTACGAGGCCAGCGCCGAGATCGTGGTCGGGAACGGGCCGAAGCCGGCCGACGACCCCAACGCCTTCGACGCCCGCGAGGTGGTCCAGAACCTCGGCCCGCGCGTGCCGCGGCCGATGTGATTGGCAGAGTCTAGGGGCTAGGGGCTAGGGGCTAGGGGCTAGGTTGCGGCCTCCGGGTCGGCGCCAAATCTCTCCCCTAGCCCCTAGCCCCTAGCCCCCATCACCCCAGCCTCGGCGTCTTCAGCCGCCGCTTGTTGGCGTGGGTCTCCGGGGCCGCGCCCAGCGCCTCGGGCAGTTCGCCCTTGAAATAGAAGCGCTGCCACGCCTCCCTGGCCGCGTCGGGGTCGCCCGAGGCCAGCCGTTTGTTGAAGTCGGTGCGCTGGCGGTTCCAGGCCTCGAACTGGCCCTTCATCACCGGATTGGAATCGATCGAGCGGATCACCGGCTGGAACTGTTCGGCCTTGCGGTGCTCGATCGGGGTGATGAAGCAGAACGGCTCGCCGCGCTCGAACTTGACCCGGCCCGGCCGGGTGAACAGCCAGTTCATGGTGAAGGGGAAGGGCAGCCAGTCGGTCTCGATCAGGCCGGTCAGCGGGGCGATGCCGTCCTTGACGTGGTTGGGGGCGCCGCCGGCCAGCAGGCCCCAGCCCGGCGGGGTGCGGAACAGGTATTGCGGATGCAGGGTCATCACCCCGCGCGAGAAATGCGAGGTGACGAAATGGTGCAGGTTGGGCGAATGGCGGTCGGGGGTGATGACGATGTCGTTCTGGCTCGGCCCGCCGTTCCACTCGGCGGTGAAGCCGATCGGGCACAGGATCTCCCAGCCGGTGGTGTTGGCCATGGTCAGCGGCAGGCAGCGGTAGGGATGGCGGCTGGCGAAGGCGTCCATCCAGTCGCGTTCCAGTCGGCCGGGCACCATGTCGCACGGCTGGTCCGACATCGGATAGCATTCCAGTTCCACGGCGGCGCTCCGGGCGGTATCGGAAGGGGTCCTCCTCCCTAGCTGGGCCCGATGACCCAAGACAAGCCGCCCGCCGCGCCCCTGTACGACCGCGCCCGCCTGCTGGCCTGGATGGCCGCGAACGGCGTGGCCCAGACCACCCATGACCACCCGGCCGTGTTCCGCGTCGGGGAGGGGCTGGAGCTCAAGGCCGCCCTGCCGGGCGCCCACACCAAGAACCTGTTCCTCAAGGACCGGAAGGGCCGCCTCTGGCTGATCTCGGCCCGGCAGGACACGGTCATCGACCTGAAGCGGGCCGACAAATGGATCGGCTCGGCCCGCCTCAGCTTCGGCAATGAGACCCTGCTGTGGGAGACCCTCGGCGTCCGCCCCGGCTCGGTCACGGCGCTGGGCCTGATCAACGACCCCGACCGCCGCGTCACCTTCGTCCTCGACCAGGCCCTGTGGGACGCGGAGGTGGTCAACTTCCACCCCCTGACCAACACCGCCACGACGGGGCTGGCGCAGGCGGACTTCCGGCGGTTCCTGACGCTGATCGGGCGGGAGCCGGTGGTGGTGGATTTTGGTCAGCTAGCCGGCTGAACCCCACCCCGCCGTCATCCTCGGACTTGATCCGAGGATCAGAGGCGAGAGGCGGGCTGTGCGACGGTGGCGGCCTCGCGGGTGCGACCGTGAACCGCTCGACGGAGCACCGGACGGTCTGATCCTCGGGTCAAGCCCGAGGATGACGGGAAGAGTTGGCGAGCCGATCGTGGTGGACCTCTCACGACCGGGGGCCGAGTCCGGTTAGCGTGACGGCGGGGGAAGCCGTGCGGTCCGCAGGAAGGTCTCGAACTCCCGAGCGTCTTCGGGCAGATGGGCCGGATCGGTCAGAACCCAAGCCTCGTAGAGGGTGGTCGGCGCCCCGCTTCCGGGTTCTGCGAATGCAAATACGCTGACCGCAATCTGATCCTCGGTAACCTCCTCGCACGCGACGCTCTGGCGGCCGGCGAAACCAGGGGCCGCACCCCCGAACGCCTTCAGGCGGGCCGGCGAGAGCGGCTTGCATGGCTCCTGGCGCGCCTCCGTCACCGTCCGCGCCGTCAGGGCTTCCAGTCCCAGGGTGCGAGAAGGATCGACGATATCGCAGGGCGTGTCGGCGTCGCGGATCATCGCGTAGAAGCCCCGCGCCTCATCGCGCCGCGCCTCCTCATACGGCCGCGCGATGCACACCGCCCGCCCGGCCGGAAAGCTCATGGAGAGCCCCCAGCGCGCGTTGCTGAAAACCTGCCCGGCCTGCGACATCACCGGGCGCTCCATGCCGCAGAGCATGCGATCCGCCGGGCAGGGGACAAATCGCGTCGCGGCGGTGCGCGTGTCGATCCTCACGGCGCTGGGGCCGGGCCAACCGTCGCCGTTGATGGTCGGAACGATCCAGTGGTCGTCGAAGCGTTTCGGGTAATAGGCGCTATACCCGGAGACTACCTTGTCCAGCGCCGCCGAGGCGATGTTTTCGGCTTCGCGCGGATCGGTCACCGGCCGGAGGCGGATGCTCCAGTCGCCCGTCCATGCGGGCAACGCCGCCCAGGCCATCGAGCGACAGGCCGGGTAATCACACCGGCTGGCTTCGATGACGAAGCCCACCGGCCATGCGACGAGGGAGAACAGCAGCGCAAGCAGCAGTTTTCGGCGCACGAGGGCGACACCGACCCCAAGGATGGCGGCGAGGGCGAAAAGAACATCGAGGACGGCCAGGACGCTCCAAATTCCGAAGACGGTTTCTGTCGTCGCCAGGTCGACGATTTGGGGTCCGGAGCCGACCAGGCTCATCGCCGCGAGGAGCAGAGACAGGGCGATCCACAGCAGGGCGAGAACCCTGCCGGCCCAGACGAGCACGGTCTTGACGCGGCCTCCGAGGCCGTCAGGCGTAGCGGTCTCGCCTCTCTCGAACATGCGTCAGAACCAACCTTGGCGGCCAGATAGTCAAGCTAGGTCGAAAACCGGAACCGTCAAAGCGGCGGTTTCCGCCTCCGATCCGTCCTCCACGGTTCAATCCGCCGCCGGACAGTGCTAGACGCGCGGCGCTCCCCCTCCCCCCCAGCCAGCACACGGACGCCGCCATGCCCGCCGCTCCCGACTTTCCCCCCGCGCCCGACCGCGTGGCGCCGAGGCGCGCGCTGATCTCGCTGAGCGACAAGACCGGGCTGGAGGACGCGGCCCGCGCCCTGCACGGCCTCGGCGTCGAACTGGTCTCGACCGGGGGCACCCGGGCGGCGATCGCCGGTTTCGGCCTGCCGGTGAGGGACGTGGCCGAACTGACCGGCTTCCCGGAGATGATGGACGGCCGGGTCAAGACCCTGCACCCCGTGGTGCACGGCGGCCTGCTCGGCGTCCGCGACGCCGCCGACCACGCCGAGGCGATGACGGCGCACAACATCGGCCCGATCGATATCGTCTGGGTCGACCTCTATCCGTTCGAATCAACCGTTGCGTCAGGCGGGGCCTTCGACGCGGTGGTCGAGAACATCGACATCGGCGGCCCGGCCATGATCCGCTCGGGCTCGAAGAACCACGGCTATGTCGCGGTGGCGGTGGACGGCGAGTCCATCGGCCTGATCCTCGACGCCCTGAAGGCCGACGAGGCCACGACGCTGGACCTGCGCAAACGCCTCGCCGCCCGCGCCTTCGCCCGCACCGCCGCCTATGACGCCGCCGTCTCCGGCTGGTTCGCGCAGCAAGTCGGCGACGCCGCCCCCGCCCGCAAATCGATCAGCGGCGCTCTGGCCCAGACCCTGCGCTACGGCGAGAACCCGCACCAGACCGGCGCCTTCTACCGCACCGGCCCCGTCTCCGGCGAAACCGCCCGCCCCGGCGTGGCCCACGCCCGCCAGCTGCAGGGCAAGGAACTGGGCTACAACAACATCGCCGACGCCGACGCCGCCTATGAGCTGGTCGCCGAGTTCGAGGCCCCGGCCTGCGTCATCGTCAAACACGCCAACCCCTGCGGCGTCGCCGTGGGCGCCGATCTGGCCATGGCCTACGCCCGGGCGCTGGAATGCGACGCCGTCTCGGCCTTCGGCGGGGTGGTGGCGGTCAACCGGCCGCTGACCGGGGCGGACGCCCGGCTGATCACCGACATCTTCACCGAGGTGGTCATCGCCCCCGGCGCCGATGAGGAGGCGCAAGCCGTCTTCGCCGCCAAAAAGAACCTGCGCCTGCTGCTGACCGACGGCCTGCCCGATCCGCTGGCGGCCGGCGAGGTGTTCCGTTCGGTGGCCGGCGGCTTCCTGGTCCAGTCCCGCGACCGCAGCCGCATCGCCCCGTCCGACCTGAAGATCGTCACCCGCCGTCAGCCGACGCCGCGGGAGATCGAGGACATGCTGTTCGCCTTCACCGTGGCCAAACACGTCAAGTCCAACGCCATCGTCTATGCGAAGGACGGCCAGACCGCCGGCATCGGGGCCGGCCAGATGAACCGCCGCGACTCGGCCCGCATCGCCGCTATCCGGGCCCGCGAGGCCGGCGAGGCCAAGGGCCTGGCCCATTCGCTGGCCCAGGGGTCGGCCTGCGCCTCCGAGGCCTTCTTCCCCTTCGCTGACGGCCTGCTCGAGGCGGTTGCCGCCGGCGCGACGGCGGTGATCCAGCCCGGCGGCTCGATCCGCGACGACGAGGTCATCGCGGCGGCGGACGAGGCGGGCGTGGCCATGGCCTTCACCGGGGTGCGGGTGTTCCGGCATTGATTTTCAGGGCGCTGCCGCTTGCGACGCGGTCGCTCGCTGCCTGAACGCGGGCCTTGTCATCCCGGACAGCGCGAAGCGCTGATCCGGGACGGGCCTGCCGTCGATCCAGACCTCCCGGAAATCGCAGCGCGATTGTCCGGGATGACAAGGCAATGCTGGCGATCCGCCGCCCGCCATCACATTTTCGCGGACGAAACCCCGCGATTCCAACGCCCTGCTAAAAAGCCAGCGTCACGAACCCGCCATAGGGGCCGGGGGCCCCATAATGCCCGCCGGTCTTTGACAGTCTCAGCCTCGCGCCCGCCGCCCAGGCCGGCGTCCGTTTCACGGTCCACCCGGGGCCGATGCCGACTCTGCCGACTCCGCCACAGCGAATTTCCGCGGTCCCTGCCGACTCTGCCGACTCCGCCACCACGAATTCCGGTTTTCACCCGGATAAACCCCTGTCGCCGGATCGCCGCTTCCGCCGCCCCCGCCCTTCGCTATGGTGACGCTTATGGACACCCTCTCCCGGCGCTGGGCCCGGCTCGAGCCCCACACCACCATGACCGGCCCCGACGACGACCGGCCGCGGCCGGCGGTGCTGCTGTTCCACGGCTGCGGCGGCCTGCGCGGCCATCTGCCGAAATACGCCGGGGTCGCGAAGGCGGCCGGCTGGCGGGCCTTCACGGTCGATTCCTACGCCCCGCGCGGCTGGAGCCGGGAGTTCGCCATGGCCACGGTCTGCACCGGCCTGCTGCTGCGCGGCGCCGAGCGGGCCGGCGACATCCTGGCCGCCCTGCACGGCGTGTCGCGGCGGCCCGATGTCGACGCCTCGAGGATCGCCCTGGCCGGCTGGAGCCACGGCGGCTGGGGCATCATGGAGGCCATGAGCGCCGACCGCTCGCGTCCGGCCCTCGGCCTCGCCGACCCGGGCGCGGTCGGCCTCGACGGCGTGATCGCCACCTACCTCGCCTACCCCTATGTCGGCGTCGCCGCGCTCAACCGGATGCGGCCGTGGCGGCATTGCCCCAGGACCCTGGCGGTGATCGCCCGTTCGGATCACCTGACCACCGTCCGCAACGCCGAACGGGTCCACGGGATGGTTCGCGACTGCGGCGTGGAGGTCGAGACCTGGATCGCCGACGGCAGCCACAGTTTCGACGAGCCGATGACCGCCCCGCCGATGCGCTACGACCCCGGCCTGGCCGGAGAGGCGCTGCGGCGCTTCCGGGCCCTGCTCGAGGACGTGGCGGCCGCGCCGGCGGTCTGAGCCCTGACGGGTTCGCGCGGCGGGGCAAAGCCGCTATGGACCGCGGCATGACGACCCTCCTCTACGGCCGCCCGCCGGCGGTGTTCGATCCGCCCGGCGGCGCGATCCAGACCTCGCCCCTGGTCCCCGGCTCCACGGCTCTCGAGAGCGTGGCCGAAGGCTCGGCCGACGAGATCATGATCTACGCCCCGCCCGGGGTCCTCGAACGCCGCCACGCCCTGGCCCTGGCCCTGCGGGCGCTGAAGCCCGGCGGCCGGCTCGACGTCATGGCCCCCAAGGACAAGGGCGGCTCCCGCCTCAAGAAGGAACTCGAGGCCTTCGGCGTCGAGGTCGGCGAGAGCGCCCGGGCGCATCACCGGCGCTGCGTGGTGCTCAGGCCGGAGACGGTCACCGGTCTGGACGAGGCCATCGAAGCGGGCGCGCCGCGTCTCGTGCCGGGTCTGGAGGCATGGTCGCAGCCGGGCGTCTTCGCCTGGGACCGGGTCGATGCGGGGACGCTGCTGCTGGCCCGGACCCTGCCGCCGCTGAAGGGCGCCGGCGCCGACCTCGGCTGCGGCCACGGGGCCCTGGCCACGGCGGTGCTGCGCTCGCCGGCGGTGACCTCGCTGCGCCTGATCGATCTCGACCGCCGCGCCGTCGAGGCCGCCCGCCGCAACGTCGCCGACCCCCGCGCGAGCTTCGAATGGGCCGACGCCCGCACCGTCGAGGCCCACGGCGATCTCGACTTCGTGGTCATGAACCCGCCCTTCCACGACGGCGGCGCCGAGGACCGGCGTCTGGGCCAGGCCTTCATCCGTCAGGCCGCCGCCATGCTCGGGAAGGGCGGCGTCCTCTGGCTCGTGGCCAACCGCCACCTGCCCTATGAGGCCGACATCGCCGCCGCCTTCAAACGCTCCCGGCCCGTCGCCGACAAGGGCGGCTACAAGGTCATCGAGGCGGTCAAGTGAGCAAGCCGGTCTCCATGCGGGTCGACCGCCTGCTCGGCTCTATGGGCTACGGCTCCCGGACCGAGATGGCCCGTCTCGGCAGGGCCGGCGGCATCGTGCTGGACGGCGCCGAACTGACCGACGTGTCGAGGCGGATCGCGGTCACGCCCGACCTGCCGGCGCGGATGCGGATCGACGGGGAGCCGCTGGATCCGCCGCCGGGCCTGGTGCTGATGCTGCACAAGCCGCCGGGCATGACCTGTTCGCACAAGGAGGACGGGGCCCTGGTCCATGACCTCCTGCCCGACCGCTGGCGCCGCCGCGACCCGGCCGTCTCCACCATCGGCCGGCTCGACAAGGCGACCACCGGCCTGCTGCTGCTGACCGACGACGGCGACCTGCTGCACCGGGTGATCAGCCCCAAACGCCATGTGGCCAAGGTCTATCGCGCCACCCTGGCCCGGCCGCTGGCCGGGACCGAGGCGGAGCTGTTCGCCGCCGGCGGTATGGTGCTGGAAGGCGAGGACCGGCCGCTGGCCCCCGCCGCGCTCGAGGTCCTGTCGCCGACCGAGGCGCGGCTGACCGTGACCGAGGGCCGCTATCACATGGTCCGCCGCATGTTCGCGGCCGTCGGCAACCACGTCGAGGCCCTGCACCGCGAACGGATCGGCGGCCTGGCCCTGCCGGACGACCTGGGGCCGGGAGAGTGGCGGCTGCTGGACGAGGCGGAGGTCATGTCGATCTTCGCGTGAAACGCCGGCGTCGATTTGAACATGGCCATGAAGATGGCTATCATGGCGTTATGAGTGAATATTCGATCGCCCAGGCCAAGGACCATCTGCCGCGTCTGATCGACCGGATGCTGGATGGCGAGTCCGTGACCATCACACGGCGCGGTCGCCCGGTCGCGCGGGTCGTGCCGGTGGAGGCGCCGGCCGCGCCCAAGCCCCCGATCGATCCGGCCTGGCTGGACCGACTGCGCGAGGCCGGCCGCACCCCGACCTCGGGGACCGTCGACACCGTCCGCGCCATGCGTGACGACTACCGCTATTGAGCATCTACCTCGACACCAGCGTGCTGGTCGCCGGCCTGACGTTCGAGCCTGACTCGGCGCGGGCGCAGGCTCTGCTGAGTCGGAGGGCCGCATGGGTGATCAGCGAGTGGACGGCGGCGGAGTTCAGTGCGGCCATCCGCACCAAGGCGCGCGGCGGCTTCCTGGCTACGGACCAGGCGCCGGTGCTGGAGGCGGCTCTGGCGGACATCATGTCTCGCCATGGAAGGCCGCTGCCGATCCAGCCCGAGGATATTCGGCAGGCCCGCTTGCTGGTGATGCGGGATGACGGCGTCCGCGCCCCGGACGCCGTGCACATCGCCGCCGCCCTGCGAATCGGCGCCGGGCTGGCCACTCTGGACACGATTCAGGCGCGCGTGGCCGGAGCGGCGGGCCTTGAGGTCATCGTCCCATGACCTCCGTCAAGATCTGCGGCCTGACCACGCCGGAAACGCTCGACGCCGCCCTGACCGGCGGCGCGGCCTTCGTCGGGGCGGTGGTGTTTCCGAAGAGTCCGCGCCACATTGATCCGCTCCACGCCGCGACCCTGTTCGAGCGGGCGCGGGGCAAGGCGAAGATCGTGGCGGTGACGGTGGACGCCGACGATCTGCTGCTGACCGGGATCGCCCTGGTCCTGAAGCCCGACCTGATCCAGCTGCACGGCTCCGAGACGCCGGCCCGCGCGGAACGGGTGCGGACCCTGACCGGAGCGGGGATCATCAAGGCCCTGCCGATCCGGACGCATGAGGATTTCGCCGGAGCCGAGGCCTGGGAGCCGTTCGTCGATCACCTGATGTTCGACGCCAGACCGCCCGAGGGGTCGCGCCTGCCGGGCGGGGTCGGGGCGCGGTTCGACTGGACCCTGCTGGCCGACCGGGCCTTCCGCCGGCCGTGGTTCCTCGCCGGCGGGCTGACGCCGGACAATGTCGCCGACGCCCTGCGCGTCTCGGGCGCGCCGATGGTCGACGTGTCCTCTGGCGTGGAAAGTGCGCCGGGTGTTAAGGACCCTGCCCTGATCGCGGCGTTTCTCGAGGCGGTGCGGTCGGCCTGATTTCCGCCGCTCCCCCGCGCGAGTTTGTCCCCGTGAACGCCATCCTGCCCAACCGCTACGCCATGCCCGACGCCGACGGCCGCTTCGGCCCCTACGGCGGCCGGTTCGTGGCCGAGACCCTGATGCCGCTGGTTCACGAGCTGAACGCCGCCTATGAGGCGGCCAAGGCGGACCCGAGCTTCCAGGCCGAGCTGGACGGCTTCCTGACCGACTATGTCGGGCGTCCGAGCCCTCTGTACCTGGCCGAGCGGCTGACCGAGCACTACGGCGGCGCCGACATCTGGTTCAAGCGCGACGAGCTGAACCACACCGGCGCCCACAAGATCAACAACTGCATGGGCCAGATCCT
>NZ_CALMZS010000099.1 GCF_937870815.1 uncultured Brevundimonas sp.
CTTCAACCGGCGACCGCCCCTGCCGCCTCCAGGGCCGTGGCGCATATCCGTACCGCGCCGTCGCCGTCCTCGACGGCCTGGATGAGCGCCCGCCCGGACCCCTCGAACCGCGCGGCGCTGAGGACACCGCTTTCATAGGCCCTGGTGTCCAGGCCGATCCGGCGGCGGTCGACGTACACCTCGTCGGTCGGCGTATGGCCATGCACCACAATCTTCTCGAACTCGACGTCGCTGTCGAGAAAACTGTTGCGGATCCACATCAGGTCACGCCCGGTCTGCCGCTCGAGCGGCTGGCCCGGCCGGGCCCCGGCATGGGCGAAAAAATAGTCGCCGATCGAGACGCTGAGCTCAAGGTCCTCGAGGAAGGCGCGCTCGCCCGGCGTCAGCCTGTGGGCGAGGTCCGCCGCCACGCGCGCCCATGCCTCCGTCCGGTGGGCCAGTTCCGGCGGCCGCAGCCCGTAGGACCGCAGCGCCGCATCGCCACCGTATTCGCACCAGCGGGCGCCGCCGGATGGATCATCCAGAAAGTCGAGCATCGCCTCCTCATGGTTGCCCCTGAGAAAGCGCCATTCGACGCCCCGGTCCCGCGGCAGGCCGGCGAGAAACCGGATCACGCCGCGGGAGTCCGGCCCCCGGTCCACATAGTCGCCGAGAAAGATCACGACCTTGCGGTCGGCGGCGACCTGGTCCGCGTCCGCCAGGACGGCCTCGACCAGGGGCTTCACCAGATCCAGGCGGCCGTGCACATCGCCGACGGCCCAGACGACGGCGCCGGCCGGCGTCCGCGGCGTCCGGGGGGCGCCCGTCCTGGGCCTTCGTCTGAAAAGGGTCGAGATCATCATTCCGGATGTGGCCGCCGCCCCGGGGCCGGTCGGCTTCCTCAGCCTGGCTCTGGTCAGATGCGGGTTCATCTAGGGGCGTCCTGTGTCGGCAAAAGGGCCATGGTCGAACCTAAGCCCCGAACACTCCACCAAAATCCGCGTTCGCCTGCGCATAGTCCGGCGGGCGGCCGATGTCCATCCAATACCCCTCGGCGCGTTGCTGCCGCACGGCCATGCCCCTGGCGATCATGTCGGCGATCAGGGCCGGCATGTCGTAATAGGCGTCCGCCGGCACAAGACCGAGCGCTTCCGGCGACAACACATAGGCCCCGGCGCTGATGGTGTAGTTGTGGGTCGGTTTTTCCTCGATGGCCAGAATCTGCCCCTCGTCCGCGTTCACGACCCCGAACGGCACCTGCATCTGATAGTCGCGCACCACCACGGTGGCGGCCGCACCGGATTCGAGGTGGGACTCCAGCACATGGCCGTAGTCCGCCTTGGCGAGCACATCGCCGTTGGTGACCACGAACGGCTCCCCGGGCGCCGGCAGCAGGCTGAGCGCGCCGCAGGTGCCCAACGGCCGGCTCTCCCGCAAATAACGGATGTCGAGCCCCAGGTCTCCGCCGTCGCCGAAATGCCGTTCGATCTGCTCGGCCTTGTAGTTCACCGCCAGCCAGAAATGGCGGAAGCCCTGGCCGGCGAGGTTGCCGACGATGGTGTCGAGGATCGGCCGGGGGCCGACCTTGAGCATCGGCTTGGGGATGTCGCGGGTCAGCTCGGCGAGACGTTCACCCTTGCCGCCGGCCATGATCACCACCGCATTGCGGCGGACCGGGATGTTGAGGAAGTCCGAGACCGTGCTCAGCCCCACCACCCGTCGCCCGTCGTCCAGCACCGGAAGCTGGCGCAGGCTGTGGGCGCGCAGCATGGCCAGGGTGGCGGCCCGGTCCTGATGCTGATCGATGCACAGGGGTTCGAGATTGGCCGCGCCGACCGCCGGATCCTCGAGCCCGGCGCCGCGGATCAGCGCCCGGCGCAGATCGCCGTCCGACAGGGCCCCGATCAGCCGCCGGTCGGCGTCGACGATCAGGGCCATGCCGGCCCCGGTCGCATCGATCGCCTTGAGGGCGTCGCGGAAATTCGCCTCGGGGCCGATCAGGGCCTTTTCCCAAAGTCGCATCAGGCTGTCTCCTGCCCCTCGCCTGGCGCCTCGAGCGCATCGTCGGGCGCATAGTCGCGCTGCGCTGCCGTTCCGATCAAGCGCCATTGCTGCATGGGCGACAGACCGTCGGCCGGACGCTTGGCGGTCAGAGCGTCAGGCGTCAGGATTTCGCCGTTGCGGATCGGCCGGGCCGCCACCAGGGCGCGCCGGGCGATCGTCAGATTACCCATCTCGGCGGGCGCGGGCCGCTTCTCCGGCCGGCCGAGAGCGATTTCCACCTCGCGGATAGCGCGGACCATGGCGGCCAGTTCGTCGGGCTCCAGCGAGGCCGGATGGTCCGGACCGGGGCGGGCGCGGCTGAGGGTGAAATGTTTCTCGATCACGCTGGCCCCGCGGCCGACGGCGGCGACCGCAACGGTCTGGCCCAGACTGTGGTCGGAATAGCCGATCTTAAGGCCGAAGGTCTCGGCCATGGTCGTCATGGCCCGCAGGTTGATCGCCTCCAGCGGCGCCGGATACTCCGTCGTGCAGTGCAACAGGGTCACCCTGTCCCGTAGGACGGCCTGTCCCTCGACGAAGGCCTGATCCAGATCGTCCGCGCCGGTCGGATCGCCGTCGCGCGTCAGGCCGAAGGCGATAACTTTCAGAGCCTCGCGCACTTCGTCCAGCGTCGCCATACCGGTCGAGACGATCAGCGGCGGGCCGACCCGGGCGGCCGCCAGCAGCATGGAGCCCCAGGTCAGGTCGCCCGACGGAATCTTGATCGCCGGCATGTCGAGGCCGGACAAAAAGTCCAGGCTGCCCATGTCGAAGGCGGTGGACATGAACCGCACGCCGCGCCGCGCGCAGCGGTCGGCCAGCGACCGGTGATCATCGCGACTCAGCGCCAGCTTGCGTACCATGTCGAGCTGGGTCCCGCCCTCGCCGGTGTTGGTTTCCTGATAGGCCGCCTTCATGGCCCGGGCGGTCAGGACGGCCTCGGGCTCGAAAGTCTGGAACTTCACGATGTCCGCGCCTGCCTCGGCCGCGACGTCGATCATCCGGCAGGCATCGTCCAGGGAGCCGTCGTGGTTCACACCCGCTTCTGCGATGATGAGGACCGGATCAGACATGGGGGACCTCGTCGTCCACAAAGCGTTTGCGCAGAAGGATGTCGCGCGGGGGCGCCGAGATCAGGGCTTCGACAATCCGGGCGGCGCTGCGGCCGTCGCCGTAAGGGTTATCGAAGCCAGGCACGTCGCCAGCCATAGCGCGGTCCAGGGCCCGGGAGATGGCGTCGGGATCCGCGGCGCAGTGAATGACCGAAGGCCCCGCCCGTCGCCCCGACTGGCGCAGACCGATGTTCACGGTCGGCGTCCCCACCGAGGGCGCTTCGGCGAGACCGCTGGAGGAGTTGCCGACCACTGCGTCACAGGCGGCCAGCAGCGGCAGATAGGCACCGCCCAGTGTGTCATGCAGGCTCACATTCGGCCGATCCTCGGCGAAGGCCTCGAGCGCGTCATTGATCGCCTGCCCGCCCGAGTCTGCATTCGCCTTCGTCATCCAGAGGGTGACATCAGAGAGCGGCTCAAGCGCGCGAAGTACGGATTCAAGCTCCGTCCGTCCCTTGTCCGGCGACACGGTCACCGGGTGGAAGGTCACCAGCAGGTTCCGAGCGCCCAGCGGCCGCCCGACCAGGGCCTCCAGCGCATCGCGCGTCAGGGCCGGAGCGCGGGTCAGCCTGTCCAGACCGGGATTGCCGACCACATGGATCCGGTCGGACGCCTCGCCCATACGGGCCACCCGACGTGCAGCCTCATCGTGGGTGACGAAATGGAGGTGCGAGAGCTTGGTGAGGGCGTGGCGGATGCTCTCGTCGAAGGCGCCCTCGGTGACGTCGCCGCCTCCGATATGAGCGACCGGCACACCGGCCAGCATCGCGGCCTGGGCCAGGGCGAGGGTCTCGAACCGGTCGCCCAGCAGCATCAGGATGTCGGGCCGCAACCGCTCCAGCGCCTCCACCGTCCCGGTCAAGGCCAGAGCCGACGAGCGGGCCAGACTGGCGGGATCGTCGGCGATCAGGGCCATCGGCAGGCGGGCGTCGATGGCGAAGCCGTCCGCCTCGATCTGGCTGACGGTCTCGCCGAAGCGCGGCTCCAGATGGGTCCCGGTAACGAGAAGCTGCAGCGACAGGCGCTCGGCGGCGGCGATGTCGCGCATCGGCCAGTAGAGTAGGCCGTAGTCGGCCCGCCCGCTGGTCGCTACACAGATCCGCCTGTTCGCCAACCGCCCCTCCATGACGAAGCTGTAGGCCGCGCGCCTTAGCAACCTGCTACCATGCCCGGGGAGGATCGCATGCGAATCGGATTGTGCGGAACCGGCGGTTTCGCCCGGGAAGTGGCGCCCTTGGCCGTGGCCCAGGCCGGAGTGGACAGCGTCTGCTTCCTCACGCTCGAAGGCGCGGGCCCGACGGTGAACGGCCTTCCGGTCCTAAAACAGGACGAGGCGCCAGCCGGAACCGCCATCTCGATCACCATCGCGGACGCCGGGCAGAGACGCCGGGTCGATGCAGACATGCAGGCGGCGGGACGGCCGTTCGTCTCAATCGTCGCGGCGACCTGCGTTTTCCGGGGCCCGTCCGAGATTGGCGAGGGCGCCATCCTGTGCGACCATGTTGTGATCACCGCCAATGTGGTGATCGGCCGACATTTCCAGGCCAACCTTTACAGCTATGTCGCCCACGACTGCGTCATCGGGGACTTCGTCACCCTGGCGCCCCGCGTCTGCGTCAACGGCAATACGGTGATCGAGGACGATGTCTATCTGGGAACGGGCGCCGTGCTGAAGCAGGGCGCGCCGGGCAAGCCCCTGCGCATCGGCCGCGGCGCGGTCATCGGCATGGGGGCGGTGGTGACCAGGGACGTGCCGCCTGGCGCCGTCGTCGTCGGCAATCCGGCCCGACCCCTCGACCGCTAGAGGTCCGCCAGCGCCGCGCCGCTGGGCAGGTTGATGACCCGCGCCGCGAGCGCTTCGGCGACGGGCAGATCGTCCCGCGGGCATCCGGCGTACATCGGCAGGCGGTACATCAGCGTCCACAGCGGCCGCGCCTGGACGCCGGCGTCGTTCAGCGTCCCGAGCACGGCGTCGCGCATGCCGGGGTCGGGACTGTCGAGGAGCAGGGTGTTCAGCCAGTGGTTCACCTCGGCGCCGGGACGGGGCTTGAGCACACTCACCCCCTCGATGTTCGCCAGGGCGGCGGCGTAACGCTCCGCCAGCCGGGCCTTGCGCGCCATCATGTCCGGCAGCCGCTCCAGCTGGGCGCAGCCGAGGGCGGCGTTGAGGTTGGGCATGCGGTAGTTCCAGCCGACCTCGTCATGATCGAAGGCCCAGCGATGGGGGACCTTGGCCGTCGTGGTCAGATGTTTGGCGCGCCGCCCCAGTTCGGGATCGTCGGTCAGCACCGCCCCGCCCCCGCCGGTGGTGATGATCTTGTTGCCGTTGAAGCTCAGGGCGGCCAGCCGTCCGAACGTGCCCATATGCCGGCCGCGCCAGCGCGATCCCAGCGCCTCGGCCGCGTCCTCGACCAGAACCAGCCGCCAGCGGCCGGCCACCTCCATCAGGCCGTCCAGGTCGCACGGATGGCCGAAGACATGCATGACCATCAGGGCCCGGATCGGCGCGCCGGTGGCGACGTTGACGCAACCGCCGTCCGTCAGCCGCGCCACCTTCGACAGGTGAGCTTCAAGCCGCTGCGGATCCACGCCCAGGGTGCGCGGTTCGGAATCGACGAAGTGCGGAACGGCGCCGCGGCAGGTGACGGCGTTGGCGGTGGCCACGAAGGTCAGGGTCGGCACGAGCACCTCGTCCCCGGGGCGGACGCCGGCGAGTCGCAGGCAGACATCCAGCGCGGCCGTGCCATTGACCACCGCCACCGCTCGCGCGGCGCCGGTGAGGGTCTGGAGATCGGCCTCGAACCGGTCGACATAGGCCCCGACGGAGGAGACCCAGCCGGTGTCCAGGCAGTCCTTCAGGTAGTCCCACTCCCGGCCCCGGAACTCGGGGGCGTGCAAGGGGGTCGCGGTCTCCGTTTCGGGCAGAACGGCCCGAACCGCATCGAGGATCCGCGCCGGAAGGCCGGTCCGGCTCACAGGACGTACCGATCCGGGCTGTAACGGCCGAGGTTGGCCGGGTCGCTGAACCAGGCGATGGTCTCCCCCAGTCCCCGGCGGAAGCCTTCGCCGCCTCCGTAGGCGGGGGTCCAGCCGGTCAGGGAGCGCATCAGGGCGCTGTCGGCCCACAGCCGTTCGACCTCGCTGGCCTCCGGCCTCAGCCGCTGCTCGTCGGTGACGATCGAAACCTCCCGGCCCATCAGCTCGATGATGGTCCGCGCGGTGTCGCCGATGCTGACCTCGAAACCGCTGCCGGCGTTGACCACCCGCCCCACGGCGGCGTCGCATTCGGCCAGGGCCTCGAAGGCGCGGGCGGTGTCGCCGACGAAGGTGAAATCGCGGGTCGGGTGGACCGCGCCCAGCCTGATCTGGTCAGCCCCCGCCGCGATCTGGCTGATCACGGTCGGGATCACGGCCCGGGCGGACTGGCGCGGCCCATAGGTGTTGAACGGCCGGATCACCGTCACCGGCGTGCCGAAGGCGGCGTGGAAACTCAGCGCGATCTGGTCGGCGCCGATCTTGGAGGCGGAATAGGGCGACTGACCCTGCAGCGGATGGTCCTCGGTGATCGGCACGAACCGGGCGGTGCCGTAGACTTCGCTGGTCGAGGTGTGGACCACCCGCTCCACACCCAGGTCGCGCGCCGCCTGCACCACGTTCAGCGTGCCGAGGACGTTGGTCTCCACATAGGTCTGGGGCGAGTGGTAGCTGTAGGGGATGGCGATCAGGGCGGCCAGGTGCAGGACCACGTCGCAGTCCGTCATCGCCGTGCGGACCCCGTGCGGATCGCGGATGTCGCCGGCGAAGACGTCCAGGCCCTTGCGGACCGCCGCGGGAGCCTCGTCCAGCCAGCCCCGGGAGCCCAGGCTGTTGTACTGGACGAAGGCGCGCACGTCGCAACCGCGGGCGACGAGCCGCTCGGTCAGATGCGAGCCGATGAAGCCGTCGGCGCCGGTGACCAGTATGCGCTTGCCGTCCAGGTTCATCGATCCGTTCCACGCCCCGCGTCCGTGCAAGGTGATTAGCGCCTGTTAAGGAACCGACAAAGCGACCCGTCGCCCTCCCGCCTTTCCACCCGTTGTCATGCGCCGGTCGATGGTGTTCTTGGACGCATGATCCACGCTCGCCCGCTCCTCCCCCTGCTGCTGGCCGCCGTCGTGGCGGTGACGGCCACGGGCTGCAGTCAGACTCCGCGCGTCACGCCGGAGGCTGGAGCCGCGTCCGATGAAGCGCTGCGCCTCGCCGCCCTCACCGATCTCGACCAAGGCGTGGCGCGCGTGGCGTGGCGGCTGTCGGACGCCAACACCGATCTTTGCCCGGTGGTGCGGCGGTCCGCCGGCTGGGCGCTGCATTCGGCCCGGCAGTACAGCCTCGCGCTACGGCCCCACGCCGTCGGCCGGTTCGGCCTCAGGGGCGACCTGCCGGGGGTGCTGGCTGCGCCTGAGGGATCGCCCGCCGCCGAGGCCGGCCTGCGGACCGGTGACCTTCTGCTCGCCGTCGGCGGCGTCCCGCTGCGAGCCGGCGCGTCCGCAGCGGAAGCCTCCTACGAGGGGCTGGAGGCGAATATCCGGCTCATCGATGCGGCGATGGCCGACGGCCCCACGATCTTCACCGTCACGCGCGGCGCGGAAACCTTCGACGTCACCGTCCAGCCGCGCCGCGCCTGCGGCTATGAGGTCCAGCTGAACCCGTCGGACGAGTTGAACGCCCGCGCTGACGGACGGCGGCTGTTCATCAGCACCGCACTGGCCGGCTTCGCCGAAAGCGACGACGAGCTGGCGGTCATCCTCGGCCACGAGCTCGCCCACCATGTCCTGCGGCATCGGCGCTGGAACGACGCCGGGGGCGCCGCCCGCCAGACCAATGACGAGGCCCGGACGGCCGAGGGCGGCGAGGGCGACGGCGAACGGCAGGCGGACCGCGTCGGCCTCTTCCTGATGGCCCGCGCGGGCTTCGATCCGAGCGTCGCCGCCCCGTTCTGGCGCCGCTTCGGCGAGTCCAACTGGCGCGTGCGCTACCCGCAACTCGGCCATGCCTCGGCCGGTTCGCGGGCGCGGGCGCTGGAAGAGGTGCGGCGCGAGATCGAGGCGAAGCGCCGGGCCGGCGGCGAACTCCTGCCCTGAGAGGTCAGCCCCCGGCCAGCCGCTCGGCGGCGCGGAAATCCTCGAGGGTGTCGATATCGGCGGATCGGTCGACGGGCATCTCCCACGCCGCCGTCTCCCCCGGTCTGAGGAAGGTCCGTTCGCGCCGCAGCCAGCCGGCGTCGGCCGCATAGACGGCGCCGTTCAGCACCCAGGCGGCGGGCAGATCCTGCCGCCGCAGGCCGGCCCCCGCCGGAGGCTCGGCGAACGGGTCGAGGCGGCCGCGGGCGTCCCGGGCGAAGCACAACCACGGATGGCTCGGCGCCTCGCAAACCGAGACGCAGGCGGGGGCCCCTGACCGATCCATCCGCTCGATCGCCCCGTCGATGTCCGCCGCGGCCCGGAGCGGCGAGGTCGGTTGCAACAGCACCACCACCCCATGCCCCGGAATCCGGTCCAGCGCGTCGAGCATCACGTCGATCGACGAGGCGCCGTCACCGGACAGGCTGGAGGTCCGGCGGAACGGCGCCTCGCAGCCGAGACTTTCGGCCACCGCGATGATCTCCGGATCGTCCGACGACAGAATCAACCGGTCGATGCGTTTCGACCCCTTCGCCGCGTCGATGGTCCAGGCGATGAGCGGCCGCCCCCGAAACGGCAGCAGGTTCTTGCCCGGCAGGCCTTTCGAGCCGCCGCGCGCGGTGATGACCCCGAGAACGGATCTGCCTCCAATCACGGTGGATCTCCTAGAGCGAAATCGGTTGAGGAGGAATCGCTTCGCGATTCCGCCGATGCCGTGAATCAGGCTCCAGTATAAGGCTGGAGCGAAGATCCGGGTCTAGACGCGATCGCGTCCAAACCGATTTCGCCCCAGCCGGGCGCATGCGGCGTGTCACAATTAGTCGATAGCCATGCTTGACGCAGCCGGTTAATGGAGCCTTAGGTTGCCTGAGCTGCTCATGGGGAGGACCGCATGAAACGAAGCGAACCGCTCGCCCAGCCTACGCCGCCGGTGAAGCCCTTCCGTACACCGACGGCCGGCCTGTATGGCGAAATCCCTGTCCTGCCGGTCAGCCGCGCCGCTCCGGCGCCGCTGCAGGAGCCGAGGCCCTTTCTCTGATCACGGCGCGGCCGGGGGCGACGCTTCGGTCTCGCGCAGTTGAACCCACGCCGCGGCGATATGGTACAGCGAACTCGCCGGGGCGGGCTCCTCGACGAACCGTCCGTCCGGCTCCTGCTTGTCCCGCCAGAGCCCGGCGGGCGTCAGATAGAGCTGTAGCCCCTTCAGCGCCCCGGCGGCATGCCCCGGCGGCAGTTGTCCGCCCAGGATCAGGGCGGCCTTGAGCCGCTCGGTCTGCGGCCACAACCGGGCTCGGGCCGAGCGTACGCTGAACAGGTCGTCCAGTTCGTCGATCGCCACGCCGCGCGAGGCGTCCACGCCGCGCAGGCCCGCGTCATAAAGCCGGCGCGCGGCCCCCGCCGCCCAGTCGTCCGCCCGGGCCCGACCCCAGCGGGTCAGCAGCCAGGCCCATTCGAACTGGTGGCCGGGCTCGACCAGACCGCCCGCCTCGCCGGCCGCCGGAGTCCAGTCGGCCTCGAAGAATTCGCGCAGGAAGCCGCCCTCCGGATCGATGAAGCAGCGGCGCGCGAGACCGACGATCCCGTCGGCCATGGCGGTCCAGACGCCTCCCGGCTCCAGCGCCTCCCAGGCCAGACAGGCCTCCAGCAGATGCATGTGGGCGTTGGCCTGCCACGGATGTCCGGCGTCCTCGCGCCAGCCCCCGGCCGGATGGGCGAGCGCGGCCAGGGCCTCGCGCAGCGCCCGCGCCCGCGCCGTCATGAGCTCCGGCTGCTCCCCGGCCTGCGCGGCGGCGGCGAAGGCCAGCAGGGCGAAGGCCTGGTCGTACAGGGAGGCGGTGTCGTCGAGAACCTCGCCCCGGGTCGACACCCGGGTGCGGTACAGGCCGTCCGGCCGCCGGTTGGTGGCCTCGAACCGGCCCAGGCCTTCGCTCACGAGGCGCCGCCACGGTCCGGGCCAGCCCGCCTGGCCGGCGACGCTGAACACCCAGGCCTGACGCGCCTGCACCCGGGCCCGCCGGAAGGCGTCGGCGCAGACGCCCTGGTCGTCGAGCGTCTCCCGGAAGCCGCCGTCCCCGTCCACCCCCAGCGTGGCCCACAGGGGCAGGGCCCGAAGGCGCATCCACCGGTCGAAAGCCCGCGCGGGCTCCTCCAGCGCGGGAACCGGTGCGGGACCTTCGGCGTGCGCCGGCGAGGCGGCGCGGATGCGGTCCACCAAAGCCTTGACCTCCTGGGCGCGGTCGAGGCCACAGACCAGCACCGCGTCGGGTTCGACGATGATCGCCAGGTCCCTGACCCCCGCCGTCGCGACCACCATTCCTTGCGCCGCGCGGACGAGACAGCTGTCGCCCGGCGCCCCGATCCACAGGCCCCTGTCGCCCGATCCGGTTGACGCCACCGCGTCCCAGGCGCCGAGGTCGGACCATCGGAAATCGACCGGCAGGACCGAGACGCGGCCGCTCCTTTCCATGACCGCATAGTCGATCGAGATGCGCGGCGCGCGCCTGAAGGCGTCGGACAGCCGCACGATGTCGCTCGCGGTATCGGGCAGCGCCTCGGCGACGGCCGCGGCCACGTCCGGGGCGAAGCTCTCGATTTCGCCGGACAGCACGTCCGCCCGGACCATGAAATTGCCGCTGTTCCACAGGAAGCCGTCCCGCACATAGGCCTCGGCCCGCTCGCGATCGGGCTTCTCGACAAAGCGCCGGACCCTGGCCAGTCCCGCCGATTCCGGCTCGATATAGCCATAGGCCGACGAAGGGCCGGTCGGCCGCACGCCGAAGGTGACGATCTCGCCCCCGGCCGCGGCGGGCGCGGCGGTCATCACCGAACGCCTGAACGCCCCGGCGTCGGGGATGTGGTGGTCGGAGGCCACGAACAGGGCGATGCCGCCCGGGGACCGCCGTTCGATCCAGAGCGCCGCCGCCGCCATGGCCGCCGCCGAATCCCGCCCTTCCGGCTCCAGCAGCACGGCGGCTTCCATCGACAGCGCCGCCAACTGCTGGACGATGGCCTCCCTGTGGCGCTCGCCGGCGACGATGACGAGCCGCCCTCCGCCCTCGGTCAGGGGGGCGACCCGCCGGGCGGTTTCCTGAAACAGCGACAGCTCGCCGGCGAGATCGAGAAACTGCTTGGGGCTGGCGGGCCTCGACGCCGGCCAGAGACGGGTTCCCGCCCCGCCGCAGAGAATGACCGGAAAAATCACCATGCCGCGCCCCCGACGAGTCCGTCTGCGGGTCTAGCCGCGCGCGCGCGGGGCCGCCACCTCCCGGGGATCAGAATTCTAGAATCTGGTGCGCCAGCCGCCCATCAGGGCGAAGACCGGAGCCGCCGTCCGCACGTGACCGTCGTCGCGCGTCGCCACGGCCCGCAAGACCAGTTCCGATCCGTCGGGCAGCGCATGCAGGCTGCCCAGCGACAGGTCGATCTGTCGTCCCGACGGGGCGGCCGAGAAGCGCCGCTCGGAGAAGGTCAGCGGATCGAAATAGCCCAGGGGCGCGTCGGCCAGCCAGGCGGTGAAATCTCCGCTCTCCACCCGCAGCGGCTGGGAGATCGACCACGTCAGGGAGCGGCAGCCGAAGCCCAGTTCGTGGCAGAAGGAGCTCAGCCCCAGCCGCCAGCTCGAGCTCCGGGCCGATTCGGACAGGCTCAGGAACTGCCCGGCCAGATCGGTCCGCGCCCAGCCCATCTCCGCGTCCAGCCACAGGCCGGCGCCGAGCCCGACCTGGCCGGAGACGCCGGCGAAGGTGCTGTCGCTCGGCAGTTCGAACCCGGACCCGAGCGGGATGTAGGAGCCCAGCGGCCCCATCCGCTCGTCGAGGCCGCCGGCCGCGAACGTCAGCCGGGCCGTCGGCGACGCGTCCCACGTCACGGCGAAGCGGGTGTAACGCGACACGTCCTGCTCGGCCGACTGGAAGGGCATGGCGCGATGGCCGGCGCCGGCGTCGGCGGTGAAGGTCAGCGGTCCTGCCCGGACCGCCCCGAGCCAGGCGCGGTCCACCTGCGCCAGCGCGGCGAAGCCGTCGCCGGCGCCGAGCTCGAACGGCGACCGGGCGCCGTTCCGGCCCCGCCACACCGCGACCGCGCCATGGTCCGTGGAGAACTGGACCATGACGTCTTCGCGCCGCCGCTCGTCGAGCCACGGCGTCAGGGCGCTGGAGAGGGCCGCGGGATCGAAGGCGCTGTCGTCGATCGCCGCGCCGCTGGTCAGGGACAGCCGGCCGCCCATCGGCGCATCGAGGGTCAGCGTCGCCTGTCGCCGTTCCAGCCGGGGCATGCGGCTGCGCTCGGCCCTGGGGGCCTGGCCGAAGGCTGCGCCGAGATCGATCCGGAACAGCCGGTCGAACGAGTCGTGACCGACCGTCCGCAGGCCCGGCCTGTCGCGCAACGCGTCCCCGAACGCGGCGCCCGAATAGGCGAAGGTCTCGGTCGTCACCGCGAGCGTCGCGCCCGATCCCATTCGCACGCTGGTCGACCCGACCGGCTGGAAGGCCGCCGCGATGTCGAGCAGGCCGCGGCCGTAAACCGCATCGACGCCCGGGTCGCCCGCCTCCCGCGCGGTCGTCAGCAATATCTCCACCGCCTGCCGCCCGGTCAGGTTCGGAAACGCCTCGAGCAGGAGGGCCAGGGCCCCGGCCACGGCGGGCGCCGAAAAGGAGGTCCCGTTGACCTGCCAGCAGGAGGCGCCGTCGCATCCGGTGACGACGTCCACGCCGGCGGCGCTGAGGAACCTGGCGGCGGACACGCCGGCGCGGTTCGAGAAGCCGGCGATGACATTGTTCGCATCGTGCGCCCCGACCACGATGATGCTGCCCGCGAAGCGCGGATCGCTGGCGTACCGGCCGGGCCATTCAGGGTCCGCGCCGCCCTCGTTGCCGGAGGCGATGGTGAATACGATGCCGGCGTTGACGGCCCGCTGGAGCGCCGCCTCGAAGCCGGAGCCCATCGGCCCGCTGCCGCCCAGCGACATGTTCACGATGGGAAGATTGTTGGCGATGGCGTAGTCGATCGCCCGGATCAGGTCGGACGAATTGAAGCAGACGTCGTCCTCCGGATCGGTGCAGTCGCTGACGTCGGCCCGGATCGACACGATGGTCGACTGGTAGGCGATGCCGATGGTCCCGAAACCATTGAAGTTGGAGGCGATCACGCCGGATACGAAGGTGCCGTGATCGTCGGGCCCCTGGGGCGAATTCCGACCGGCGACGACGTCCGTGGACAGGCCCGAGATCCGCCCCTGCAGATCCGCCTGGTCGAATTTGATGCCGGAGTCGATCACCCCGACGTTGACGCCCGCGCCCGTCGCGCCCTCGTTCCACGCCGTGATCGCCCCGGCGTTGGCGACCTGGTAGTTCCGCAGATATTCGGCGGAGGTGGGGGACGGCGGCGGCGGCTCGGGCGGAGGGGGCGGCGGCGGTGGAGGCGGGGGCGGAGGCGGAGGTGGCGGCGGGGGAGCCGGGGGCGGAGGCGTGACGATCCCCCCGCCGCCTCCACCCCCGCCGCCGCCGCAGGCGGAGAGCGGCAGCGCAAGAACCACGGCCAGCGCCGGGAGAAGGAGTTTCACACGCCGCCGAAGGCTCATTTCGCCCTCCCTGACCGGACCAGTCGACCACCCTAGGGGCGCGGCGCGTCCCATGACAATAAATTCGGGACGAAGTCTTTGATCTCACCGATAGTTGAAGCTACTGAAGGCGATATGAAATTTCCGTTTGGCGTGGCGCGGTCGGTCTCCGGGCGGGACGGGCGGGAGCCGAGAGCATGACCGATCCGATCCGCAGCGTCCTGATCGTCGGGGGCGGAACGGCGGGATGGATGGCCGCGGCGGCGCTGCAGCGGACCCTCGGACCCCACGCGACGGTGACCCTGGTCGAGTCCGAGGAGATCGGCATCGTCGGCGTCGGCGAGGCGACGGTGCCGCCCATCCGCGACTTCAACATCATGATCGGTCTCGACGAGGCCGAGTTCATGCGCGAGACCAGGGCCACGCTGAAGCTGGCCATCGTCTTTCAGGACTGGGGCCGCATCGGCGCGCGCTACGTCCATCCGTTCGGCGCCTTCGGCCCCGGCCCGACCCTCGGCGATTTCCAGCAGACCTGGCTGGCGCTGAAGGCCGCCGGCTCCGTCGGCCCGCTGTCCGAATATTCGATCTGCGCGCGCGCGGCCGAGGCCGGCAAGGTCGGCCGGCGCGCCCCTGATCCGCGCTCGCCCGCGAATGGCCTGTTCAGCGCCTATCATTTCGACGCCAGCCTCTATGCCCGCTACCTGCGCCGGATCTGCGAGGACCGCGGCGTGGAACGGATCGAGGGCAAGGTCGTCGACGTGGCGCAGCGGCCCGGGGACGGCTTCGTCGACAGCCTCACCCTCGAGGACGGCCGCCGCCTGTCGGCCGACCTGTTCATCGACTGCACCGGCTTCCGCGGCCTGCTGATCGAGGGGGCGCTGAAGGCCGGGTACGAGGACTGGTCGCACTGGCTGCCCGTCGACCGCGCCGTGGCCGTGCCGTGCGCCCGGGTCGGGCCGGCGGCGCCCTACACCCTGTCGACCGCCTGCGAGGCGGGCTGGCGGTGGCGCATCCCGCTGCAGCACCGCACCGGCAACGGCTACGTCTACTGCTCGGACCACCTGGGCGACGAGGCGGCGCGCGAGACGCTGCTGGCCGGCCTCGACGGCGAGCCCCTGGCCGAGCCGCGCACCCTGCGCTTCGTCACCGGCCGGCGCCGCAAATACTGGGACCGCAACGTCGTCAGCCTGGGGCTTTCGAGCGGCTTCATCGAACCCCTGGAGTCGACCAGCATCCATCTGGTCCAGGCCGGGCTGACGCGGCTGCTGCAGCATTTTCCGGACCGCGCCTTCAGCCCCGTCAACATCGACGCCTACAACCGCCGGCTGGGCCGCGAGGTCGAGCTGATCCGCGATTTCGTGATCCTGCACTACCACGCCAGCCAGAGGGACGATTCGCCGTTCTGGCGCCAGGTCGCCGCCGCCCCGGTCCCCGAAACCCTCAGCGAGCGCGTCGAGGCCTTCCGCGACCGGGCGATGCTGTACCAGGTCGGCGCCGACGAATATTTCAGCCAGGGCTCATGGCTGGCGGTGATGTACGGCCAGGGCGTCATCCCCCGCGCCTTCAACCCGCTCTACGCCTATCAGAACCACGAGCGTTCCGCTGCCGGGCTGAAGCACCTGTCCGACCTGTTCGCCAGGACCGTGGCCGCCCTGCCCGACCACGAGGACTTCCTGAAGGCCAACAACATGTGGAGCGGCGACGCCTAGGCTGCGGGCTCGGCGACCGGGGCGACCACCGGCGGCGCGGCGGGCGCGACCGGCGGCTCGCGCCACGCCGCCCCGGGGTTCAGCGCCGCCGTCGCCTCCAGGAAGGTTCCGGGCTTCATCGACGGCTCGGGCGCGGTCCGCAGCCCGGCCACCCGGGCCAGGTCGGCGACGAAGGTGATGCAGTTGCGCCGCCTCAGGTCGTAGACCGAGCCCTCGGGCGTGTTCCACCACTCGGCCCGGCCCTTCAGCGCCCGCCAGGCGGCGGCGTCGAGGCTCAGCCTGAGGAACGGCCGGCCCTCGTCGACATAGCGGGCGTCCGGGGCCGTCACCACGCCGCCGCCGCGCGCGAACAGCAGGTGCGGGCCGGGACTCCTGGCCGTGAACCCGGCCGACCAGTCGACCGCCTCGCCGGTCTCGTCGTCCGTCCCCTGCGCATGCACATAGGCATGGGGGAACAGCAGCTCGCCGCCGCGGATCCGCGCGCCGGGATGGGCGTAGAAGGTCACCGTCACCTCGGCCCAGGCCTGGCCGGCGATCAGGGCCAGCAACAGGGCGGGCGCGAGCGAATGCAACAGTCTGCGGATCATGCGGCCTCCGGGCGGGCCCCTATTGTGGGGCGTTTCAGCCCCAACGTGCAAGGGCCGCCGGGGATGCCCCGACGGCCCCGGCCCAGTTCCGCGCCGCTCCCTGGAGCGAAATCGGTTTGGACGCGATCGCGTCCAAACCCGGATCTTCGCTCCAGCCTTAGACTGGAGCCTGATTCACGGCATCGGCGGAATCGCGAAGCGATTCCGCCTCAACCGATCAGGCTCTAGTGGGGCGACGGCTTGGCGACCACGTCGGCCTCGCGCGCACCGGAACGGGCGCAGGCGAGGGCGAACACGGTCAGCAGCAGATAGCCCGCCAGCGGCACATAGAAGGCGGGATTGAACAGGGCCGCCGCGTCGTCGACGATCCTGCCGGCGATATAGGGCAGCACGGCCCCGCCGACGATGGCGGTGCACAGCAGGCCGGAGGTCGCCGAGGCCGGCGCGCCGGAGCGCTCGAGCGTCAGGGTGAAGATGGTCGGGAACATGATCGAGTTGAAGAAGCCGACGGCGATGGCGGCGTAGGCCGCCGTTTCGCCGGACGTCTGGGTCACGACCAGGCACAGGATCGCGGCCACGGCGGTGTTGAACGTCAGCAGCACCCCGGCCCGGACGCGGGTCAGCAGCAGGGCGCCGATGAAGCGGCCGACCATGGCCCCGCCCCAGTAGAGGCTGACCATCCGGCCGGCCTCGCCTTCCGGGATGTCGAGGATGGTCGGGCTGGCGAGGAAGTTGGTCAGCAGCCCGCCGATGGTCACTTCGGAGCCGACGTAGATGAAGATCGCCAGGCCGCCGAACAGGGCCCAGGGCGAGGTGAAGGCCTTGAGCGGCGAGGCCACCCCGCCGCCTTCCTCGGCGCCGGCGGCGGCCGCGTTGATCTTCTTGCGGGCGGTGAAGATGAAGAAGGCGACGACGGCGAAGAAGGCGCCGAGGCCGAGGAAGGCGAGGTCGATGCTGCGCAGCGACTCCCCCCGGGTCGCGGCGGTGACCACGGCCCCCGCGGCGAACACCCCGCCGGTCAGCAGTACGGTCGAACCGAGGTAGGGCCCGACGGTGGTGCCCAGCGAATTGAAGAACTGCGAGAAATTCAGCCGGGCGTGCGAACTTTTTCTGGACCCGAGCGCCGCGACCAGCGGATTGGCCGCCACCTGCAGCAGGGTGACGCCCGAGGCGATGACGAACAGGGCGATCAACACCCCCGGATACCAGTCCATGATCGTCGCCACCGGCACGATCAGGCAGCCCAGCACCATCACCCCCAGCGCGGAGATGATCGAGCGGCTGTAGCCCAGCTTGCTGAGCACGGCGGCGGCGGGCACGGAGACCACCGCATAGGCGATGAACCAGGCCGAGGCGGTCAGCATGGCCTCGGCGGTGCTGAGATCGAACACCTTGCGCACCGCCGCGATCAGCGGATCGATCAGCGAGGTGGCGAAGCCCCAGGCGAAGAACAGGGTGGTCACATAGGCGAAGGCCAGGTTTGTCCCGCGGCCCGCCGGCGATTGCGTATCGGTCATCTCTCTCCCCGGGGTGACCGCGCGTCCCAAGCGCGCGGCCTTGGTGTAAACGGTTTCATCATCAAAAGGTCCGCGTCCAGCGGTTTTACCCGAACCGTAACCAAAAGTGGCCGGATCTGGCGAGGGCGCCGGACGCGAAACGGCCGCCCCGGTCTCCCGGGACGGCCCTGTCGCGCGGATCGGTCGGGCCGATCAGTAGCGGTAGTTGACGCCGAACAGGAAGGTGCGGCCGTAGGACTGATGGT
>NZ_CALMZS010000100.1 GCF_937870815.1 uncultured Brevundimonas sp.
TCGCCACCGCCTATGTCGACGGCGACGTCACCGCCGAACAGCTGTCGATCGACATCGGCGCCTATTTCCAGGGCCGCGTCCTGCAGGGCCGCCGCGAGGCGCCCGCCGCCGCCGCCGCGCCGCGCCCGGCCGCCGCCCCGGCCGCGGGGCCCGCGCCCCAGATCATCGACATGAAGCCGGGGGCGTAGGCGCAGGCCTTGTCATCCCGGCCGAAGCGAAGCGGAGAGCCGGGACGCGGCGCATCACCGATCCGGCCCTCCCGGAAATCGCGAAGCGGTTATCCGGGAGCAAGGCAGCCACCGCACGACGTCTGACCCGTCTCCCGGATAGCGGCTGCGCCGCTTCCGGGAGGATCGAAATGCGGGCTCAAGCGTCCCCGATCTCCGCTTCGCTTCGTCGGGGATGACAAGGCGGGCAGCCAGGACCGGCTCCGCGCCTATTCCACCGTGCTCCCGCGCGTCTCGCCGACCCGCGCCGCCAGGGCCGCGCCCATGAACTGGTCGAGGTCGCCGTCCAGCACCCCCTGGGTGTCCGAGGTCTCGACATTGGTGCGCAGGTCCTTGACCATCTGATAGGGCTGCAGGACGTAGCTGCGGATCTGGTGGCCCCAGCCGATGTCGGTCTTGGCGTCGGCCAGCGCCTGGGCCGCCGCCTCGCGCTTCTGCAGCTCCAGCTCGTACAGCCGCGCGCGCAGCATCTTCCAGGCCTGTTCGCGGTTCTGGTGCTGCGAGCGGCCGGCCTGGCAGGCCACCACCGTATTGGTCGGAATGTGCGTCAGACGCACGGCCGAATCCGTCTTGTTGATGTGCTGGCCGCCCGAGCCCGAGGCCCGGTAGGTGTCGGTGCGCACGTCGGCGGGGTTGATGTCGATCTCGATCGTGTCGTCGACCACCGGCGAGACCCCGATCGAGGCGAACGAGGTGTGCCGCTTGGCGGCGGCGTCATAGGGGCTGATGCGCACCAGCCGGTGCACGCCCGATTCCGACTTCAGCCAGCCGTAGGCGTTGGGCCCCTTGACCAGGATGGTGGCCGACTTGATGCCGGCCTGTTCGCCGCCCTCCTCCGCCTCGAGCTCGACCTCGTAGCCGTGGGCCCTGGCCCAGCGCGAATACATCCGCAGCAGCATGCCGGCCCAGTCGTTGGACTCGGTGCCGCCGGCCCCGGAGTTGACCTCCAGATAGGCGTCGTTGGCGTCGGCCTCGCCGGACAGCAGGGCCTCCAGCTCGGCGCGGGCGGCGCGGTCCTTGATTGCCTTCAATGAGGCGCGCGCCTCCTCAAGCGCAGCCTCGTCGCCCTCCTCGTCGGCCATGTCGGCCAGCATGACCCCGTCCTCGAGACCCTGCTCCATCTCGCGCACGGTGTTGATCCGGGCCTCCAGCCGCGAGCGGTCGCGGCTCACGGCCTGGGCCTCGTCGGGATTGTCCCACAGGGCCGGGTCCTCGACCCGGGCGTTCAGCTCATCGAGCTTTCGGACGGCGGCATCCCAGTCAAAGACGCCTCCTGAGCAGAGCGACGCTCTGCTCGATGTCGGCCTTCATGGCCTCGACATCCGGTCTCATCGCATTCTCCGGCGATATTCAGGTGAGGCGCGGACATAGGGGAAGAGTGAGGCAACAGGCAACAGGCAACAGGATTGGATCCGGGCATTCCGGCAGAGCGGCGCGGCTCCCCGCAGACACTCAGTCGACCTGCTGCCTGTTGCCTGTTGCCTGCTGCCTCTAATACAGCCCGCTCAGATCCTCGGCCGGCTCCTTCCTGGCCGGCGGCGGCGGCGTCGAGGGCGGGGCGGCCGGCGAGGACGGCGGCAGGCCGGCGGCCTCCTCGCGCTCGCGACGCAGGACGTCGTTGTAATTCTGCGGCCCGGTGGGCGCCTGCGGGCGCGGGCGCTCCTCCTCGCGACGGCGCTCGGTGCCGGGGCGGAAGGCCTCCTCGATGCCGTTGACCGTGCGGAACACGGCGTTGCGCGGGCGCACGAACGGCCGCGCCGGCCGCTTGCGCAGCGCCACCTGCATGAATTCGTTGAAAACCGGCACCGGCCCGGTCGCTCCGGTCTCGCCGGAGCCCAGCGGGCGGTTGTCGTCGAAGCCGATGAACACCCCGACCACGATGTCGGACGAGAAGCCGACGAACCAGGCCGAGCGGTATTCGTTGGTGGTGCCGGTCTTGCCCCCGACCCAGCGGCCCAGGCCGCGGGCGCTGGCGCCGGTGCCGCGCTGGATCACGCCCTCCAGCATCGAACTGATCTGGTAGGCCGTGATCGGGTCGATCACCTGCGTCCCGCGCGGCTCCAGCCGGGGCGACTCCTGGCCGCTGAACGGACGGCCGCACTCGCGGCAACTGCGCTCGTCGGCGCGGAAGATGGTCTCGCCGTTGCGGTCCTGGACCACCTCGATCAGATAGGGGTCGATCTTGCGCCCGCCGTTGACGAAGGCGGCGTAGGCGGCGGTCAGGCGGTAGGGCGTGGTCTCCCCGGCCCCCAGCGAGACCGACAGGTTCGGCTGCAGCTTGTCCGACACCCCCATCTTCCTCGACAGGTCGACGATATTGTTCATGCCCACCGCCTGGGCCAGGCGCACGGTCATGACGTTGCGCGACAGTTCCAGCCCGCGCCGCAGCGTCTGCGGGCCGTAGTACTGCCGGCTGTAATTCTCCGGCGTCCAGCGCTCGCCGTTGCGCCCGCCGGCGAAGCTGATCGGCGCGTCCAGCACGATCGAGGCCGGGGTGTAGTCCCCTTCCAGGGCCGTCGCATAGACGAACGGCTTGAAGGCCGAGCCCGGCTGCCGCTCCGCCTGGGTCGCCCGGTTGAAGCTCGACAGGGCGTAGGAATAGCCGCCGACCATGGCCAGCACCCGCCCGGAGTGCGGCTCGATCGCCACCAGCGCCCCGTTCACCGCCGGCACCTGCTTCAGCGCATACTGGCCGCCGCTCGGCTCGACGAAGATCATATCGCCGCGGCGCAGGGGGCGGTTGGCGTTGGCCCAGGCGGCGTCCTCGGCCAGCAGGGTTCCGGTCGAACCGTCGGCGGCCAGCCGCACCCGCACCGCATTGCCCGAGACGCTCTCCACGGCCGCCGCCCGCCACGCCCGCCGCTCGGGCGGCCGGGTCTGTTCGAGCGCCCTGGCCTGCCAGCCTTCGGCGAAATCGGTCGTGCCCCACGGCCCGCGCCAGCCGTGGCGGCGGTCATAGTTCTCCAGCCCGCGCATCAGCGCGTTGCGCGCCGCCGACTGCAGTTCGGGGTCCAGGGTCGTCCGCATATAGTAGCCGCCGCGGTTGACCTCCTCGGCGCCGAAGCGGCGCAGGGCCTGGCGGCGCGCCTCCTCGACGAAGAAGTCGGCGTCGGCGTACTGGGCCCGGCGCGGCGCGTCCTGGGTCACCAGCGGCCGGGCCCGGGCGGCGGCCAGCTGCTGTTCGGTGATGAAGCCGCTCTGCTCCATCTCGCCCAGGACCCAGTCGCGCCGGCCCTTGGCGGCGGCCGGGAAACGCTTGGGATGATAGTTGTTCGGCCCCTTGGGCAGGGCCGCCAGATAGGCCGCCTCGTCCGCGGTCAGCTGCTCCAGCGACTTGCCGAAATAGTTGTAGGCCGCCGCCGCCACCCCGAACGACCGGTAACCCAGGAATATCTCGTTCAGATACAGTTCGAGGATCTGCGGCTTGGTCAGCGTCGCCTCCAGCCGGTTGGCGAGGATGGCTTCCTTGATCTTGCGGTTGACGCTGGTCTCGTTGGTCAGCAGCACGTTCTTGGCGACCTGCTGGGTGATCGTCGAGCCGCCCTCCAGGCGCCGGCCCGTCGCGGCGTTGAAGACGTTCTTGAACATGGCCCGGCCGAGGCCCGACACGTCGACCCCGCCGTGGCTGAAGAAGTTGCGGTCCTCGGCGGCCAGAAAGGCCTGCACCACCGGCTCGGGAATCTGCTCGTACGAGACATAGATGCGGCGCTCGTCCGAGAATTCGCCGATCAGGGTCCCGTCGCCGGCATAGACGCGGGTCGCCGTCGCCGGCCGGTAGTCGGCCAGCTCCGCGGCGTCGGGCAGGGCGTGGAACAGCCAGGCGGCGTAGATCGCCACGATCATCCCCGCCAGCGCGATGGCGGCCAGCAGGCCGACGCCCGCCATCACGAACCAGCGTTCGGCAATCTTCACCTGATACTCCGAATGACGCGCCCG
>NZ_CALMZS010000101.1 GCF_937870815.1 uncultured Brevundimonas sp.
CCGCCCATGTTGCCGAGGCCGATGAAGGCGATGGTCTGGGTCATGGCGTCTCTCCCGAATGATTTTCGGGAGGGTTAGCCGGTCCCCGGCCGGCTCGCCAGCGGCGTCGGCGGTTTTCCGTCAGCCGGGCCTCCTGAAGCGATAGACGAACTGGTCGGTGCGGCCGCGGATGGCCTCGTCGAAGACGTTGGCGGTGCGGTCGTCGGCGGGGTTCGCCAGGGCCGAGGACTCGCCGTCGAAGACGAAGCCCGCCGCCTCGACCTCGGCGCGCAGCGAGGCGCCCTCGATGCGGTGCAGGGTTTGCACCTCGGCATGCCCCGTGCCCGGGCGTCCGGAATGGTCGATGACGATGAAATAACCGCCGGGCCTGAGCGCCGCGTAGATGGCGCGGTTCATCGTGGCCACATCGGTCTCGAAGGCCGGGATGTGGAAGTCGTGATACTCTTGGCTCATCCAGACCAGGTCGAGCGGCTCGGGGAAGTTCATCGTGTCCAGGTCGCCGTTGACCCGGATCACGTTGGGATAGGCGGCGACGAGGGCGTCGGCGCGCGGGTTCTCGTGCTCGGCGGTGCGGTGGGGCACGAAGGCGTAGACCTTGCCGCCGTCGCCGACCACGCGGGCGAACAGGCGGGTGAAATAGCCGGCCCCGGGGCGGATGTCGGCGACCTTGTCGCCCGGCTCCAGCATGGCGAAGGCCAGCATCCGGTCCGGATGGCGCAACGGGTCGCGGGCCACCTCATCGGCGGGCCGCAGCGGATCGGCGATGGCGGCGCGGTGCAGCCCGGCCAGTTGCATGGCCGCATAGGTGCGACTGGCCATGCGGTCGTCGCGGCCGGCGTACGGATCCGAACCGCAGGCGGCGAGAGCGAGGGCGGCGGTGAGGGCGAGAAGCGACGGTTTGAGCATGATCGTCTCCTGAACCAGCGGCGACAGCCAAGCTCCGGAACGGGACGGATGGCAAGCCCCCGATCAGGGAAGCGGCCGCCACTCCTCGTCCGACGGCAGCGGCGCGAACAGCTCGTCCAGCGTCGCGTCGCTGACCCCCGACAGCGCCGGCGGCGACCATTTGGGGGCGTTGTCCTTGTCGACGATGACGGCGCGGACGCCTTCCTGGAAGTCGTGGGTGCGGACGACGCGGCCGCCGAGGCGGTATTCCATGGCCATGTTGTCGGCGAAGCTGGTCAGGACCGCGCCGGTGCGCAGCTGGCGCAGGGTGACCTTCAGGGACTGGGGCGACTTGGTCCTCAGCACCGCCAGCTGGGCCATCGCCCACTCCGAACCGTCGGCCTCGAGGGCCGCGAAAATGTCCTCGACGGTGTCGAAGGCGAACAGGCGGTCGATGGCGGGCAGGTGCGGCTCGATCGGCGGCGCGCCGGCCTCGGTCTCCAGCCCGTCGGCGACGTCGACCGGATGGGCCGGGTCGGCGGCGAGGATGGCGCGGAAGGCGTCCAGCGCATCGGATGGCAGATAGTGGCTGTGGATGCCGAGGAAGACGGTGTCCGCCGCCTTGAGCCGGGCCCCGGTCAGGGCCAGCCAGACGCCGGTCTGGCCCGGCAGGCGCGGCAGGAACCAGCCGCCGCCGACGTCGGGGAACAGGCCGATGCCGGTCTCGGGCATGGCGTAGGTGGTGCGCTCGGTGGCGATGCGGACCACGGCCGGCTCGCTGATGCCGACGCCGCCGCCCATGACGATGCCGTCGACGAGGGCGGTGACCGGCTTCGGATAGTCGAACAGCAGGTGGTTGAGCTTGTATTCTGTGTCGAAGAAGGCCCTGGCCTCGGAGGCGTTCCCCGCCCCGCTCTCGGCGATCATGCGGATGTCGCCGCCGGCGCAGAAGCCGCGCTCGCCGGCGTGGTCGATGAGGATGGACTTCACTGCGTCGTCGACGCGCCACGCCAGCAGGGCCTCGATCATGGTCTGGCACATGGCGCGGTTCAGGGCGTGCAGGGCCTTGGGGCGGTTCAGGGTGAGGCGGCCGAGGCCGGACTGGACGCGGACGAGGATTTCGGCTTCGGGGGTCATGGCGTCGCTCACTGCCGCATCATCTCCCGCGCCGTGATCACCCGCATGATTTCGTTGGTCCCCTCGAGGATGCGGTGGACGCGCAGGTCGCGGACGATGCGCTCCAGCGGATAGTCCTTCAGATAGCCGTAACCGCCATGCAGCTGCAGCGCCTCGTCGGCGATCTGGAAACAGGCGTCGGTGGCCAGGCGCTTGGCCATGGCGCACCATTTGGTCGCCTCAGGGTGGCGGGTGTCGAGGGCCCAGGCGCCGCGCAGCACCATCAGGCGGCAGGCGTCGAGCTGGGTCGCCATGTCGGCGAGCTTGAACCGGGTGTTCTGGAAGTCGGCGATCGGCTTGCCGAACTGTTTGCGGGTCCTGACGTATTCGAGGGTCGTCTCCAGGGCGAGACGGGCGCCGCCGAGGGAGCAGGCGGCGATATTCAGCCGGCCGCCGTCGAGGCCCATCATGGCGTAGCGGAAGCCGTCGCCCTCCTTGCCGAGCAGGTTGGCGGCGGGGATGCGGCAGTCGTCGAAGGCGACGATGGCGGTGGGCTGGCTGTTCCAGCCCATCTTCCTCTCCTGGGCCCCGAACGACAGGCCGGGCGTGTCCTTCTCGACCACGAAGGTGGAGACGCCCTTCGGGCCGTCGGCGCCGGTGCGGGCCATGACGACATAGACGTCCGAGGTCCCGGCCCCGGAGATGAAGGCCTTCGAGCCGTTGAGGACATAGTGATCGCCGTCCAGTCTCGCGGTCGTGCGCAGGCCGGCGGCGTCGGAGCCGGAGCCGGGCTCGGTCAGGCAGTAGGAGGCGATCAACTCCATGGAAACGAGCCGCGGCACATAGCGGGCCCGCAGGTCGTCGGAGCCGAACCGGTCGATCATCCACGCGGCCATGTTGTGGATCGAGATGAAGGCGGCGGTGGAGACGTCGCCGCGCGACAGTTCCTCGAAGATGACCGCCGCCTCGACCCGGCCCAGGGCCATGCCGCCGTGCTCCTCGCCGGTGTAGATGGCGCAGAAGCCCATCTCGGCGGCGCGCTTCATCACATCGACGGGGAAATGCTTGGTCTCGTCCCATTCGGCGCTGTGCGGGGCCAGTTCGGCCTCGGCGAAGGCGCGGGCGGCGTCCTGGATGGCGCGCTGGTCGTCGGTGAGGGCGAAGTCCATGGGGCGGTCCTTGAGTCTTTGAGGGGCTTCTAGCCGAACCGGCGACAAACTGAACCCTCTCCCCGACCGCGAGGCTTCGTCTATAAGCGCCGCCATGACCCAGCCCTTCGCCCTCGCCGCCTTCCCCTACGCCCGCCCCCGCCGGCTGCGCAGCACGCCATGGGTGCGGCGGCTGGTGGCCGAGACGACGCTGACGCCGGCCGATCTGGTCTGGCCGCTGATCGTGCACGACGGGGCGGAGGACCGGGTGGCGGTGGCGTCGATGCCGGGCGTGTTCCGGCTGAGCCCGAAGGCGGCGGCGGCGGCGGCGGTCGAGGCGCGGGACCTGGGCATTCCTGCGGTGGCGCTGTTTCCCAATGTCGATGCGGGCATCAAGGACGGCGTGGGCACGGGCGCGACCGACCCCGACGGGCTGGTTCCGGACTGCATCAAGGCGATCAAGGACGTGGCGCCGGAGATCGGGGTGATCACCGACGTGGCCCTGGACTGCTACACCGACCACGGCCACGACGGGGTGCTGGAGGACGGACGGATCGTCAATGACGCGACGCTGGAGCGGCTGGCCGAACAGGCCTTCATCCACGCCCACGCCGGGGCCGACGTGGTGGCGCCGTCGGACATGATGGACGGGCGGGTGCAGGCCATCCGCGAGGCGCTGGAGGCCAACGGGCTGCAGGACACGCTGATCCTGTCCTATGCGGCCAAATACGCCTCGGCCTTCTATGGGCCTTACCGGGACGCGGTGGGGTCGGCGAAGGCGCTGACCGGCGACAAGAAGACCTATCAGATGGACTACGCCAACTCGGACGAGGCGCTGCGCGAGGTGGCCATGGACATCGCCGAGGGGGCCGACGCGGTGATGGTCAAGCCGGGGATGCCGTATCTGGATATCGTCCGGCGGGTGTCGGAGACCTTCCGCGTGCCGACCTTCGCCTACCAGGTGTCGGGCGAGTATGCGATGATGCGGGCGGCCATGGCCAACGGCTGGCTGGACGAGGAGCGGGCCATTCTCGAGAGCCTGCACGCCTTCAAGCGGGCGGGCTGCGCGGGGGTGCTGAGCTATTTTGCGGCTGACGCCGCACGGCTGCTACAGCGCTAGCCGGGTGGTCCAGCCGTCGAAGGCGACCTCGACGTTCGCAGGAACCACCGCCGACAGGGCGTTGTAATCCAGATCGAGATGCAGGTTGGTGAGCACCGCCCGCTTGACGCCGGCCCGGGCGATCCAGTCGAGGGTCCGGTCGACATGGGCGTGGGTCGGGTGCGGGGTCCAGCGCAGGGCGTCGACGATCCACAGGTCGCAGCCTCGGACCATCTCGATCGCGGCGTCGTCGAGGTCGGAGACGTCGCTGGAATAGGCGACGGAGCCGAGGCGATAGCCGACCGAACGGATCGGGCCGTGGGCCTGGTCGAAGGTGACGACCGGAACCGGGCCGCCGGGGCCGTCGACGGCCCAGGGCTCGCCGTGGGGCGGCAGGGGCCGGGCCTCGAGGATGGCCGGATAGCCCTGGACGCTGTCGAAGATATAGCGGAAGCGCTCGCGCATCGCGGCGTGGGTGGCTGCGTCCATGAAGGCCGGGAGCCGGCGGCGGGCGTGCAGGGCGAAGACGCGCAGGTCGTCTATGCCGTGGGTCTGGTCGGCGTGATCGTGGGTGTAGAGGACGGCGTCGATGTGGCGCACGTCAGCAGCCAGCATCTGCTGGCGCAGGTCGGGCGAGGTGTCGATCAGGACGCTGGTGAGGCCGTCGGGACCGTGACGGCGGACCAGCAGGGAGCAGCGCAGCCGGCGGTTCCTCGGTTCGGCCGGGTCGCAGGCGCCCCAGTCGCCGTCGCCGCGCGGCACGCCGCCGGACGAGCCGCAGCCGAGGATGACGACCTCCAGCTCACCCGCCGCGCCGTTCATGCGCCCTCCGGCCTCGGGATGCGGTCGAACAGGGCGAAGAAGGCGTCGGTGGTGCGGACCTCGGCTTCGTCGCGGGACCAGCCGCGGATTTCGGCCAACTTGTCGAGGACGTGACCGACGTACGCCGGCTCGTTGCGGCGGCCGCGGTGCGGGACCGGGGCAAGGTAGGGGCAGTCGGTCTCGACGATGATGCGGTCGGCGGGCATGGCGGCGATGATCTCGCGCACCCCGGACGCGGCCTTGAAGGTGGCGATGCCGGACACCGAGAACCACGCACCCAGTTCCGCCGCTTTTTCCGCTAGTTCCGGGCCGCTGGTGTAGCAGTGCATCAGGAAACGGAACGGCCCCCTCGCCTGCTCTTCGGACAGGATGTCGGCCATGAGGGCGTCGGCCTCGCGGGTGTGGACGACCAGCGGCAGGCCGGTGCGGCGGGCGGATTCGACATGCTGCCTGAACACCCGGGCCTGCACGTCGCGCGGGCTGAGATCGTAGTGGAAGTCGAGGCCGCATTCCCCGATGCCGACGATCTTCGGGCGGGCGGCCAGCTCGACCAGCCGGTCGGCGGTCAGGTCGACGTAGTCCTTCGCCTCGTGGGGGTGGACGCCGACGGTAGCCCAGATGTCGTCGTGGACCATGGCCAGGGCGTGGGTGGCCTCAAAGGTGGACAGCTTGTCGGAAATCTCGACCATCAGGCCGACCCCGGCCTCGCGGGCGCGGGCGATGACGGCGTCCCGGTCCTCGTCGAACTGGGGCGCGTGCAGGTTGACGTGGCTGTCGATCAGCATCAGGCGCGGGCCTTGGTCCGCTGCAGGTCGGCGAGCGCCCCGGCCAGCACGTCGGCGCGATCGAGGTTGATGGCGGCGGCCCGGTCGGGCAGCCCCGACAGCCGCTCCCAAAGCTCGGCCCAGCGCGCCCCGGACCTGCCTTCCTCGAGGGCGCGCAGCTTCACGGCGGCGATCAGCCGGTCCATCAGGGTCTCGAACCGCTCCTGCCCCTCGGCCCCGCGGAATTTGTCGGCCACGGCCATGACCTCGGCGCGGTCGAGGTCCGGGGCCGCGACCCAGGCCTGGGCCAGCCGGTCGGCCTCGAGCGTGGCGCCGGAAGCCAGGGCCAGGGCCCGACCCGGCGAGCCGGCGGCCATGCCGGCGATGCGGGCCGCCTCGGCGGAGGGAACGCCGGTGCGGTTGCGGACCATCTCCTCCAGGGCGTGCTGCGGCCAGACCGGGAAGGCCAGGCGGCGGCAGCGCGAGCGGATGGTGGCCAGCAGCCGGCCCGGCGCATGGGCGACGAGGAACAGCACGCCGCGCTCCGGCGGCTCCTCGAGCACCTTCAGCAAGGCGTTGGCCGCGTTGAGGTTCAGGTCGTCTGCGGCGTCGATGATGGCGACGCGGTATTTCGCCCGCGACGGGCTCTTGGAGAAGAACTCCGGCAGGTCGCGGGCCTGATCGACCGAGATCGACTTCTTCGTCTTGCCGCCCTCGACGGCGCGTTCGAGGACCAGCAGGTCGGGATGGGACTGGGCTGAGACAAGCCGGGCCACCGGATCGTCCGGACGCGTTCCCAGCAGCCCCCGCGACGGATCGGCCGCGGCGCCGAGCAGGCGGCGGGCGGCCCGGTAGGCAAAGGTCGCCTTGCCCGATCCCTCGACCCCGCACAGCAGCCAGGCGTGATGCAGCCGGCGCTTGTCGAAGGCGTCGAGGAAGGCTGCCTCGGCGGCGGCGTCGGGAACCAGGTCGAAACGGTCGCGCGGATGCTCGCTCACGGCAGCCGCGCCTCCACCGCGGCCCAGACCCGCGCCTCGACGGCGTCCTGGTCGCCGTCCGCATCGATGACGACGCACCGCTCCGGATGGGCGGCGGCGATGTCGAGGAAGCCGCGTCGCAGCCGCTCGTGGAATTCCGGCCCCTTGGACTCGAACCGGGTTTCGAACAGGCCGCGGCCGAAGGCGCGCTCCAGCCCGACCTCGACCGGCAGGTCGAAGACGAGGGTCAGGTCCGGCTGGGTCCGTCCGACGATGGCCGCATCCAGGGTCTCGATCAATTCGGCCGGGGTTCCGCCGCCCGCCCCCTGATAGGCGCGGCTGGAGTCGGCGAAACGGTCGCAGACCACCCAGCGGCCGGCCTCCAGCGCCGGACGGATGGTCCGTTCCAGATGGTCGGAGCGGGCCGCGAACATCAGCAGGGTCTCGGTCGTCGCCGACCAGCGGCCGACGTCGCCGTTCAGGGCGAGGACGCGGATCTCCTCCGCCCCCGGCGAGCCGCCCGGCTCCCGGGTCTGGACCACCTCGAGGTCGCGGGCGCGCAGCCGTTCGACCAGACGGGCGACCTGGGTCGACTTGCCGGTCCCCTCGCCGCCCTCGAACGTGATGAATCTGCCGTGAGTCACCGGCGCACAATGGCGGCGCCGACCGGGTTCCGGAAGGGTCTAGCCGCCCGAAATCATCATCGCCCCGGGATAACCGCGCGAGATCACGGCGCGCCGCGAGCGTTCGGCGGCCCCGGCGTCCGGCCACGGCCCGACCAGCACGCGAAACCGGCCCGGACCGGCCGCCTCGACCGTCGCGCCGCCGCCCAGCCGTTCGGCGGCGCGGCGGGCCTGACGGGCGTCGGGCCAGGTCCCGGCCTGGATCCAGAGGCCGGCCCGGACCGGCCCGGCGTCCTCAGGAGCCGGCAGCGGCGGCGGCGGCTCCGCCGGCGGGGGCGGAGCGGGCGGCGTTCGGGGGGGCGGCGCCGCGGCGTACTGGACCGTGGAACCGCCGCCCTGACGCGGGGCCCGCCCGAGATAGCGCACCCTGACCTCGCCCACGCCGGCCCGGCGCAGATCCAGCGCCTCGGCCGCACCGCGCGACAGGTCGATGATGCGGCCGTCGACGAAAGGCCCGCGGTCATTGACGCGCACGACGACACGGCGGCCGTTGGCGAGGTTGGTCACCTCGACCAGACCCGGCAGGGGCAGCGTCTTGTGGGCCGCGGTCAGGGCGTTCATGTCGAACGGCTCGCCGGTGGCGGTGGGGCGGCCATGGAACCGGTCGCCGTACCAGGAGGCGAGGCCGGTCTCGTCGTAGTCCGGCTGATCGGCCGGGCGATACCAGCGGCCGCGGATCTGATAGGGCCGCATGGTCCCGGAGACGATCGGCGCGGGGTCGGTGACGACGGGGATCGGCCGCAGGTCCGGCCGCGCGCCGCTCGCGCAGGCGGCCAGCAGCGACAGCAGGCCGGCGAGCACAACACCCTTGAGAAGTCTCGCAGCCATGGCCCCGCCCTCGATGGCGACGAGGATGGCGGACAAGATTTCCGCTTTGGTTAACGTGGCGTTTGGCGCTATGCGGCGGTTCCGCCCGCAGGGTACGGACAGGTGGCCGAGTGGTTTAAGGCAGCGGTCTTGAAAACCGCCG
>NZ_CALMZS010000102.1 GCF_937870815.1 uncultured Brevundimonas sp.
GAGACCGTCCGCGCCCTGCGCAAGGACGTGACCTCCAAATGCTACGGCGGCGACGCCACCCGCAAGAAGAAGCTGCTCGAGAAGCAGAAGGCCGGCAAGAAGCGGATGCGCCAGTTCGGCAAGGTCGAGATCCCGCAGGAGGCCTTCATCGCCGCGCTGAAGATGGACGAGGATTGACGCTTCGGGGGGATGATCGCGTCATGAAAACGATCATCCTGACTCGTCACGCCCGCGCCCGCATGGCCCAGTACGGCCTCCCGGAGGCCGCCGTCGTCGCCGCCGTTCGCCATCCGCTATGGACCGAACCGGACCCCAGGCCGGGCGTCGAGCGGCGTTTCGGTCGGCCGCCCGAACTGGACGGCCGCGTCCTCAGGGTGGCGTGTGTCGAGGAAAACGATCATATTCGGGTCCTGTCGGCCTTCCCCGACCGAGACGCGAGACCGCCCGATGGCGCCTGAAATAACCTATGATCCCGAGGCCGACGCCCTGTACATTCGGCTGTCGGACGAGCGCCCCGTCGAAGGGGCGGACGCCGGGCCGTTCGTGCTGGACTACAGCGCCGACAACAAGGTCGTGGGCATCGAACTGCTGTCCGCCAGCACCGTCCTGGCCCCCGGCGACTGGACCAGGGCGCCGCGGCCGTCCGCCGGCAAGGACGGCCACGCCTGCGCGGCGGAATAGGAAAGGTCGGGACACACGCCTTTCAAGGCGCCGTATCGACAGGAGAGGCGAAACGGCGTCCCCATTTCGGCGCCTGACCGTCTTGGGGATTGACCCGCCTCCCGCGGACGGGTCCGATGGCCGCCCCGCGAGAAGGCTGAACCGATGGCGACCGACACAATCAAAGCCGCCGACCGCGCCCCGCGCCTGGCCGTGCTGATCGACGCCGAGAACGCCTCGCCCAAGATCGCCGAGGCCCTGTTCACCGAGATCGCCACCCTCGGCGAGGCCTCGGCCCGGCGCATCTACGGCGACTTCGCCAGCGCCCAGATCGCCGGCTGGACCCGCGTCCTCGCCCGCTTCGCCATCCAGCCGCAGCAGAATTTCGCCAACACCAAGGGCAAGAATTCCGGCGACATCGCCCTCGTCATCGACGCCATGGACCTGCTCCACTCGGGCCGCTTCGACGGCTTCTGCCTGGTCTCCTCCGACGCCGACTTCACCCGCCTGGCCTCGCGCATCCGCGAGGAGGGGGTCGACGTCTACGGCTTCGGCGAGCGCAAGACGCCCGAGAGCTTCCGCCAGGCCTGCACCCGCTTCATCTACACCGAGAACCTCAGCGCCCCCGTCGCGGGCGGCGAGGACGAGGCCGCCCCGGCGTCCTCCGGCCGCGGCCGCAAGTCCGCCGCGGCCGGGGCCGGCGCCGCGCCCGCCCCCGGCAAACGCCCCCCGGCCGAGGCCGCCCGCCTGATCGCCACGGTCATCGCCGACATGGACGAGGACGGCGCCGGCTGGGTCAACGCCGGCGGCATCGCCAACCGCCTGCGCAACGCCTACCCCGACTTCGACCAGCGCAGCTACGGCTACGCCAAGCTCTCCGACCTGATCCGCGCCACCGGCCGGTTCGAGGTGGAGACCAGCGCCGGCGGGGCGATGCGGGTGAGGGACCGGGCTTAGGGGGGGCGGGGCGCGCCTACCCGCCGTCATCCCCGGGTCCGTCCCGGGGATCCATGGGTCCGCCGCAGGGAGGCGGGCGACGCTCTGGTAGGACTCCGGAAACCTGTTCATGATCAGGTTGTTCCTGACTTGTTCTCCTGGCGGAATCTCTCCAGTCTGCCACGCTCAACAAGCGCGGAGTCGACCGTGTCGGAGTATGCCCTGATGGTGAAACAGGCTGGCCAGGCGACGGCCGACAAGGCGGTCGATCTTGGCCTGATCGAGGGGCCCGCCCGTCCGACGGTGAAGCAGCCCGCGCTGAAATTGATCCGCGGCGACAAGGACGACGCCCCGGGCGATTTCACCTTCATCGACCTGTTCGCGGGCATCGGCGGATTGCGGCGGGGCTTCGAGTCGATCGGCGGCCGGTGCGTCTTCACGTCCGAATGGGACAGGTACAGTCAGAAGACCTACCGGGCGAACTTCCCCGACGACGACCACGAAATCAACGGCGACATCACCAAAATCGAGGCGGCGGCCATCCCGCCCCATGACGTTCTGCTGGCCGGCTTTCCCTGCCAGCCCTTCTCCATCGCCGGCGTGTCGAAGAAGAACGCTCTGGGCCGGGCGCACGGTTTTGCGGACAAGACCCAGGGCACGCTTTTCTACGACGTGGCGCGCATCATCGCCCACCATCGCCCGGCGGCCTTCCTGCTCGAGAACGTCCGCAACCTCGTCGGCCACGACAAGGGCAAGACCTTCCAGACCATCAAGGATGTTCTGACGGAAGAGCTCGGCTACACCATCGACTTCCGGGTTATCGACGGACGCCACTGGACCCCCCAGCATCGCGAGCGGATTTTCATCGTCGGCTTCCGCGAGGACCAGGGCTTCCGCTTCGCCGACCTGAAGCTGCCTGACGCGGCCCCGAAGCTGGAGACCATCCTCCATCCGGGTGACGGCTCGGAGGCGCCCGACCAGCGCTTCACCGTCGGCAATTCCGGTCGCGTGTCGGACAAATACACCCTGACCGACCACCTCTGGAACTATCTCCAGCGCTACAAGGAAAAGCACCAGGCCGCCGGCAACGGCTTCGGCTTTGGCCTTGTCGGACCCGATGACGTGGCCCGCACCCTGTCGGCCCGCTACTACAAGGATGGCTCGGAAATCCTCGTAAAGCAGGAGGACGGCAAGGCGCCGCGCCGGCTGACGCCGCGAGAATGCGCCAGGCTGATGGGTTTCGACGAGCCCCAGGGCAACGACTTCATCATCCCGGTTTCGGACACCCAGGCCTATCGCCAGTTCGGGAATTCTGTTGTGGTGCCGGCCGTGAAAGCCGTCGCCGAACATATGAAGCCGCACCTCTTCGCCGCGCTCGGGAAACGGCCGAAGGCGAAGGTTGGCTGACGTCGTCGATCCGGCCACCCGCAGCCGGATGATGTCCGGCATCCGGGGCAAGAACACCAGGCCGGAACTGCAGATCCGCAAGGCGCTCCACGCGCGCGGCTTCCGCTACCGACTGCACTGCAAGGACCTGCCCGGCAACCCCGACCTGTGCCTGCCGAAGCACCGCGCGGTGATCTTCGTGCACGGCTGCTTCTGGCACGGGCACGGATGTCACCTGTTCAAATGGCCGAAGACGAGGCCGGAGTTCTGGCGGGAGAAGATCGGGCGGAACTGCGAGGTCCATCGGGCAGCGGAAGATCGCCTGGTCGATCAGGGTTGGCGAGTAGCGGTTATCTGGGAGTGTGCGCTGAAGGGTTCACGCAAGTGGCCCATGGCCAAGGTCGTTGATGACTGCCAGGCTTGGTTGTTGTCATCGACCGTCAGGCTGGAAATCCCCGACGGACCATAGAGCGGGGGAAGATGAATCTCAGGGATGTCGAGAGGGCGATGCTCGCCCAAGGAGTGACCCAGCTTCTTTACAAGAAGCTGTCCCCAAACGACAATTCCAAGAACCAAGTCTACATAGCTGGAAGCTTGGGTATTTTGAATGTCCTCCCGATGGGCGAGATTCAGTCGGTAAGGACGTCAAAAGGGATGCACATTCTGAGCGCGGCGCTGGATTTCCACTGGCTACGCCTTGACGGCGAACCCGCAGTTGCTCCCAACACCCAGCTTATTCTTTATCCGCAGTATCCAGAGGTTCGTCTGTCGGGCTTCCTCCTCGGTGCACGGGGCGCTCCCAATCAGCTCATGACTTCGCGCGACGAGGGCCGGGTGCTCTTCCTCGGCATAACGCGGTCGCAGCGGATTCTGGCCTACGCCGACAATGATCCGGCGCTGGTGGCGGAACTATCGGCGCTGGGCGGCTTGGCCCAGACGGGCGCTTTCAAACATCTCCCGATAGGCACGGCTGATACGTCTCGTGACCGGTTGCTTGAGCGGTTGACGACCATCGCGGCGGCCGGATGGGTTCAGGCGCAGCGGCTCTATCCTGATGGACACTTGGGGCCATGTGGAGGGACCAACTGCGGTGGGTATACCTTGGAGGCCCAGCTGGGGATCGCCCCGAACGGCAGAAGTGAACCGGATTTCGAGGGCTGGGAACTCAAGAGCCACGCCGTAACCCGCTTTGACAGATTGGGGGTGGGGCAACTCACGTTGATGACGCCCGAGCCCACAGGCGGCTTCTACAAGACTCAGGGGGCGGCTGCCTTCGTTCGGAGGTTTGGTTATGCTGACAGGACAGTTGGGGACCGGTTGAACTTCTCAAGCCCGCATCGAGCCGGAGTCCGAAATGAGGTGACCGGACTGACGTTGCAGTTGCTTGGCTACGACACCAGGGAAGAACGAATAACAGATCCCCACGCCTCATTCGCCTTGCATGACGACGAGGGTGAAATCGCTGCAGAGTGGCACTACGCCGGACTTCTAAAACACTGGAATCGAAAGCACGCCAAAGCGGCGTATGTGCCGAGCCTCTGTCAACGCGGCGATCCCGTTCACTATCGCTACGGTGATCGGGTCCGGCTGGGCATCGAGACGGATTTTGAGAGGTTTCTGGCGGCAGTCTCCAGCGGCGCCGTCTGGTACGATCCAGGAATCAAACTCGAGCTCGCATCGTCGGGTGAACCGCGTCTGAAACGCCGCAGTCAATTTCGCATCCGGTCCGCAAGCCTCGCCAAGTTGTATGCTCGGTTCGAGGAAATCGCTCTCTGAGTTCATCGCCAGCCTCCGCCGTCGCGTCTTGTCTCCTCCCCGTCGCTCCGCGATGGGGAGGGGGACCGCGAAGCGGTGGATGGGCGCCGATCCGCGCACGCCGCCTACCCCTCCGTCACGGCGCGTATTCGCGCCGCGCCACCTCCCCATCGCTGCGCGAACAGGGAGGAGACGGGGGAGCCGTGACGCTGTGCTGGCAATCCGCGAATCTATAGTCGGGTTCAGAGGAAAATCTCCGGCTCTTTCAACCCCATAGTAGATTCTCGATGCAATCTTTCCGCCCCAGGAAGGACCCGTCGTACACTCCCTCCCATCCCGTCGGTGGGGAGGGCGTCGGATCCACGTTCCTCGATGGCGGCGGGCTGTGGTCGAGCGATGAAGCCCGGGCGAAGGAGAGTCCGGGGGTCCTCGCGGAGGTCGATGGATGGCCTCTGCTTGCTCGCCGCGCGGTTTGAGGTCGGGCCGATGCCGCCTTTCGTGCGGTCACGTCCGGCCCATGGCGATGTCCAGCAATGGCGCCGCCATGTTCCGGCAAGGCCTCAATCGGGCCGCCAGCCGGAGGGTCGTGTGGAAATCGACTGCGCGGGACAGCCTGTCTCGTCGAAACGGTTATCACGATTTCACCGGGCGAGGCCCGGCTGTCCCGCTCTCTCCCCACCCGCTTGCCCGCAAGCGGCGAAGAGTCATGCCCGAAGCGCGCCCCTGGCCCCCAGCCCCCCGGAGCTCCCATGAAACACCGACCCCTCAGCCGCCGCCGCATCAATGACCTCGTCATCCACGAGGTCCAGCGCGAGCGCCTCGCCCGCATCGCCCGGGGCGAGATCGAGCCGATGTGCGATCGCGAGGGCTTCTTCCTGTGGAGCGTGCGCGAGGGCGGCCGCCCGAAATACGCGGACTTCATCCTGCCGCCCCTGCTGTACCTCTACGAACAGGAGCGCCTTGAACACGAGGCCCGGAAGGAGGAGGCCGACGCTCCCGCCGATGTCACCGCTTCCTGAACCGCCCCGCCTCGGCCTTCAGGTTGGCGCCCCAGTCGGTCGCCGGATGGTCCGGCTCGGGGGCGAACGGCAGGGTCCCGGCCACGCCGCGCGCGGCCAGGGCCAGCGGCAGGGCGAACAGGGGCAGCAGGCGCAGCGGCTTGCGGCGTTTGTCCGTCACGTCCCAGCCCTCGGCCTCGAAGGCCGGGACCAGGTCGGCGGGGGAGCGGCGGTGAAGGTCGCGCAGATGGTCGGGCCAGTCGGCGGGCAGGGGGACGGCCTCGGCCTCGTCCAGCGACAGGCCGAAGGCGGCGCGGGCGACGGCGTCGACCTCCGGGTGTTCGTGGCGCAGGTCCGGGTCGGCGAGGCGCGGCTTCATCAGCGCCTTCAGCTCGAGGGCGTCGACGCCGGGCAGGTCGGCGAGGCGGCGCAGGGGGGCGGCGCGGGCGTTCACGAGGCCGCCTCCGGCGCCCGCGCCCCGGCCAGCTTCGCCCCGACGGCGTCGAAGGTCCCGGCGACCTCGCCCTGCGGGGTCCGGCCCATCAGGCTGACGCCGACGATGGCCAGGGCGCTGAGGAGGAAGCCGGGGACCATCTCGTACAGCACCGTGGTCAGGGCCGCGCCCGAGGGCAGCACCGGGGCGAAGATCCAGACCAGCACGGTGGCGGCGCCGGTGATCATGCCGGCGAGGGCGCCGTTCCGCGTCATCCGCCTCCACGTCAGCGACAGGATGATCAGCGGCCCGAAGGCGGCGCCGAAGCCGGCCCAGGCGTTGGCCACGAGGCCCAGCACATTGTTGTCCGGGCTGTACGCCAGCCCGACGGCGGCGAGGGCGACCGCCAGCACGGCGATCCGCCCGACCAGCACCAGCTCGGTCTGCGACGCGCTGCGGCGCACGAACAGGCCGTAGAAGTCTTCGGTCAGGGAGGAGGACGACACCAGCAGCTGCGACGAGATGGTGCTCATGATGGCCGCGAGGATGGCGGCCAGCAGGAAGCCGGTGACCAGCGGATCGAACAGCAGGTCGGAGAGGAGGATGAAGATGGTCTCCGGATCGGCGACGCTGAGGCCGTGGGCGGTGGCGTAGGCCAGGCCGGTCAGGCCGGTGGCGAGGGCCCCGGCCAGCGACACGATCATCCAGCTCATGCCGATGCGGCGGGCGACCGGAATGTCCCGCACCGAGCGGATGGCCATGAAGCGGACGATGATGTGCGGCTGGCCGAAATAGCCGAGGCCCCAGGCCAGGGCCGAGACGACGCCGACGGCGCTGGTCCCGGCCAGCAGGTCGAGGCGGGCCGGATCGACCGAGCGGACGATCTCCGCCGTCTCGGCCGGGCCGCCGACCTCGATCATGGCCACGACCGGCACGAGGACCAGGGCCAGGAACATGATGCAGCCCTGCACGAAATCGGTCAGGCTGACGGCCAGAAAGCCCCCGAACAATGTGTAGGCCAGCACCACCCCGGCGGTGATCCACAGGCCCCAGGCGTAGTCGAGGCCGAAGGCGCTGTCGAACAGCTTGCCGCCCGCGACCAGGCCGCTGGCGGTGTAGAGGGTGAAGAAGACGACGATGACGAGGGAGGAGATCACCCGCAGCAGGTGCGACCGGTCGGCGAACCGCTTGCCGAGATAGTCGGGGATGGTGATCGCGTCCCCGGCCGCCTCGGTGTAGACGCGCAGCCGCGGAGCCACGATCAGGTAGTTCAGCCAGGCCCCTGCGACCAGGCCGAGCCCGATCCAGGCCGCCGACAGCCCGGTGGCGAACATGGCCCCGGGCAGGCCCAGCATCAGCCAGCCGCTCATGTCCGAGGCGCCCGCCGACAGCGCCGTCACCGCCGGCCCCAGCCGCCGCCCGCCCAGCATGTAGCCGGACACGTCGCCGGTGGACCTGCGCCACGCATAGACGCCGATGCCCAGCATCAGCATGAAATACAGGCCGAGGGTGACGAGGGCGCCGGTTTCCATCCGCATGGCGTAGCAGCGTTGCCGCGACCGGGTCCACCCCGGCCCGGATCAGGGGAAGGTCGCCACGCTGCACACCGCCGCCGCGTCGCCGAGGGCGTCGAAGACCCGCGGCGCGGCGGCGGTGATCCGCATGCCGGCGAGGCGGGGCGCTTGACGCCGCGTCCGCCAGGCCCAAGGCTCGGCTCAAGCGGACTCGACCGAAGCCGCACGAAACGCGCTCAGGCAGCGAGGCGCCGTGCGCCCAATAACGGGGAGAGTTCATGACGGGCACGATCGAGCGGACCAGGCGCGGCGACTACCGCCGCTTCCAGGCCATCTCCACGCGCTGGATGGACAACGACGTCTACGGCCACGTGAACAACGTCGTCTATTACTCGTGGTTCGACACGGCGGTGAACCGGCTGCTGGTCGTCAACGGCCTGCTCGACATCCACCACGGCAAGGTCATCGGCCTGGTGGCCGAGACCGGCTGCCGCTACTTCACCCCGACCGCCTTTCCGGACGAGATCGAGGCCGGGGTCCGCGTCGGCCATGTGGGCGCCAGCTCGGTCCGCTACGAGATCGGCCTGTTCCGCAACAAGGAGGAGGAGGCCGCCGCCGTCGGCCATTTCGTCCACGTCTATGTCGACCGCGACTCGAAGCGGCCCGTGCCGGTGGACGACAGGATGCGGGGGTTTCTGGAGTCGTTGAAAACATGAGATCGCGCGGCTTGGCCTTGTTGATTGGACTCTGCTCACTCAGCGTCGCCTGCGGGGAACTTGACGCGCGCGCCAGAGACGAGGCGCTTATCGAACGGTTCGAAATGGATCGAACAGGCTTTCAGAATGCCGTTGATCTGATGACCGCCGAACCGGTCATCCAACGGGTGGATTTGCGCTCAGACGGCTCCGTCTCCGTGCAGCCGACCGACACCGACAATGCGCGCGTCCAGGCACTGGCTGATTTCATGAAGAAGCAAGGCATCAACAGCGTGGGCGCCGGCCCCACGCGCCCAATCACTGTGTCATTCCATATGCACAGCTCAGGAATTGCGACCTCAGGTCAACTCAAGACCCTACTGTTCAGCCCGGTTGCGCCAGACGGGCCTGTCGTACCTGACACCGACGTCGAGATAGCCACGCAACAAGACCGATGGCGTGTCGTGTACCGTCGCGTGGCCGAAAACTGGTACATCGGGAACAGCTGCTGCTGATCAGTCGTCCAGCCGTCCCGTCAGCGCCAGGGCGCCGACGGCGGTCAGCACCCCGAGGGCGAAGGCGGCGACGATGGCGCCGGTGGCGACGGCGGCGGGCACGGTGACCGGGCGGGCCTCGTACCACTCGACGATGTCGGCCTCGCCGAGATCCTCGTCGGAATAGAGGTCGGCGTCCTGGATGGAGTCTTCGGCGGTCATGGCGGGCTCCGGCGGGGTCAGTGCCGGAATGCCCGGCGAAGGCGGCGGTTCCTGCCCGTGACAGCCGCCCCGCCATCGGCTAGACGGCGCGCCGACGAACAGCGACCGCGCTCAGGCAGCGAGCGACCGCGTCGCGAGCGACAGCGCACCAAGAGAGACTCATGGCCGGCCATTCCAAATTCAAGAACATCATGCACCGCAAGGGCCGCGCCGACGCGCAGCGGTCCAAACTGTTCTCGAAGCTGTCGCGGGACATCACCGTGGCCGCCAAATCGGGCCTGCCCGACCCGGCCATGAACCCGCGCCTGCGCCTGGCGGTGAACAACGCCAAGGCCGAGAGCCTGCCCAAGGACGTCATCCAGCGGGCCATCAACAAGGCCTCCAGCGGCGACGCCGACACCATGGAGGAGATCCGCTACGAGGGCCGCGGCCCCGGCGGCGTCGGCATCATCGTCGAGGCCCTGACCGACAACCGCAACCGGGCCGGCTCCAACATCCGCGCCGCCTTCTCCAAGAACGGCGGCCAGCTCGGCGAGATCAACTCGGTCGCCTTCATGTGGGACCGGGTGGGCCAGATCATCTATCCGGCCGAGGCCGGCACCGAGGACCAGGTCATGGAGGCGGCGATCGAGGCCGGCGCCCAGGACGTCGAGAGCGACCTGGTCAAGCCGGACGTCTACGAGGACGCCCCGGGCCACACCATCTGGACCCGGTTCGAGGACCTCAACGAGGTCGCCGACGCCATGTCCAGGGTGCTGGGCGACCCGAAGTCGACGGCGCTGGTGTGGAAGCCGCAGTCGGAGGTCACCGTCACCGGCGAGGCGGTCGGCACGCTGATGCGGCTGCTCGACGCCCTGGACGCCGAGGACGACGTGCAGAACGTCTATTCGAACGAGGACATCTCGGACGAGGACCTGGCGAAATACGCGGGCTGACGGTCAGCCGGCGAAGCTGCGCAGCTCGTCGGTGACCCAGCCGTCGGGGTTGCGCAGCGGGCGGCCGGGCCGGCGCAGGCGGATCAGGCCGTGCAGGGCGTCGGCGAGGTCGAGCAGCTGCTCTTCCGACAGCTCGACGGCGGCGCGCAGCACCTCGGCCCTCAGGTCTTCGTAGGCTGGCTTCGGCAGGCGCCGTTCCGGTGAGAGGCTCATGGGGGCTCCGAATCGTCGGGGTTGACCTCGCGGCAGAGGCTGTAACCCGGTCGCGCGGCGCCGGTTCCCGCCGCCGCGGCCGCCGGCCGGCCCGGAACCCCGGCGGCGGGCCGGGGGTTGCCCATCCATGGACCTGAGCGACCTGCCCGATTTCGTCCCGTCCCTGCTGGCCGCCGTGCTGGCCGGCGGGATGATCGGCTTCGAGCGCGAGTGGCGCGGCCGGGCGGCGGGACTGCGCACCCATATTCTCGTCTGCCTGGCCTCCGCCCTGCTGATGGAGGCGGCCGTGTCCCAGTCCGCCTGGCGGTTCGACGCCCTGGCCGGGAGCGCGGTCGTCAGCGATCCGACGCGGATGGCCCACGGCGTGCTGACCGGCATCGGCTTCCTCTGCGCCGGGGTGATCTTCCGGGCCGGCTTCTCGATCCACGGCCTGACCACGGCGGCGTCGCTGTGGATCACTGCGGCCATCGGCCTGCTGTTCGGGGTCGGCCTGTTCCCGCTGGCGGCCGCCGGGACGGTGCTCGCCGTGGCCATCCTCGCAGTGCTGCGGATCGTCAGCGCGCGGCTGCCCCAGCAGACGGTCGTCGACGCCGAGGTGGTCTGGCGGCGCGGGGACCCGGCCGCGGGGGATGCCGTCGAGTCGGCCCTGCGCGAGGCCGGCGGTCCGATGCGCGACGAACGCCACGAGCTGATCGACGGCGGCGAGTCCGTTCGCCGCTGCTTCCGCATCCGCGCCCGGGGCGCGGAACCGCTGAAGCGGCTGGCGGCCCGCCTGCGGACCATCGAGGGCGTCACCGGCTACCGGCTCGACCCGCGCGACGACTGACGGCGGCGGAAATACGGTCGCCCGCATCCCCGGTCATTGTCCGCTAACCCTCTTTGCGGCATGACTGGAACGGATGGCGAACGAAACGACTCGAATCCTCGGTCTTGACCCCGGCCTGCGGCGCACCGGCTGGGGCGTGGTGGCGGCCGAGGGCTCGCGCCTGCGCTGGATCGCCCACGGCGTCGTGGCCCCGCCCGAGGCCGCCCCTTTCAGCGAGCGCCTGCTCCATCTGCTCGAGGCGATCGGCGCGGTCTGCGCCGTCCACGCCTGCGACGAGGCCGCCATCGAGGAGGTCTTCGTCAACATGAATCCGGCCTCGACGCTGAAGCTGGGCCACGCCCGCGCCGCGGTCATGCTGGCCCCGGCGCGCCACGGCCTCGGCGTCGCCGAATATTCGCCCAATCTGATCAAGAAGGCGGTGGTCGGGGCCGGCCACGCCGACAAGGCACAGATCGCCTTCATGGTGAAGCGCCTGCTGCCCTCGGCCGGCGATGTGAAGGCCGACGCCGCCGACGCCCTCGCCGTGGCCATCACCCACGCCCAGCTGCGCAGGCGGGCCCTGCTCATTCCTCCCCCATCGGGGGAGGATCGTATCATGATCGGGCGGCTCAGGGGCGTGCTGGCCGAGGTCGAGCCCGACCACTGCCTGATCGACTGCGCCGGCGTCGGCTATGTCGTGGCCTGCGGGGCCCGCACCCTGCAGCGGCTGCCCGCCCCCGGCGACGAGGCCACCCTGCATATCGAATCGAACTGGAACGCCGAGAGCGGGCCCCGCCTCTACGGCTTCCTGACCCGCGACGAGCGGCGCGCCTTCACCACCCTGACCGGCATCCAGGGCGTCGGCCCCAAGGCGGCCCTGTCGGTGCTCGACGTGCTGCCGCCCGGCGAGCTCGCCGCCGCCGTGGCCCGCGAGGACAGGGCCGCCGTGGCCCGCGCCAACGGCGTCGGGCCGAAGCTGGCCCTGCGCATCGTCACCGAGCTGAAGGGCAAGCCGCTCGGCGAGGTCAGCTTCACGTCCTCGGCCGCGGGCGTGCACGCCGAAGTCGCGCCGCCCGTTCCGAGCGTCACGGGCGAGGCCGTCTCGGCCCTGCTCGGCCTCGGCGTGGCCGAGGTCAACGCCCGCCGCGCCGTCGACCAGGCGCTGATCCGCCTCGGCGACGCCGCCGACCTGTCCGCCGTCATCCGCGCGGCGTTGCAGGAGCTGGGACGTTGAGGGGCGATCTTCCAACCTGCGAAGCAGGTTCATCACAACGAGCACGACGGATTCACAACGAACACGACGCGGCTTGCTCCTGGCTCAGGCCCCGTCGTGCCCGTTGTGGCCATCGTTGTGTCCGCTGTGATGAACCTTCCGATCCCCGGCTTCGCCGGGAAGGGCGGGTATGAGCATGACTGAGGACAGGCTGGTGGATCCCGCCCCCGCCCCCGGCGAAACCCACGACCGCGCCCTGCGGCCGCGGACCCTGTCCGAATTCGTCGGCCAGGAGCAGGCCAAGGGCAATCTGAAGGTCTTCATCGAGGCGGCGCGCGGGCGCGGCGAGGCGCTCGACCACGTGCTGCTGTTCGGCCCGCCCGGCCTCGGCAAGACCACCCTGGCCCAGATCGTCTCGCGCGAGCTCGGCGTCGGCTTCCGCGCCACCTCCGGCCCGATCCTGGCCAAGGCCGGCGATCTGGCGGCCATCCTGACCAATCTCGAACCCCGCGACGTGCTGTTCATCGACGAGATCCACCGGCTGGCCCCGACGGTGGAGGAGATCCTCTATCCCGCCATGGAGGACCATGTGCTGGACCTGATCATCGGCGAGGGGCCCTCGGCCCGCTCGGTGCGCATCGACCTGGCCCCCTTCACCCTCGTCGGCGCCACCACCCGGGCCGGCCTGCTGGCCACGCCGCTGAGGGACCGGTTCGGCATCCCCCTGCGGCTCGAATTCTATACGCCCGAGGAATTGGTGCGGGTGATCATGGGGGCGGCCCGCAGGCTGGGCGCGCCCATCGCCGAGGACGGCGCCCGCGAGATCGCCTCGCGCTCGCGCGGCACCCCCCGCGTCGCCGGCCGCCTGCTGCGCCGGGTCCGGGACTTCGCCACCGCCGACGGCGCCACCTCCATCGACCGCCTCGCCGCCGCCCGCGCCCTCAGCCGGCTGGAGATCGACGAGGCGGGGCTCGACGCCAACGACCGCCGCTTCCTCAGGGCCCTGATCGAGAACTACGGCGGCGGCCCGGTCGGCATGGACACCCTCGCCGCCGCCATCGCCGAGGCCCGCGACGCGGTCGAGGACGTCATCGAGCCCTATCTGCTGCAGCAGGGCTTCATCCAGCGCACGCCGCGCGGCCGCATGGCCTGCGCCCGGGCCTACGCCCATCTCGGCCTGGCCGAGCCGCCCCGCCCGCCTGAGCAGGGCGGGCTGTTCGGCGGCAAGTGATGGGCCGCAAGGGTGCGAGGGACCGAAAAGGTCGGCCCCGGAGCAATCGCGCGCAGAACCGGCAGGTCAAGGACGCCGCGAGTGCAATGGGGCTCAGCGACGACCAGCGTTGGACGTTTCGGCGCAGGGTCGAGCTGGAAAGCCGGGAACAAGGCGCGGATTTGAGCTATGATGACCTGATGAGCATCGCCGGAGAGGTGAAGAATGGCGTATGACGGCGGTCAGCGGCCGAGCGAGATCGCCGCCGTGTTCAATGCCGCTCTCGCGGGCTTTGAGGACGAGCTACGCTGCTTTCAGGTCACGCGCGTGCTGGGATCCATGCTCGTATTCGATTTTGGCGTGCCGAGGGCCAAGACGACGACGCGAGGTTCCCCGGTGTTGGTCGGGTCGGCTTTCCTGAGTATCGGCAACGCCTATTGGTGGGTCAGCGGCTCGCATCGTCGGCTGAACAGCGCCACGCTCGACGAGGATCTGGCGCCTGTGCTCCGGGAGGCGTTTCTCGGCGAGAAGCTCTGCGCGGTCGAGACCAACGCCAAGGCGTTGAGGTTTGTTTTCACTGGCGGGCGTTCCCTCAATCTCGACCTCTCCAATTTTTGGGACCAGGACGCCGACGAAGAAGTTTGCTCTCTCCATCGGGACGGGTTGAGCGTCGTCCTTTCGCCGAACCGGCGAATTAGTCTCCGGCCAGACCGCCGCTACAAACAAGCCGCCTGAATCGCGACGACATCCCCGCTTCGATCACTCCCGGACTCTTCACGGCGCGGGCGAACCCCGTCATGCTTGGCCGGCAACGGAGGCGGCATGGCGCGTCGGGTCATCAGGGTCGAGCGGTTGATCGCCGTGCTGGGCGCGGCGGTGCTGGCGCTCGGCGTCCTGCTGCTCTGGGTGGTCGGCCGCGGCGGCGGCCTCGGCGGCGGCGAGCCGTCGCCCGAGGAGCGGGCCGGCCTCCAGCTGCGCGAACACGTCGGGCCGGGCGCGGCGGTGCGCTACACCGAACGCGGCCGCCGCCGCGCCGTCTGCGGCTACGTCTCGAGCGGCGGCGAACTGGTGGTGTTCATCTCGCGTCCCAACCGCATCCTGCTGGAGACCGATCCGCTGAAGGCCGAGTTCGACGAGATGCTGCGCGACGTCTGCCCCGGCTTCCTGACCCGCGCCCCCGGTGCGAGGGGAGGGGCCCGCCGATGATCGACGCCCCCACCGCCGGCCGCTTCGAGGACGGCGAGCACCGCCTGCCGGTCCGCGTCTACTACGAGGACACCGACTTCACCGGCCTGGTCTACCACGGCAGCTATGTGCGCTATTTCGAGCGCGGGCGGTCGGACGCCCTGCGCCTGATGGGGGTCGGCCACGCCCGGCTGCTGGACGGCGACCAGCCGACGGCCTTCGTCGTCTCCAGGATGGAGCTGGACTTCCTCAAGCCGGCGCGGATCGACGACGAACTGGTCGTGCGCACCCGCTACCGGGCCATCAAGGGCCCCCGCCTGCTGATCTCCCAGAGCATCGCGCGGGGGGCCGATGTCCTGTGCCGCGCCGCCGTCGAGGCGGTCTGCATCCATATGGACGGCCGCCCGCGCCGGCCCCCGCCCGCCCTTCGCGACAAGGTGGAGCCGTGGCTGGCGGGCGAACCCTGACCCCCTCGCGACCCTGTCACGTGCAGCGGGGTGACGGCGCGGCCGGACCCCGCTAGACCCGCCTGGATCGCCACATATCCGCCACCCCCGTCCGGTGCACAGGACGGACGGACCAGGGAGGACGACCGAATGACCATCGCCGCTGAGGCCTCGACGATGCTGAATCCCGTGACCCTGTTCCTGGAGGCGGATCCGGTCGTGAAGGCCATCATGATCGGCCTCGCCGCGGCCTCGCTGTGGTCCTGGGCGGTGATCATCGACAAGGCGGTGCGCTTCGCCTCCATGAACCGCCAGGCCACCGCCTTCGAACGCGCCGTCGGCTCGGGCCGGTCGCTGGAGGAGATCGCGTCCCAGGCGGGTCCCGATCCGGCCGATCCGCTGCCGCGCATGCTGGTCGTCGCCCTCGCCGACTGGCGCGAGGCCCGCACGCGCGGCCCGCTGACCGAGGGGCAGGGCAATATGCTGATGGCCCGCATCGACCGCGCCCTCGACAGCCTGATCGCCCGCGAGGGCCAGCGGGTCGAGGCCGGGCTCGGCGTGCTCTCGGTGGTCGCCACCGCCTCGCCCTTCATCGGCCTGTTCGGCACGGTCTGGGGCATCATGAACGCCTTCGGGGCCATCGCCGCCTCGGGCAACACCAATCTGGCCACCGTGGCCCCGGCCATCTCCGAGGCCCTGTTCGCCACGGCCCTCGGCCTCGCCGCGGCCATCCCGGCCTATATGGCCTACAACAAATTCTCCATCGACGCGGGCAAGTTCACCGGCCGGCTCGAGAGCTTCGCCGACGACCTGCAGGCCGCCGTGGCCCGCCGCCTCGGCGCTCCGGCCGGCCCGCCGCCGCGGGCTGCGGCCGACTACGGCCATCGGGAGGTCTGAGCATGGCCCTCGGTGGAGCAGCCGGAGGCGGCGGCCACGTCCGCGGCCGCAGGCGGGCCCGCAAACGGCCCCTCAGCGAGATCAACGTCACCCCCCTGGTCGACGTGATGCTGGTGCTGCTGATCATCTTCATGATCTCGGCCCCGCTGCTGACCACCGGCGTCGAGGTCGAACTGCCGAAGACCGAGGCCAGCGCGGTCGACGTCACCGACCAGCCCGTGACGGTCTCGATCGACCGCGACGGGGCCATCTTCGTCGGCGAGGGCGGCGTGGACTGGAACGATCTGGTCGCCCGGGTGGCCCGCGAAGGCGGCGCCGACGCCCGCGACAAGCCGGTCTTCGTCCGCGCCGACGGCCGCGCCCCCTATCAGGCCGTGGCGCGGGTCATGGCGCGGCTGTCCGGCGCCGGCTTCACCAGGCTGAACCTGATCACCGACACGTCGGCGCCGGCCGAGGGGGGCTGAGCCTTGGACCGTCCCGGCTCGGCCCTGATCGGATCCGTGGTCGTCCATGCGGCGGTCGTCGGCGCGGTGCTGCTGGCCGTGACGTTCGGCGGCGACCGCCCGCCGCGCCAGATCGTCAACGCCGTGCCGGTCTCGATCGTCTCCGAGATCCTGACGCCGGCCGGTCCGGCCGACGCCCCGTCCGAGGAGCCGGCCGTCGACGCCGCCGCCGCGCCCCCGCTCGAGGCGCCGGAGCCGACGCCGCCGACGCCGGCCCCCGCGCCCACGCCGCGTCCGCCCGAGAAGGCCCCGGCGCCGCGCCCGGACACCCGCCGGCCGCCGCCGCGTCCGCCGGCCACGCCGCCCCCCGCGACGAAGCGCGAGACGCCGCGTCCGCGCGAGGAGAGCCTCGACCTCGGCAAGCTGGCCGCCGAGCGCCGCAACGCCTCGCCCCGGCGCGACACCCGGCCGCCGTCGGGCCAGCAGTCGAGCGGGACCGCGGGCCAGACCAGCGGACCCGTGATCACCGCGATGTTCAATCAGGTCTATCAGAACTGGAATCCGCCCTGCCAGACGCCGGGGGCCGAGAACCTGCGCATCCAGATGGACGTCACCCTCGATCCGCGCGGCCGCATCACCGCCGGGCCCACGCTGGTCGGCCGGCGCAATGATCCGGTCTGGCGCGCCGTCGCCGCCGGGGCGATGCAGGCGCTGGTGCGGACGGCGCCGTTCGACGTTCCGCCGGGCTTCACCGGAGGGGAATACCGGCCCTCGTTCAACATGGAACGCGCCTGTCGGTGAGCTTCGGCGGTCACTGACCAAAGCTGATCAGGCCCGAAAGTCGCCCCAATCACGGCCATGCTGGTTTTCGGCGAACGGTCCGGTGATAAGGACCGGCGTACGTCTGACTCGCGGGAGCTATCGATGCGTCTGAACCGACTTCTGACCGGCGTCGCCATTCTGGCCATGGCCTCGACGGCCGCCACCGTCGGCGTGGCCCAGACCCCGCCGCCGCAGGAGGGGCCGGTCGAGGTCGAGATCGACCAGGGCGTTCTCCGCCCCTTCCAGATCGCCGTGGCCAATTTCGACGGCCAGAACGGGTCCGAACTGTCGCAGGTGATCCGCGCCGACCTGCGCCGCTCCGGCTATTTCGAGCCGCTCGATCCGGCCGGCTTCGTCGAGACCGGCCTGACCCTGGCCAATGCGCCCAACTTCCCGCAGTGGACCTCGATCGGCGCCCAGGCGGTGCTCTACGGCGCGGTCACGCCGCGTCCGGACAACCGCTACGACTTCGGCTTCCGCCTCTACGATCCGTACCGCCAGTGCCAGCTGGCCTCCTACCGCTTCACCGCCACGCCCGAGCAGTGGCGCCGCATCGGCCACAAGATCGCCGACGTCGTCTACCAGCGCATGACCGGCGAGGCCGGCTTCTTCGACAGCCGCGTGCTGTTCGTCTCGGAGAGCGGCACCCAGCTGAACCGCCTGTCGCGCCTCGCGATTTCCGACCAGGACGGCTTCGACCCGGTCTTCCTGACCCAGGGCGACGAGGTGATCATGTCGCCGCGCTTCTCGCTCAACGACCCCAACGAGATCACCTATGTGGCGCTCGGCAAGGACTACAGCCGCATCTATCTGTTCAACCTGTCGACCGGCCGGCGCGAGTCGCTGGGCGAGTTCGACGGCCAGGTGCTGGCCCCGCGCTTCTCCAACGACGGCTCGAAGATGGCCTTCTCGATCATCCGCGGCGGCAATACCGACGTCTATGTCATGGACCTGGCCAGCCGCCAGGTGCGCCGCCTGACCAACGACCCGGGCATCGACACCTCGCCCTCGTTCAGCCCCGACAACAGCCAGATCGTCTTCACCTCGGACCGGTCCGGCTCGGCCCGGCTCTATGTGATGCGCGCCGACGGCTCGGGCCAGCGCCCGATCAGTCGTGGCGGCGGAATCTACACCGCCCCGAACTGGAGCCCGCGCGGCGATCTGATCGCCTTCACCAAACAGGCCGGCGGCCGCTTCTCGACCGGCGTCATGCGCCCGGACGGCGCCGGCGAGCGCATCCTGTCGTCCAGCTATTTCGAGGAGGGGCCGTCCTGGGCCCCCAACGGCCGCTACATCATGTTCGCCCGCCAGTCGCCGGGCGGCGACACCCGGCTGTGGACCGTCGACCTGTCCGGCCGCGTGGTCAGCCAGGCGGGCTACGGCGGCCGGGGCACCGATCCGGCCTGGTCGCCGCTGCTCGACGAACAACCCTCCAACCTCGGGGCCGGCGGCCCCGACAGCTGCTCCAACTGACGGAGCGAAGCGGAGCCTTTGCGCTCAATTTCGCGTTATCGCGGCTGGAGAAATCGCTGGCGCGCCAGTACCCGGACCTTATAGCAAAGCTGGAGGCCGAGGCCTCGCACCAAGGAGACCGACGATGATGAAGACCTCGCCCCTTCTGCGCCTCGCCGCCATCGGCGTGGCCGTGACGGCCATCGCCGCCTGTACGCCCCGCCGCCCGGTCGACAGCGCCGCGGGCGAGGCCGTCCCGCCCGCCTCCGGCCCGCAGTATCCGACCGCCCCGTCCGGGTCGGTCGAGGGCGGCGACCTGGGCGCCTCCGTTCCCGGCTCCGAGCAGGACTTCGTCGTCAACGTCGGCGACCGCGTCTATTTCGACCTCGACAGCTACGAGGTCCGCACCGACGCCTATCCGCGCCTCGACGCCCAGGTGGCGTGGCTGCAGCGCTATCCGCAGGTCACCGTGCGCATCGAGGGCAACGCCGACGAACGCGGCACCCGCGAGTATAATCTGGCCCTCGGCGCCCGCCGCGCCGAGTCGGTGCGCACCTATCTGGTCCAGCGCGGCGTCTCCGCCGCCCGTATCGACACCATCAGCTACGGCAAGGAGCGTCCGATCGCCGCCGGCTCCAATGAGGAGGCCTGGGCCCGCAACCGCAACGCCCACACCGCCATCGTCAGCGGCGCCACCCGCTGAGGCGGCGGTGGGCCCGGGCCCCGGAGGGGCGGTCGTTGCGCGGCCGCCCGTTCCCCTGACCCGCGCACGGCCTTGCGGCGGCCTCAAATCGGTGGGACGAAACCGTCATGCTGAAGCCGCTCCCCGCCCTCCGCTCGAAGAACGCCCTCGTCACCCTGCTCGGCGTCGTGCTGATCGCCGGCACGACCACGGTGGTCGCCCAGACCGCGCCCATGGAGCCGATCCAGTGGGACAAGCGCCGGCTCGACCGGCTGGACCGCAATATCCGCCGGCTCGAACGGGCCCTGACCCAGCGCAACGCCGCCGGCCAGCCGGTCATCATGGAGCCCGATCCCGAGGTCGTGGCCCTGAGCGGCCGCGTCGGCATCATGGACCGCCGCGTCAATGACCTCGAGGCGACGCTGCAGCGGGTCAACGGCGATCTCGAGCGGCTGACCTTCCAGCTGGACGAGGCGACCCGAGACAACGCCGCCCTGGCGGCCCGGCTGCGCACCGCCGAGTCCCGGCTGGGCGCGATCGCCGCCGCGGCCGAACGTGAGGCGGCCCTGAACGCGCCGGTCAGCTCGACCTCGCCGACCGGCGATCCGGGCCGCGACCTGGCCGCCGCCGTAAGGCTGGCCGGGTCGGACCCGGCCATGGGCGACCGGGCCCTGCAGACCGTCGCCCTGGCCTGGCCGGAGACGCCGCAGGCGCGCGAGGCCAACGCCCGGCTCGGCGACCTGCGGGTCGCGGCCGGCGACGCCGCCGGCGCGGTGGCCTTCTACGCCGCCGCCCTCGAGGGCTGGCCGACCACCCCCTGGGCCGGCGCGACCGTGCTGGAGCTGGCCACGGCGCTGAAGGAGAGCGACCGCAAGACCCAGGCCTGCGCCGCCCTGGGCGAGTTCGACCGGCGCTACGCCGCCGCCTCCGCCGCCGCCCTGCGCAGCCGCGCCGCCGAGCTGCGCAGCCGCTTCGCCTGTCCCGCCCGGAGAGCCGGCTGATCCTGACCGCCCCGGCCCGGCCCGGCCCGCCCTGGCCCGGCCGCGTCCGCGAGCGGCTGACCGCCCGGCTCGAGCCGAACGCGCCGCGGCCGCTGGCGATCGCCCTCTCCGGCGGCGGCGATTCCGTCGCCCTGCTCGAAATCGCCGCCGGCTGGGCCCGCGACCACGGCCGGCCCCTGCTGGCCCTGACCGTCGATCACGGCCTCAGCCCCGACAGCGCCCGCTGGACCGCCTTCGCCGGCGAGGCCGCCCGCGCCGCCGGGGCCGACTGGCGCGCCCTGCCGTGGACCGGGCCGAAGCCCGCCGCCGGCCTGCCCGCCGCCGCCCGCGCCGCCCGCCACCGGCTGATCGCCGACGCCGCCCGCGCGGCCGGGGCCCGGATCGTCCTGTTCGGCCACACCGCCGACGACCTGGCCGAGGGCGAACGGATGCGCGCCGAGGGCTCCACCCTCGGCCGCGTGCGCGACTGGTCGCCGTCGCCCGCCTGGCCCGAGGGCAGGGGGCTGATGCTGCTCCGGCCGATGCTGGACGTCGGGCGGGCCGAGCTGCGGGACTGGCTGACGGCGCGGGGGTCGGGCTGGATCGACGATCCCGCGAATGAAGACCCGCGCTTCGCCCGAAGCCGCGCCCGCGCGTCCCTTCTCCCAATGGGAGAAGGAGGGGCCCGCGCCGTCAGGCGTGGGAGGATGAGGGGCTGCGATGTTGACGATCGGGCGCCGAACTCCCTCACCCTTTCGCGCCAGGACGACGGCTCCGCCGCCGTGCGCTCAAGCCCTCTCCCGATGGGAGAGGGGTCATTCGCCCTCGACCGCGCCGTCTCCGCCCGCACCCTCGCCGCCGCCCTCGTCTGCGCCGGCGGGGGGGATCGCCCGCCGCGCGGCGACCGCCTCGACCGCCTCCTGACCCGCCTGCGGGCCGGGGAGGCCTTCACCGCCGTCCTGTGCGGCGCCCGCCTCGAGGCTGGCCCGGACCGGATCCTCGTCACCCGCGAGGCCGGCGAATTCGCCCGCCGCCCGGCCGCGCCGCAGCCCCTCGCCCCCGGGATCGAAACCGTCTGGGACGGACGCTGGGCGGTCACGGCCGCCGGACCGGGCTGGAGCGTCGCGCCCGCCGCCGGCCGACGGGCCGCGCTGTCGAAGGCCGACCGGGCCCGGCTCGACGCCCTGCCGCCCGCCGCGCGGGGGGGACGGCCCGTGCTGGTTTCGGACGGCGCGGCGGGGCCGATCCTCGCGGAAAACGCCGCCGCCGTGCGGTCCCTGGTCGAGGAGAGACTGGCGCTGGCGCTGGGCCGAATGACGCATGAGTCCGATCTGGCGCCGCGCGCACATGGCGCTCCGCCCCGGAACCACCTATTTTCTGGCGCTGACTTCACCGAACAGGGCGGCGCGCCGCGCCTCCAGGGATCGAAACGAGCATGAATCTTCGCAATCTGGCCATCTGGGGAGCCGCCATCCTGGGTCTCCTCGCTGTCTATGTGGCGGTGAACCGGGGCGGTCCGATGGGCGCGCCCGGCCAGCCGGCCTCCGCCGCCCGGCCGCAGCCGATGACCTATTCCGAACTGGTCGCCGCGCGCGAGGCCGGTGACATCGCGGCGGTCGAGGTCAAGAACGAGACCCTGACCGTGCAGATGAAGGACGACCGCAAATTCACCGTCGTCACCGCCCTGCCCAACACCGAACTGATCGACAGCCTCAACGCCGCCGGCGCCCAGGTCGACGTCAAGAGCAGCCGCCAGTCGATCTGGGTCACCGCCCTGGTGGGCCTGCTGCCCTTCATCCTGATCATCGGCCTGTGGGTGCTGATCATGCGCCAGATGCAGGGCGGCGCGCGCGGCGCCATGGGCTTCGGCAAGTCCAAGGCCAAGCTGCTGACCGAACACAAGGGCCGCAAGACCTTCGACGACGTCGCCGGCGTCGACGAAGCCAAGGAGGAGCTGCAGGAGGTCGTCGACTTCCTCAAGGATCCGGCCAAGTTCCAGAAGCTGGGCGGCAAGATCCCCAAGGGCGCCCTGCTGGTCGGCCCTCCCGGCACCGGCAAGACCCTGCTGGCCCGCGCCGTCGCGGGCGAGGCGGGGGTGCCCTTCTTCTCGATCTCGGGTTCGGACTTCGTCGAGATGTTCGTCGGCGTCGGCGCCAGCCGCGTCCGCGACATGTTCGAACAGGCCAAGAAGAACGCCCCCTGCATCATCTTCATCGACGAGATCGACGCCGTCGGCCGTCACCGCGGCGCCGGCCTCGGCGGCGGCAATGACGAGCGCGAACAGACCCTCAACCAGTTGCTGGTCGAGATGGACGGCTTCGAGGCCAACGAGGGCATCATCCTGATCGCCGCCACCAACCGTCCCGACGTGCTCGACCCGGCCCTGCTGCGCCCGGGCCGTTTCGACCGCCAGGTCGTGGTCCCCAACCCCGACGTGGGCGGCCGCGAGAAGATCCTGCGCGTGCACATGAAGGACGTCCCCCTCGCCGCCGACGTCAACGTCAAGACCATCGCCCGCGGCACCCCCGGCTTCTCCGGCGCCGATCTGGCCAACCTCGTCAACGAGGCGGCCCTGATGGCGGCCCGCAAGGACCGGCGCATGGTCACCCACCGCGATTTCGAGGACGCCAAGGACAAGGTCATGATGGGCGCCGAGCGCAAGTCGATGGCCATGAACGAGGAGGAGAAGCGCCTCACCGCCTATCACGAGGCCGGCCACGCCATCGTCGCCATGAACGTCAAGATGGCCGACCCGGTGCACAAGGCCACCATCGTCCCGCGCGGCCGCGCCCTCGGCATGGTCATGCAGTTGCCGGAAGGCGACCGCTATTCGATGAAATACCGGCAGATGGTCGACCGCATCGCCATCATGGCCGGCGGCCGGGTGGCCGAGGAGCTGATCTTCGGCAAGGACAACATCACCTCGGGCGCCTCGTCGGACATCGAACAGGCCACCAAGCTGGCCCGCGCCATGGTCACCCGCTGGGGCTTTTCGGAGAAGCTCGGCACCGTGGCCTATGGCGAGAACCAGGAGGAGGTCTTCCTCGGCCACTCGGTCGCCCGCAGCCAGAACGTCTCCGAGCAGACCGCCCGCATCATCGATGAAGAGGTCCGGCGCATCGTCACCGCCGGCTGGAGCGAGGCCCGCAAGATCCTGACCGAAAAGGCCGGCGACCACGAGAAATTGTCCCAGGCCCTGCTCGAATACGAGACCCTGTCGGGACAGGAGATCAAGGACCTGCTCGAGAAGGGCGTCGCGCCCAACCGCGACGAGAGCAACTTCCCCAACGCCGGCCCCTCGGTCTCGGTCCCGATCACCCCGGTCTCCGACGGGGTCGATGTCGAACAGCCGACGGTCCACTGAGGCGCGTCGCCGGGGCCGGGGACCATGGCCTGTCTCGCCGATCTCGACGACACCGGTCCGACCGGGCCCGGGGGCGAGGACTGATGCCCCGCCCGCAGGTGATGGGCATCGTCAATGTGACGCCGGACAGCTTTTCGGACGGCGGCCGGCTGGACTCGGTCGAGGCCGCCGTGGCCCACGGGCTGCGGCTGGTCGGGCAGGGCGCGGACATCCTCGACGTCGGCGGCGAAAGCACCCGGCCCGGCGCCGAGCCGGTGGCCGAGGACCAGGAAATCGCCCGCACCGTCCCCGTCGTCGCCGGCCTGCGCGCCCGCTGGGCCGGGCCGATCAGCATCGACACCATGAAGCCCGCGGTCGCCCGCGCCGCCGTCGCCGCCGGGGCCACCATGTGGAACGACGTGACCGGCCTGACCTTCTCCGCCGACGCCCCGGGGGTCGCCGCGGCGCTCGGCTGCGACATCGTCCTGATGCATATCCGGGGCGAGCCGCGGACCATGCAGGCCGATCCCCGCTATGGGGACGTGGTCGCCGAGGTGGCCGACTGGCTGGCCGCCCGCGCCGCCGCGGCCATGGCGGCCGGCGTGGCCCGCGAACGCATCTGGCTCGATCCCGGCCTCGGCTTCGGCAAGACGGCGCGGCACAACCTGGCTCTGACCGCCCGCCTCGACCGGATCGCCGCCCTCGGCTTCCCGGTCCTCTACGGGGCCAGCCGCAAGCGCACCATCCAGTCGATCGACCCGACCGCGACCGAGCCGTCCGACCGTCTCGGCGGCTCGCTGGCCCTGGCGCTGGAGGCGGCGCGGAAGGGCGCGGCGATCATTCGCGTTCACGATGTCCGCGAGACGGCGCAGGCGCTGGCGGTGCAGGCGGCGGTGGGCGATGTCTGACGCCGTCTTGCCGGGCGGCCCGCGATTGGCCATGCCGTCCGGATGACTTCCTCGCTTCCCGGACGCGTCCTGATCATCGCCGGCTCCGACTCCGGGGGCGGGGCGGGAATCCAGGCCGACATCAAGGCGGTGACGGCCATGGGCGGCCATGCGGCCACGGCGATCACCGCGATCACCGTCCAGAACACCCTCGGCGTCCACGGCGTCCATCCGCTGCCGCTGGACCTGATCGAGGCCCAGGCGCGGGCGGTGCTCGACGACATCGGCGCCGACGCGATCAAGACCGGCATGCTCGGCTCGACCGGGGTGGTCGAGCGCGTCGCCGCCGTCCTCGACAGCTGCGACGCGCCGGCGGTGGTCGACCCGGTGATGATCGCCAAGGGCGGCCAGCCCCTGCTGCCCGACGCGGCGGTGCAGGCGGTGCGCAGCCTGATGGTCCCCCGCGCCGCCCTGCTGACCCCCAACGCGCCCGAGGCCGAGGCCCTGACCGGCGTGGCCGTGGGCGATCTGGACGGCCAGCGCCGGGCCGGCGAGGCCCTGCTGGCCATGGGCGCTCGGGCGGTGCTGATGAAGGGCGGCCACGTGCCCGGCGAGACGGTCATCGACCTGCTGCTGACCCCGACCGGCGAGACCCTGCTGGAGGGACCCCGGATCGAGACCCGCCACACCCACGGCACCGGCTGCACCCTGGCCAGCGCCTGCGCCGCCGGACTGGCGAGGGGCCTGCCGCTGGAAGCCGCCGTGGCCGAGGCCTGGGCCTATGTCGCCGAGGCCATCCGCCGGGCCCCCGGCCTGGGCGCCGGACACGGGCCGCTGGACCACGGCTGGCCGGTGAGGGACCGGACATGAGTGCTCGGGGCTTCGCCTTCTCCCGCTTGCGGGAGAAGGACCGTAGGCCATGACCGATCTGAACGCGCGCCTTGTCGATATCGTCCGGGCCGACCCCGGCCTGATGCACGTTCTGAAAGGGGTCCGGGATCAGGGCCTGCAGGACTGACGCCTATTCTCGGGCGCGGTCTATCAAAGCGTCTGGAACGCCCTGACCGGGCGGCCGGCGGACTATGGGGTCCGGGACTATGATGTCGGCTATTTCGATCCGGACACCAGCTGGGGCTGGAGGACGTGTTCGCCCTGGCCCTGCGACCCAATCCGAACCGCGTCCTGGCGAAAGACTGGCCGCGCGTCGTCGAGCGGGCGCTGGCGCGGTGGCCGGAGCTTCAGGTGATTGCGCCCGCCAGTCTCGGATAGATGTCCCGGTCGACCTTCTCCATATGCCGCAGCGGATCGGCCGGCTCGAAGCCGTATTGGGCGTAGAGCCCATGGGCGTCCGCCGTCGCCAGCCCCCAGCGGCGCAGGTCCCGCAAGCGTGGCTCCGCCAGCACGCCCTGGATCATGGTCTTGCCCAGACTCCGGCTGCGCGCTTCGGGGGCGACAAAGACGTCGCACAGCCAGGCGAAGGTGGCCTGATCCGTGACCACGCGGGAAAACGCGATGAGGCGGTCCTCCTCGAACAGGCCGAAACAGATCGAGCCCCGACAGGCGCGCTCGAACACCGGCCACGAGATCCCCTTGCCCCAATAGCTTTCCTCGGCGATCCAGCGCCACGCGATGCGGAGTTCGGACTCGGTCAGGGTGGTGCGCAGGTCGGCCATAGGCTGGATATAGCGCGATCGGCGGCGCTGGCGTAACAGCGAAGCCATGCGCCAGTGGACCGTCGACGCCTTCGCCTCCGCCCCGTTCCGGGGCAATCCCGCCTGCGTGGTCGAGCCGTTCGATCGCTGGCCGGACGACGGCTGGATGCAGGCGCTGGCGAAGGAGAACAATCAGGCCGAGACCGCCTTTCTGCTGCGCACCCACGATCCGGCCCGGTTCGGCCTGCGCTGGTTCACGCCGGGGCGGGAGGTCGACCTGTGCGGCCACGCCACCCTCGGCTCGGCCCATGTGCTGATCACCGAGCTCGGCGCCGGCGCCGGGCCCCTGACCTTCGACAGCCGCTCCGGCCCGCTGACCGTGCGCCGCGCCGGTGAAGGCTATGAGATGGACTTTCCGGCCGACATGCCGCGACGCACAGGCCCCGTCGCCGGACTGGCCGAGGCCCTCGGCGCCGAGCCGGTCGAGGTCTGGGCGGCGCGCTATCTGGTCGCCGTGCTCGCCGACGCCGACGCCGTGCGCGCCCTGCGCCCGGACATCGGAGCCCTGTCGGCGCTGCAGGGCGAGGCGGCCGAACCGGGCGAGGTGATCGTCTGCGCCGACGCGGACGCCGGCGACGCCGTCGATGTGATCGACCGCTTCTTCGCGCCGGGCTGCGGCGTCGACGAGGATCCGGCCACCGGCTCGGCCCACTGCATCCTCGGGCCGCTGTACGCGGACCGTCTGGGGCGTTCCGGCGTGCGCTTCCGGCAGGTCTTCCCGGGCCGCGGCGGGGACATCGAGACGGAGACGCGCGGCGACCGGGTGCTGCTGCGCGGCCGGGCCGTGACCGTCATCGAGAGCCGTCTGCGCCTGACGCCATAGCAAAGGGGGCGCCGCCTCGCGGACGACGCCCCGGAGCCTTCCGGGGGGGAAGGGCCGGCCCTACCAGCGACGATGGTCGCGGTCACGGCGCTCGACGCGGATCTGAACCGCCAGACGGTCGTAGCGGCGGTCGAGGTCCTGGCGCTCCCAGCGGGTCAGGCCGCCGCGCATATAGCTGCGCTCGAGGCGGACCAGGCTGTCCAGCTGCGCGTGCAGCCGAAGCGCTTCGCGGCGGCTCAGCGAGCCGTTGCGAAGGCCGACGTCGATGCGCCGGTCCAGCTGGTGTTTGCGCTGGCTGATCGACCGCCAGCGGCCATGATTCTGATAGTGGTCGCCGCGTTCGTAACGGTCGCGGTCAGGGCGTTCGTGGCGGTCCCGGTCGCGGCGCTCGTAGCGCTCGTCCCGGTCATCGTGGTCATGGCGTTCATACCGGTCGTGTCGGTCGTAGCGGCCGTGATCCTGGGTGGCGGCGGGAACCGCGACGGAGGCCGCGGCGATGGCCAGCACGGGGATGAGGGCTCTCTTCATCATCGGTCTCGTCCTTCGTTACGCAGGCCGGGCCGGCCGCGCTGGGGCCGACAACACCATTGTCGAACTGAGCCATGCCTGAATGGCCTGTGTCAGCTTGCGTTCATGTCGATGACGACGCATTGGTGCGGCTCTCCCGCGGCGTTCAACGCGTTCGCGGGGGCGGCGACGGGTGAAACATGTCCGGATGCGCCGTTCAGCCGACGTTCAGAGCCTGGGGTCTAGACCGCCGCCCATGACCCGGATGCCCGTCTACATCCTCGCCGTCCTGCTCGCCGCCGCGCCCCTGCCGGCCGCGGCGCAGGATGCCGACGGCCGCGCCGAGGCGCGGCAGGACCCGCGCGGGGACGGCTGGCAGGAGCGCGGCGGGCGCGGCCGGGCCCTCCGGGACCAGGCGCCTCCGGCCCCGCGCGTCAGCATGGGCGCCGCGGTCCAGCGCGCCTCCGCGGGACGGTCGGGCCGCTTTCTCGGCGCAAGCGACCGCGGCGACACGATCGTGGTCCGCTGGGAGTATCCGGGCGGTCGCATCGCCGACATCATGGTGGACGGCCGCAGCGGCCGGCTGATCGGAGAACGCTGAATGCGCGTACTGCTCGTCGAGGACGACGCCGATCTGTCGCGCCAGCTGAAGGGCGCCCTGTCGGACGCCGGCTATGCGGTGGATCACGCCGGCGACGGCGAGGAGGCCCATTTCCTCGGCGACACCGAGCCCTATGACGTCATCGTGCTGGATCTCGGCCTGCCCAAGATCGACGGGGTTTCGGTGCTCGAGCGCTGGCGGCGCGAGGGCAAGACCACGCCGGTGCTGATCCTGACCGCGCGCGGCGCCTGGTCGGACAAGGTCTCGGGCTTCGACGCGGGCGCCGACGACTATCTGACCAAGCCCTTCCACACCGAGGAGCTGCTGGCCCGGTTGCGGGCCCTGTTGCGGCGTTCGGCCGGCATCGCCTCGTCGACCCTGTCGTGCGGCGGTCTGCGTCTGGACCCCCGGGCGGCCCGGGCCAGCGTCGACGGCGAGCCCCTGCGGCTGACCTCGCTCGAATACCGCCTGCTGCACTATCTGATGATGCACCAGGGACGGGTGATCAGCCGGACCGAGCTGGTCGAGCACCTCTACGACCAGGACTTCGACCGCGACTCCAACACCATCGAGGTGTTCGTCGGCCGTCTGCGCAAGAAGATCGGTCCGGACCGGATCGAGACGGTGCGCGGCCTCGGCTACCGGCTGACCGCCCTGCCCGGGGAGAGTCCGGCGACGTGACCGACGGCTCGGGGGGCCCTGTCGACGCCGGCGCCGCGGACGCGCCGTCCGGCTGGGGGCGCTGGTTCGGCCGCCCCGGCCGGAGCCTGACCCGGCGGTTGATCTGGCTCGCCTCCGCCTGGATCGTCCTCGCCCTGGTCCTGACCGGCTGGGCGCTGACCAACCAGTATCAGGAATCCGCCCTGCGCCGGCTCGGCAACGCCCTCGCCGACACCATCGACGAGGTGGTCGTGGCGACCAATGCGGCGGCCGACGAGTCGCTGACGGTCGGCGAGGTCAGGGACGACCGCACCCTGCGGCCCCTGTCCGGGAAATACTGGGCCGTCGCCGAACCCGGGGCCGACGGCCGGCTGCGCATCCTGGTGCGCTCGCCGTCGCTGGCCGGGGAGAGTCTGACCATCCCCGCCGACCTGCCCGGCCGTCTCGCCGCCGCCCGCGGCGCGACGATCAGCTACAACGATCCCGACGGCCTGCGCGGCGGCGGCAAAGGGCCCCTCGGCGCGCCCCTGCGCGTGGCCGCCAGCATGAAGCAACTGCCGGGCCGGACCCGGCCGGTGGTCTTCCTGGCCGGCATCGACCGCACCAGCATCGACAACGATACGCGCCAGTTCGCCACCTTCACCTGGACGGCGCTGCTGGTGCTCGGCCTCGGCCTGGTCATCGCCGTCTTCCTGCAGGTGCGGATCGGCCTGCGTCCGCTCTATGCGCTCAGGAACGAGATCGCCGATGTCCGCAAGGGCCGGGCGGCCCGCATCGCGCGCAGCTATCCGCTCGAGATCCAGCCGCTGGCGGAACAGGTGAACCGTCTGCTCGACCACAATCAGGAGACCGTGGAGCGCCAGCGGACCCATGTCGGCAACCTCGCCCATGCGCTGAAGACGCCGCTCTCGGTGATGCTGGCCGAGGCGGGGTCGCAGCAGGGCCCCCTGCCGGACATCGTGCGCCGTCAGACCGAGGTGATGAAGGCCCAGGTCGACCACCATCTGCGCCGCGCCCGCGCCGCCGCCCGCGCCCAGATGCTGGGCGAGGTGACCCCGATCGAGCCGGTTCTGGACGAGCTGGCGGTGATGCTGGAGCGGGTGTTCGAGGACAAGGGGGTGGTCATCGACTGGCGCGTCCCGGAGGGTCTGGCCTTCCGCGGCGAGCGCCAGGACCTGCAGGAGCTGCTCGGCAACCTGATGGAGAACGCCTGCAAATGGGCCCGGCGCCGGGTCCGGGTCTCGGGCGGCGCCACCGGCCTGGGCCAGATGGTCGTGGTGGTCGAGGACGACGGGCCGGGCCTGCCCGAGGACCAGCGCGAGGCGGCGCTGAAGCGCGGCTCGCGCATGGACGAGACCACGCCCGGATCAGGGCTCGGCCTGTCGATCGTGGTTGAGCTGACCCGCGCCTATGGCGGCCGGGTCTCCCTCTCCGACAGCGAATTCGGCGGCCTCAAGGTCGTGCTGGAGCTCCCCGCCGCCGAAGTCTGAGCCCCCTCGCGGATAGCGGATGTTAACCTTGGGGACGCAGCATGGCGCCGGCCGGGCCATCGACCGGTCGAGAGGGGTCTGGATGTCGGGGCTGTCCGTCGCCCACCGCGTCGCGCTGGCGACTCTGATCGAGCAGGCGCCCGACGCCACGCTGGCGAAGCTGTCATCGGTGGCCGGCGCCCTGCCGGGCGAGCGGGCGCTCGAGCTCGGGGCCATGCTCGCGGAAGAGGTGCGCGACCGGACCCGCCGCCGGCTGGTCCTCGCCCCCCTGCTGCCGATGTTCCGGCCGCGCCCCGACGGCATCGAGGCGATCACCTTCCCGCCGGCCGTCCTGCCCCGGCTGTGGAAGGCCGGATCGGCGCGCGAGCCCGGCCTGCTTCCGCGGCTCGACAGGGCCGGTCCGGACGCCGCGGCCGTGTCCGACCGCATCTGCCTGGCCGCCGCCGCCGCCGTGCGCGACCGCCCGGAGCAGGTCTGGCCGGCCGATCTCGAGCCGCACCGCCGCGAGCGCGGCCTGAACGATCTGGCGGCCTGTCTTGACCTGGCGCATCTGGCCCGGCGCGGCCTGCCCTCCATAGAGGTCTGGCTCAAGCGACCCGACGGCGACCAGGTCGCCGAATTGCGCCTGCTCATCAAGGATTGCGCGGCCATCCACGCCGATGGAGCCCGGCGCGTGCTCGAGATGCTGTTCTCGCATCTGGACGACGCCGTGCTGATCCTGCGCATCATCACCCAATGCTCCTGCGCCTCGGGCCGGGAGGGCTTTCTGAGCGCGTCCGAACTGGCCGGCTTCGTCGAGCGGCTGATCGACGGCGTCGACGCCCGCGTCGCGCGCATCGGAGCGTTCCGGCCCGGTTCGGATCTGGCCAGTGTCGATCCGGTCATCGCCGACCTGACGTGGTGCGCCAACGTCCTCAACGAACTCGACGTGACCCTGACCCTCAATCCGCTCAGCGTCTGGGGCAAGTCGGTGCGCGACGCGCGCGTCAGCATCGCCGGCCAGCTCTCCGCCTTCCTGCGCGCCGCCGATCGCGCCGTCGACCGGGCCCTGCCGCTGGAGCGGGTGCGGCTCGCCGGCCGCATGACCCGCAAGGCGCCGCAACTCACCGTCCCGGTCCAGGGGGAAACGGTGCAGGCGGTCGGGAACCTGCTCAAGCTGGTCGGCGCGGTGCGCGGCCCGGCCTCGATCTTCGGGGCCGAGTCCGACCGCAGCAAGCTGGTGGAGTCCCTGACCGCCCGCCTGACCGACTACGCCGACCAGGCGCTGCTCGCGGTCAATGACGGCGAGGCCGAGGACGAGGTCAATGCGCTGCGCCTGGTCGAGCTGGCCGCGCGCTGTCTGGATCTGATCGACGCCCGCGTCGCCGCCCGCACGGTGCGTCGCCGGGCCGCAGTGGCCGGAGCGGTCCGCAAGCCGACGAAACCCTCGTCTCGGGCCGCCTGATCGGCTAGAGCACCGCGACTATGACGATGTTCTGGATCATGTCGGCCGTGATGGCCGCGGCGGCGGGCCTGCTGGTGCTCGCCGGCGCGCGTCGCGGCGTGGCCGCGGGCGATCTGGTGACGCCCGCCGCGGCCTCGGCGGAACTGGCGGAGCTCGACCGGCTGAAGGCGCGCGGTCTGCTGGACGAGGCCGGCTGGGTCGCCGCCCGGGCCGAGGCGGGGCGGCGCATCCTCTCGTCGCGGCGCGTCGCGGCTCCGGTCGCGGCCGGGCCCGGGGACCGCCACTGGGTGCTCGGCGGCCTGGTCGCCGCCGCCGCCGGAACGGCGGGACTGTACATGCTGGTCGGCGCGCCCGGCCTGCCCGACCAGGGCTTTGAACGGCGCGTCGACGAGTGGATGACCCGCCTCGACACCCTGCAGCCGCCGCAGGTCGCCGCGGTGGTGGCCCGGATCGTCGAGCAGCGGCCGAACGATCACCAGGCCCTGACCATGCTGGGCGCGGCCCGCTTCGAGGCCGGCGACCCGCTGGCCGCCGCATCGGCGTTCCGCCGGGCGATCGCGCTGCGGCCCGACGATGCGCAAAGCTGGGCGCGTCTGGGCGAAAGCCTGGTGCGCGCCAACGGCGGCAAGGTCGACGGTGACGCCGAGGCCGCCTTCCGTCGGGCCCTGGAGCACGACCCGGATCAGCTGGGCGCCCGCTACTTCCTCGGCGAGGCGGCGCTGGCCCGGGGCGACACGGCCGCGGCGCGCGAACTGTGGACGCCCCTGATCGCCGCCCTCGCGCCGGGCGATCCGCGCCGCGCCGAGCTGATGTCGCGCCTGCCGCCGGCCGGAGGCGCTGGATGAGCTGGCTGCCGAAATCGCCCAAGGCCCGCCGGCGCCTGTGGGTCTTCATCGCCGTGGCCCCCGTGCTGGCCCTGGCCGTGGCCCTGTCCCTCTACGCGATGCGCGGCAGCGTCACCTTCTTCTTCTCGCCCTCCGAGGCGACCCGCGAGAACGCCCCCGCCGGTCGCGTGGTGCGGCTCGGCGGCCTGGTCGAAACCGGCAGCGTGGTCCGCGACGGGGCGGGCCAGGTCGCCTTCGCGGTCACCGACAACGTCGCCACCACCCGCGTCGTCTATCGCGGCGACCTGCCCGACCTGTTCGCCGAGGGGCAGGGGGTGGTGGCCCAGGGCGCCTTCCTGCCCGACCGCAGCTTCCGCGCCACCCAGGTCCTGGCCAAACACGACGAGACCTATATGCCGCGCGAAGTCGCCGACAGCCTGAAGGCCAAGGGCGAGTGGCGTCCGGCCGACAGCGCCGCGGCCACGCCGTGATCGTTGAAACGGGCGCCTTCGCCCTCGTCCTCGCGCTCGGGCTGGCGGCCCTGCAGACCGCGCTCGCCGTGGGCGGGCGCCTGCGCCGCAGCCCGGTGCTGGCCGGTGCGGCCGCCGGCGCGGCCCTGGCCTCGGCCCTGGCCGTGGCCGTCGCCTTCGCCGTCCTGGTCCAGGCCTTCGCCACCTCCGACTTCTCGGTCGCCAACGTCGCCGCCAACAGCCACACCGACAAGCCGATGCTCTACAAGGTGGCCGGGGCCTGGGGCAGCCACGAGGGCTCGCTGGTGCTGTGGTGCCTGGTGCTGACCGGCTTCGGGGCGGCCCTGGCCCGGGCCCGCGACCTGCCCTTCGGCCTCAAGACCTCGGCCGTGGCGGCCCAAGGCTTCCTCGGCCTGCTGTTCCTGGCCTTCGCCGTCTTCACCTCCAACCCGTTCGAGCGCCTGGACCCCGCCCCGTTCCAGGGCGCCTCGCTGAACCCGCTGCTGCAGGACCCGGCGCTCGCCCTCCATCCGCCCTTCCTCTACGCTGGCTATGTCGGCTTTTCGGTCTGCTTCTCGCTGGCCGTCGCGGCCCTGGTCGAGGGGCGCGCCAATTCGGCCTTCTGGCCGGCCTGGGGGCGCTGGGTCCGGCCATGGGCGCTGGCCAGCTGGGCCCTGCTGACCGTCGGCATCACCCTCGGGGCGTTCTGGGCCTATTACGAACTCGGCTGGGGCGGCTGGTGGTTCTGGGATCCGGTCGAGAACGCCAGCTTCATGCCGTGGCTGGCGGGGGCGGCCCTGCTCCACTCGGCCGTGGTCACCGAGCGGCGCGGCGCGCTGGCGGGCTGGACCACCTTCCTCGCCCTGCTGGCCTTCACCCTGTCGATGCTGGGCGCCTTTCTCGTCCGCTCCGGGGTGCTGACCAGCGTCCACGCCTTCGCCGTCGACCCGGAACGGGGCCTGATGCTGCTGGCCATCCTCGGGCTGACCGGGGGACTGGCGTTCGGCCTGTTCGCCTGGCGCGCGCCGCGGCTGAAGGGCGGCGGCATGTTCGCCCCGGTCAGCCGCGAGGGGGCGCTGGTGCTCAACAACCTGTTCCTGACCGCCGCCTGCGCCACCGTCCTGCTCGGCACCCTCTATCCGCTCATCCTGGAAGCGGCCAGCGGTTCGACCATTTCGGTCGGTCCGCCTTATTTCGCCATGACCTTCGTGCCGCTGATGGCGGTCGCCTTCGTGATCCTGCCGGCCGGTCCCCTGCTGGCGTGGAAGCGCGGCGATCTGCCGGGCGTGCTGCAGCGGCTGGCGGTCGCGGCCGGGCTGGCGCTGCTGCCGGCGATGGCCGCCTTCGCCGTGTTCGAGCCGCGCCGGGCCCTGTCGGCCGCCGGGGTCGGGCTCGGGGCCTGGCTGATCCTCGGCGCCCTGGCCGAGACCGCCGGGCGCATCCGCCTGTTCCGCGCTTCGCCGGCGGAAAGCCTCCGGCGGGCGCGGGCGCTGCCGCCCGGCGCCTGGGGCATGACCCTGGCGCATGCCGGGCTCGGCGTCTTCGTGCTCGGGGCCGTGGTCGAGACCGCCTACCGCATCGAGGCGGCCCGTCCGATCGCGATCGGCCAGGTGATCGAAGCCGGCCCCTGGGCGGTGCGGCTCGATGAGGTGCGGGTGGTCGAAGGCCCCAACTACCTGGCCGAGCGGGGCCGCCTGACCGTGAGCCTCCGCTCGGGCGCGGCCCCGCGACGGATTCACGCCGAACGCCGCTTCTACCCCGCCGGCGGCCAGACCACCACCGAGGTCGGGCTCGACTTCCGCGGCCTTGACGATGTCTATGTGGTCCTCGGCGACCGCGGCCAGACGGCGCAGGGCGGGCCGGCGTGGAACGTGCGCCTGTGGTGGAACCCGTGGGCGCGGCTGATCTTTCTCGGCCCGGCCCTGATGGCGCTCGGCGGCCTGCTGTCGCTGACCGACCGCCGGCTGCGGCTCGGCGTCGGCGGACGAAAGGCGGCCCCATGAGACGGCTCCTTCTGGTCGTGGCCGCGGCCGCCGGCCTGGTCGCCGCGCCGGTGGCCTCCCAGGAGCCGCCGCCGGCGCCCGACCGTCCGCTGCCCGACGCCGCGCAGGAGGCCCGCGCCCAGGCGCTGTTCGACGGCGTCCGCTGCGTGGTCTGCCAGCACGAGGCCATCGCCGACAGCCCCGCGGTCATCGCCGCCGACATGCGCCAGCTGGTCCGCGAACAGGTCGCCGCCGGCCGGTCGGACGCCGAGATCAAGCGGGATCTGGTGCGCCGCTACGGCGACTTCGTGCTGTTCCGGCCGCCGCTGCGGTTGGCCACCTGGCTGCTGTGGTTCGGCCCGGCCGCCCTGATGGCGGCCGTCCTCGCCCTGCTGCTGCTGCGTTCACGCGGCCGGCGGCCCGAGGCGGCCCCGCTCACCGCCGAGGAAGAGGCGCGGCTGGCCGATATCGTCGCCGAGGCCGGTCTTCGCCCCGATGCTGACGCAATGGCGTCTGACGACTGAGCGCGGGCGGACCCATCCGCGGCCTTCGGCGTTGGCCTCGGGAATCGCCGCCCTATATTGACGGACTGACCGACTGGCGGACTGAACGGGCGTCCGCGCCCGAGGAGAGGATCGTACGAAACCCGATGATGAAGCGTAAGGAATTCATGCTGGGGGCCACGTTCGGCCTGGTTCTCGCGGCCGGCGCCACCGCCGGCGGCGTCATCGACTGGCCGACCGCCGCGGCGGGCCCGGTCGCCGGAGCCACCGGACGCCTGACCCCGAACGCCGGTCCCGCCGGCCTCTTCGCCCCGCCGCAGGGCGCGCCCCTCAGCTTCGCCGACATCTTCCAGCAGGTCGCCCCGGCGGTGGTGCAGATCAACGTCGAATCGCGGGTCAGCGCCCCTTCGGCCCTGCGCGTTCCGGGGCTGCCGTTCGCCATTCCCCTTCCGGAAGGGGAGCCGGGCGCCGGGGAGGAGGAGGACGGCCGCACCGCCCGCGGCGCCGGGTCGGGCTTCTTCATTTCGCGCGACGGCTACATCGTCACCAACAACCACGTCGTCGCCGACGCCGTCGAGATCACCGTCGTTCTCGCCGACGAACGCGAACTCACGGCCGAGGTCGTGGGGCGCGATCCGGCCACCGATCTGGCGGTGATCAAGGTCGAGGGCTCGGACTTCCCCTTCGTGCGCTTCGAGGAACAGGCCCAGCCGCGCGTGGGCGACTGGGTCATCGCGGTCGGCAATCCCTTCGGCCTGGGCGGCACGGCCACGGCGGGCATCGTCTCCGGCCTCGGCCGGCAGAACATCGACCCGGAGTCGAGCGCCGGCTACGTCGACTTCCTGCAGATCGACGCGGCGATCAACACGGGCAATTCGGGAGGCCCGACCTTCGACATCTACGGCCGGGTGATCGGCGTCAATTCGGCGATCTACACCCAGACGGGAGGGTCGGTCGGCATCGGCTTCGCCATTCCCGCGTCCGTCGCCAAGCCGATCACCGACCGGCTGATCCGGGACGGCAAGATCGAGCGCGGCTATGTCGGCCTGACCTTGACCACGCCGCGCGCCGCCATGTGGGAGGCCTACGGCCTGCCGCGCGACACCGAGGGCGCCCTGGTGACCGAGGTCACCCCCGGCGGGCCCGCCGATCGCGGCGGCGTCGAGATCGGCGATGTGATCACCGCCGTCAACGGCGAGCCGGTCGAGGACAGCACCGAGGCGACCCGGGTCGTCGGCGCGGTCGCGCCCGGCTCGGCCATTCGTCTCGACATCAACCGGGGCGGCCGGCGCGTCACCGCCAACGTCCGGGCCGGCGTCCGTCCATCCGAGGACGAACTGCGCCAGGGACTGCTCGGCGGCGAGGGCGCGGCCCCGTCCGAAGGCCCCGGCGCGGATGTCGGGGGCGCGGCGATCGAGGGCATCAGCGTCTCGCCGCTGACGCCCGCCCTGCGCCAGCGCTACCGCTTCCCGTCCGGCGCCGCCGGCGTGGTCGTCACCGGCGTGGCGCGCGGCACCCCGGCGGCCCGGCTCCGCCTCGGCCCGGGCATGTTGATCACCCACGCCGACAGGCAGCCCGTGACCTCTCCCGAGGAGCTCCGCTCGGTCATCCGCTCCGTGCGGGCGGCCGGACGCCCGGGGGTGGTGCTGTTCCTGATCGAGGCGGGCGGCTCGGTGCGGGTGCCGGTGCTGCTCGAGTTCGCCGACACGGAGTGAGCGTCTCCATCCTGAACAAGCCTTCACTGCCCGGATCGCCGCCGATGCGCTACCATCGGCGGCGATTTCGCATCCAGGGGCTGATTCCATGCGCATTCTGGTGGTCGAGGACGACGCCGAGGCGGCGACCGCCATGGTCCGGGGCCTGACCGAGGCCGGCCACGAGCCGACCCACGCCGTCGACGGCGCCTTCGGCCTGCTCCAGGCCCGCGGGGGCGGCTACGACGTCTATGTCGTCGACCGCATGATGCCCCGCCTCGACGGCCTCGGCATGGTCGAGACCCTGCGCAACGACGGCGACCAGACGCCGGTGCTGTTCCTGTCGGCCCTGGGCGAGGTCGACGACCGCGTCGCGGGGCTGAAGGCCGGGGCCGACGACTATCTGATCAAACCCTACGCCTTTTCCGAACTGATCGCCCGCGTCGAGGCCCTGGCCCGCCGGCGCGAGACCGGCGGCGTCGCCACCCTGCTCAAGGTCGGCGACCTCGAGATGAACCTGATCGCCCGCACCGTGCATCGCGCCGGCCAGGAGATCGATCTGCAGCCCCGCGAATTCCAGCTGCTCGAATTCCTGATGCGCCACGCCGGCCAGTCGGTGACCCGGACCATGCTGCTCGAAAAGGTCTGGGAGTATCATTTCGACCCCCAGACCAATGTCATCGACGTTCACATCAGCCGCCTGCGCGCCAAGATCGACAAGGGCTTCGACCACGCCATGCTGCAGACGGTCCGCGGGGCGGGGTACCGGCTGGAGGCCTGACGCCTCCGATGCGACTTCCCTCCCTCCTTCGCCGCACGCCCTTCCGGTTGACGCTGCTGTTCCTCGCCCTGTTCGTGGCGGCCGCCAGCGCCATTCTCGCCTATGTCTATATCGCCTCGGCGTCCGAAGCGCGCGTCAAGGCCGAACGCGACGTGCGGGCCGAGACCGAGGTGCTGACCGGCATCTACGAGGCCCGCGGGGTCGACGCCCTGAATATGGCCCTCATCGACCGGACCCTGCGCGACAGCGCCTATCTGTACCTGCTGACCGATTCCCGGGACCGGGTCATCACCGGCTCGATCAGCGTCCAGCCGATCGCCGAGCTGAAGGGGCCGTCGCAGTGGATCACCTTCCCGTTCACCGAGACCGACCCCGACGGCCGGGTGACGCGGCCGCGGGTGCGGGGCGTGCAGACGCGCCTGTCCGGCGGCGAGACCCTGTTCGTCGGCAAGTCCCTCAGCGACACCGAGGCCTATCTCGCCCGCCTGACGCAGGCGCTGTGGGGCGCCATGGGCATCGTGCTGCTGCTCGGCCTCGCCGGCGGCGTGCTGGTGAGCCGAAATCTCGAACGGTCCATGGGCCGCCTCAACAAGGTCGTCAACGCGGTGCGCGACGGCGATCTGAAGGCGCGCTTTCCGGTTCGCAATTCGGGGGATGAGCTCGACGAGCTGGGTTCCGGCCTGAACACCATGCTCGACCGGCTTGAGGCCTCGATGGCCTCGACCCGGCACGCCGGCGACGCCATCGCCCACGACCTGCGCTCGCCCCTGACCCGGATGCGGGCCAAGCTGGAGGTGTCGCTGATCGACGCGGAGGCGGGGGCCATCAACGGCGTCGAAGCCCTCCAGCTGGCGCTCGACGAGGCCGACAACCTGCTCAGGACCTTCAACACCGTGCTGGCCATCGCCCGGCTCCAGGCGGCGGCCGGCCGCACCCCCGACCCGCGGCTGTTCGACGCCGCCGACCTCGCCGCCGACATGGCCGAGCTCTACGCCCCGGCCGGCGAGGACAAGGGGCTGGAGTTCTCGACCGAGATCGAGCGTGGACTGATGATCCGGGCCAACCGGCCCTTCCTCGCCCAGGCTCTCGCCAACGTCATCGACAACGCCGTCAAATACACTCCGGCCGGCGGCGCGGTGATGCTGAGGGCGCGGCGGCGCAGCTCCGGCGAGATCGAATTCTCGGTCACCGACACCGGGCCGGGCGTGCCCGAGGCCGACCGCGAGCGGGTCCTGCAGCGCTTCGTCCGGCTCGACAACAGCCGCTCCGAGCCGGGATCGGGCCTCGGCCTGTCCCTGGTCGGCGCCGTGCTGGAGGCTCACGGCGGCCGGGTGTGGCTCGACGAAGGGCCCGGCGCATACGGCGGTTTCGGCCCCGGTCTGCGCGTCGCCCTGGTGCTCCCGCCGGCGGAGGCGACGTGAGCGGGCCGCTGGCCTCGCGGCTGCGACCCTGCGGCCCGGTCGTCGAGGCCGGGGCCGCCGCGCGCGCGCGCGACCAGCTCGGCGAGGCCGCGTCCGGGGGCGGCTGGAGCCCGGCTCTCGACAAGGCCTGGCCGGCGCTGGCGCCGGTGTTCGCCGCCTCGCCCTATCTGTTCGGCCTCGCCCGCCGCTGGCCCGACCGGCTGGCGGCCGTGCTGACGGACGAACCCGACTCCCGGCTGGCGGCCGTGGTCGCCGCGACCGAGGCCCTCGGCGGCGGCGCCGACGACCTGCGCGCCCCGCTGCGCCGGCTCAAGGGCGAGCTTCACCTGCTGACCGCGCTCGCCGACCTCGGCGGCGTATGGGGGCTGGATCAGGTCACCGACGCGCTCAGCCGTTTCGCCGACGCCTCGGTCAGGGCCGCGCTGCGGGCGGTCGCCCACGACCAGCGCGAACGGGGCCGGCTGGTCAGCGCCGCCGACGACCCGCGCGGCCCGGTCCCCGGCCTGTTCGGCCTCGCCATGGGCAAGCACGGCGCCTTCGAACTCAACTATTCCTCCGACATCGACATCAGCCTGTTCTGGGAGCCCGAAGCCCTGATCCCGGTCCTGGCCGGCGGGGTGGAGGCGCAGCGCTTCGTCGACCGGCTGGCCCAGGCGCTGGTCTCGCTGATGCAGGAGCGGACCGGCGACGGCTATGTCTTCCGGGTCGACCTTCGCCTGCGGCCGGACCCGTCGTCGACGCCGCCCGTGGTCGCCGCGCCGACGGCGCTGGCCTATTACGAGAGCGTCGGCCAGAACTGGGAAAGGGCCGCCTTCATCAAGGCCCGGCCGGTGCTCGGCGATTCCGACGCGGGCGGCGGCTTCCTGAAGGCCCTGCGGCCGTTCATCTGGCGGCGCAGCCTCGACTATCCGGCCATCCTCGACATCCAGTCGATCAAGCGGCAGATTCATGTCCACAAGACCGGCGACGGCCTGGAGGCGGCGGGGGCCAATCTGAAGCTGGGCCGGGGCGGCATTCGCGAGATCGAATTCTTCGCCCAGACCCAGCAGCTGATCCTCGGCGGCCGCGATCCGGCCCTGCGCGCGCCGCGGACCGTCGAGGCCCTTGCGGCCCTGCGCGACGCCGGCCACATCGCCCCGGACGCCTGCGCCCAGCTGACCGCGGCCTATGTCGACCTGCGCGGGCTCGAGCATCGGGTGCAGATGCTGGACGACGAACAGACCCACAGTCTCCCGGTCGACCCGGACGCCCGGGCGCGGGTCGCCGCCCTGGCCGGCGAGGGCGACCTGGCCGCCTTCGACGCCCGTGTCGAGGCCCTGCTGGTCGGGGTCAACCGCCGCTACGGCGAACTGTTCGAGGGCGAGGAGGCGCTGTCGTCCCCCTATGGGTCGCTGGTCTTCACCGGGGTCGAGAACGATCCCGAAACCCTCGACACCCTGGCGCGGATGGGGTTTTCCGACCCCGCCATGATCGCCGAGACGATCCGCGGTTGGCACCACGGGCGCATACTGGCGACCCGCGCCGCGCGCGGGCGCGAACTGTTCACCCGGCTCGCGCCGCGCCTGCTGACCGCGCTGGCGGACACCGGCGCGGCCGACGCCGCCTTCCGGAGGTTCGCCGTATTCTTCGCCGGCCTGAGTGGCGGGGTTCAGGTGCAGGCGCTGTTTCTGGCCCAGCCGAAGCTGTTCGACCTCGTCGTCGGGGTCATGGCCTTCGCGCCCCGTCTGGCCCGCGCCCTCGGCCGCTATCCGGCGGCGCTGGACAGCATGCTGGACGCCCGCTTCACCCGGAACCTCGAGGAGGACTCCGGCGTGGTCGCCCAGATGTGGGCCGAGGCCGCCGCCGCGGCCGACTTCGAAACGGCCATGAACGTGGTCCGCCGGGTGCACCGCGAGCAGATGTTCCGCATCGGCGTCCAGAGCCTGACCGGCCGGGCCGGACCGGAGGAGGCGGGACGCGCCTACACCACGCTCGCGGACGCCTGCCTCGCCGCCCTCGCGCCCGCCGCCCTGGCCGAGACGGCGCGCCAGGGCGGGAGTCTCCCCGGCGGGGCGGTGGCGGTGGTGGCGCTGGGCAAGGCCGGCTCGCGCGAGATGACGGCGACCTCCGACCTCGACCTGATGACCGTCTATGACGCGCCCGAGGACTCGGTCTCGGCCGGCAAGGACTGGGCGGCGGGGGTCTTCTACTCGCGCTTCACCCAGCGGCTGATCGCGGCCCTGTCGGCGCACACGGCCGAGGGCGGCCTGTACGAGGTCGACATGCGGCTGCGGCCCGGCGCGGCCAAGGGGCCCGTATCGCTGCGCCTGTCGGCGGTCGAGGACTATTATGCGACCGAGGCCGATACCTGGGAGTTCATGGCCCTGACCCGCGCCCGCGTGGTCTGGTCCGACGATCCGGCCTTCGGCGCGCGCGTCTCCGACGCGATCGAAGCCATGCTGCGCCACCCGCGGCCGGGGGTGGGCTTCGCCGCCGACGCCCGCCGGATGCGCGACCGGATGGCCCGCCAGCGGCCGCCCCAGGGCTATTGGGACGTCAAGCTCGCGCCCGGGGGCCAGGTCGACGCCGAATTCGTCGCCCAGGTGCGACAGCTGCGGCGGGCGCGGGCCGGAGAGTCCCTGACCGTCTCCACCCTCGAGGCCCTGTCGGACGATCCGGCCCTGGCCGAGGCCTGGCGGCTGCAGCAGGCCCTCAGCCAGATTCTGGGCGCCGCCTTCGACGACCGCCCCGATCCGGAGCATGAGCCGGAAGGATTCCGCGAGCGGTTGGCGAGGGCCGTCGGCTTCCAGAGCTTCGCCACCCTGAAGGCGGGGCTGGCCGGGGCTCGCGAGGCCGCGCGCGCCGCCTTCGAAGCCGCCCTGCCGCCGGTCGGCGACGGAGACTGACGTCCGCCGCGTTTCAGTCTCCAGACACGGACGACCGGCCGCATCGGGCGGCCATGGAGACATCAGCATGAGAACGATCCTTGCCGCCGGCGCCCTGGCGGCCCTGACCTTCGCGGCGGCCGGCCACGCCGCCCTCGCGCAGTCGTCGCCCATGGGCGGGGCCCCCACGGACGCGGACGGCGGTCCGCGCCTCAGCCGGGCCGAATTCGTCGCCGCGCGCCTCCAGCGCCTCGCCGCCGCCGACGCCGACGGCGACGGCCTCGTCACCCGCGACGAGATGCGGGCCGCCGTCCCGGCCGGTCGCAGCGCCCGCCTTGACGCCCGCTTCGAGCGCCTCGCCGGCCGCGGCCCGGTCGTCATCGCCGAGGCGCAGGTCCGGGCCGAGGCCGCCTTCACGCGTCTGGACACGGACGGCGACGGCTTCGTCACCGCGGCGGAGCGCCGGGCGGCCCGCGCCGACCGCCGCGCGGCCGGCCGCCCGTCTCGGGCGTCGCCTCCGGCGCCCGCTTTGGAGTAAGCAGATGACGGGCGCGGCGGTCCTCGACCTCACCGGCCTTGCAGCAACCTTCGCACGAGGCCGGATGGCGACCTTCGCCGATCCCGACGAGGACCTGGTGCGCCGCGTGGGTCAGGGCGACCCCGCGGCCGTCCAGGCCATGGTCGCGCGCAAGCTGCCGCGCATGCTGGCGCTCGCCCGGCGCATGCTCGACGATCCCGCCGAGGCCGAGGATGTCGCGCAGGAGGCGCTGCTGCGGGCCTGGCGGCAGGCTCCCCACTGGGCCTCGGGCAGGGCGAAATTCGACACCTGGCTGCACCGGGTGGCGCTGAACCTGTGCTACGACCGGCTGCGGCGGCGGCGCGAGACGCCGACCGCCGCCCTCCCGGACCGGCGCGACGACGGCCCGGCCCCGGACCGGGGCCTGCTCGCCGCCGACGTCGGGGCGGCGGTCAACGGCGCCCTGGCCCGCTTGCCCGATCGCCAGCGCGAGGCCATCGTGCTGTGCCATTATCAGGAATTGTCGAACATCGAGGCCGCAGGGCTGATGGAGATCAGCATCGAGGCCCTGGAAAGCCTGCTGTCGCGGGGACGGCGGACATTGAGACAGGCGCTGGCCGCGCACCGGCCGGGCGCCGAAGGAGCATGAACGTGATGACGGCGGAACGCTTCCTCGCCCTCGTGGCCGCCTACGGCGCCGACCGGCGTCGCTGGCCCGAGGACGAACGCGCGGCGGCCGAGGCCTTTGCGGCGGCCCATCCCGATACCGCGCGGCCGGCCCTGGACGAGGCCGATGCGATCGACGACCTGCTGTATCGCTCGCCGACGCCGCGGGTGTCGCCGGCGTTGCGCGACCGGGTGCTGGCCGCCGCCGCCTCGGCCCGCGGCCGGGCCGGACGGACCGGGCGGATGTGGATCGACCGCATGACGCTGGCGCTGGGAGCCGGCTGGGCCGCGGCGACCTGCGCGGGGGTGGCGGCCGGCGTGCTGCTGACCGCCCATCTCGCCGCCGACGCCGAGGCCGATGCGGTGCTGTACCAGGCCTCCCTGTTCGGCGTCGACGACACGGAGCTGCTCGGGTGAAGGCGGGAACCCTCAAGCTGGTGCTCGCCGTCTCCGTGGCCCTCAACCTGTTCACCCTGGCCGCCGGCGTGACGCTGCTGGTCGGCCGGGCCGACGTCGAGCGTCGCCTCGAGGCCCAGCACCGGCCGCGCGACCGCGGCTTCATGTCCGTGGTCGAGGGACTCGATCCGGCGGTGCGCGAGCGGGTCCGCGAGACCCTGCGCGCCTCGGCGCGGGCGGCCCGCCCCGATTTCGAGGAGACCCGGATGAAGCGGCGTCAGGCGGCCGCCCTGGTGCGCTCCGCCGATTTCGATCCGGTCCGTGTCGCCGCCCTGCTGGAACAGTCCCGGGCCGCCGAGATGCGCGGCCGGGCCCGGCTGGAGGCCGATGCGGTGGCGTTGCTGGCGACGCTGGCGCCCGACGACCGCGCCGCCTTCTCGGAGATGCTCAGCCGCCGCGGCCGGACCGGCGTGCGCGACAGGGGCGGGCGCAGGGGCCCCGACTCCCGGACCCGCCCTCCGTCCTGACCGGGATCAGGCCGCCGCCCGCGCTTCGGGCCCGGCCGCCTGGGCCGGTCGCCGGATGGGCAGGTCGAAACTGACCGTGGTGCCGCGCCCGGGCTCGCTTTGCAGCGTCAGGGCGCCGCCGTGCATCTCGATCAGCGCCTTGGTCAGGGCCAGGCCGAGGCCGGTGCCCTGGGTGGTCTTGGAATGCTGGCCCTCGACCTGTTCGAACGGACGCGCCAGGCGGCCCAGGTCCTCCGCGGCGATGCCGATGCCGGTGTCGGTGACAGCCACGCGGACCCAGTCGTCGTCCTCGCGCGACAGGGCCACGACGATGTCGCCGCCTTCCGGGGTGAATTTCACCGCGTTCGAGAGCAGGTTGATCAGCACCTGCTTCAGCCCCCGATGATCGGCCTCGATGGTCGGCAGGTCCGGCGTATCGACCACCAGCTTCAGCCCCGCCTCCTCGACCCGGCCGCGCATCAGCCGGGCCGCGTCCTCGACGATCTCCTTCAGCGACACCGTCTCATAGTTCAGGGTCAGCTTGCCGGCCTCGATCTTGGCCATGTCGAGGATGTCGTTGATCAGGCTGAGCAGATGCTGGCCCGAGCGCAGGATGTCGGAGGCGTAGCCCTTGTAGCGGGCGTCGCCCAGCGGCCCGAACATCTCTCCCGCCATGATCTCGGAGAAGCCGTTGATGGCGTTCAGCGGCGTCCGCAGCTCGTGGCTCATATTGGCGAGGAACTCCGACTTGGCCTGGTTGGCCGCCTCGGCGCGGGTCATGGCGATCTCGTATTTGCGGGCCAGCAGGGACAGCTTCTCCTCGCGGTCCTCCAGTTCGGCGATGGTGGCGTGCAGCCGCTCGCTGGCGCGCTGGCGCTCGGCCTCCTTCTGCTTGATCGCGGTGATGTCCGCCGCCGAGACCACCGACCCGCCCTCCGAGGTGAAGCGTTCGACCAGCTGCAGCCAGCGGCCGTCGTGCAGTTCGACCTCGCGGGCCCCGGCCCGACCGCCGGCGGCCGGCTGCTCCGACTTTATGGCGAGGGCGGCGATGCGGTTCAGGTCCCCCTTGAGGGCGCCCCGGCGCAGCACGTCCGGGTCGAAGCTGAAGGCGTCCTGGAAGGCCTGGTTGGACAGGATCAGCCGCCCGTGGCGGTCGAACAGCACGAAGGCGTCCGAGACGCTTTCGATGCCGTCGCGCAGCCGCCCCTCGGCCGCCTGGGCCTGGGCCTTGGCGCGCCGGGCCTCGGTGGTGTCGAGGGCGATGCCGAGGATGGAGGTGAAGCCGTCCTCGCCGCGCTCGCCGCGCGCCTGGCCGCGGGCGTCGATCCAGCGCGCCCGGCCGTGGGCGTCGGGCACCGGGAAGCTGACCTCGAAGGTCCCGAAGGTCTCGGCCTGGCGCAGGGCGTGGTTGACGGCGTCGCGATAGCGCGGGTGGACGCGCTCCATGAACGCCTCGACCGTGACCGCGCCGATGCGCTCCAGCCCCATCAGGTCGGCCATGTAGTCGGACAGCAGGATCTGCCCGCTCCCGAGATCCCAGTCCCAGACGCCGCATCGGGCCGCCTCGACCGCGCCCCGAAAGCGGCGTTCGGACGCGGCCCATTCGCGGCTGATCCCCGCCTGCTTCCGTTCCTGCAGCTTGGCCAGCAGCAGCACCAGCACGCCGATGATGAACGGCGAGGTCAGCACCCATGCGTCATCCAGCAGGGCCCCGGCGCCGACGCTGACCGGGGTCGAGGCGACGGCGATCACCCCGGTGTTCCCGACCTGCACCGTCGTCCGCCGCACCGCGCCGTCCGCGACGGTCAGGGTCGTCCCGCGTCCCCGGCCGTCCGCGGGAAACGCGTTCAGCGCCAGCGCCGCTTCGTCGCCGGGACCGCCGGCCAGCAGGGTGCGCGGGCCGGACAGCAACCACAGGTCGACCCCGTCGGTGGTCCTGAGCGGGGGCAGGGGCGCGCGGCCGACCAGCCGGCCGCCGTCGGCCAGCGGGCGTGAGATCAGCAGGGCCGCGCCGTCCGCGGCCAGCAGGGGTTTGCCGTCCGTCGGCGCGAAGTCGGCGGGGGAGGCGCCGGCCGCGGCCGTCACGCTCCCGGTCGGCGAGATCACCGCAAAGGCTCCGTCCGGCGTGGCCGCGCGGGCCTGCCGGAGGGTCCCGGCGGGGGTCCGGGCCTGCGCCGCGGCGGCGCGTACGGCGGTCTCCACCGGCGCGATGCGGATCTCCGTCTCCAGCGCCAGCAGCCGCGCCTCGCGGTCCACCGCCGCCATGCGCAGGGCGTCGGCCTCCTGCCCCGGCCGCGCCATTTCGCGAGCGAACAGAAGCACATAGGCGGCTACGGCCAGGGTGACGGCGAGGATGGCGATCCGCACCCACGCGGGCGGGCCCTTGCGCCGGTCCTGGGCGCGCCGTCCTTGCGGGGTTATGCGGCGCTCACTGCCCCGCAAGGCGCTCTCCCGGACGATTCGGCGACGATGGCCGAATCTAGGCTGCGTCGCGGATTCCTGTCGAGGCTTCGTTGCCCGCGACCGTGGATCGATTGGACCAAAGGGCCGCCCTCAGGCCGCGCGGGACGGGCTGGGCGCGGCTGCGGCGCTTTCCGCGGGCGGGGCCAGCACGTCGGTGACGGACTTCAGCACGGTGCGCGCGTCGCGCGCCATGGCCAGCATTTCGGGCGGGGCGTCCTCGGGCGCCTCGTCGACGGCGGCGACCATGCGCTCGGCCAGGGCCATGAGCTTCGGCGCGGCGGCGATCAGCCGGGCCTGGAATTCGATCTGCTCGGGGTCGCGGTCGTATTCCGCCCCGGGCACACGCCAGCCGCCCCAGTCGGCCTTGTCGGTGACCACGACCGGGTAGGTGCCCGGAAACGGATGGTGCGGCGTGTCCTCGGCCGTCTGCCACTTGTTGCGGGCCCGCATCAGCCGCCAGCTCTCGCCGGCGTTGGCGGCCGGGTCCTGCGCCGGCAGCAGCAGTTCGTGGCCGAGGAACTCCCGTCCCAGGCCGACGTCATAGGTGACCCGCACCGGCTCCTCGAAGCCCTTGGCCCAGACCGGCTGGACCTTCTCGATCTGGGCCCATGCGCCGACACACTCGACCCAGACCTTCTGGCCCTTCTGGAACTGCGCACGCGCCATCGGCGTCTCCCGTGGTGAACGGCGAGCATGCCCCGGCGGGGTGAACACGTGGTTTGGCGAAAGGGTTAACGCCCCGCGCCTCAGGGACGCGAGATGTCTTCCAGGGCCTCGCCCGCATACTTCTCCTTGACCCGGGTGGAGAGGTCGCCCAGCGACACCACGCCGACCAGGCGCTCGTCCTTGTCGAGCACCGGCATGCGGCGGATCTGCTTGCCGGCCATGGCGTCCAGCACGGCCTTCAGGTCGTCGTCGGCATGGGCGGTGTGGGCGTCCCGGCTGATATATTCCACCACGGGCGAGGTGCAGGCGGCGCCGCCGGCCACGGCCCGCACGACGATGTCGCGGTCGGTGATGGTGCCGATCAGCCGGTCGCCGTCGGCCACCGGCATGAAGCCGAAGTCGCCCCCGGCCATGCGCGAGGCCACGTCCTGCAGGGTGTCGCCCGGACGGGCGATCTGCACGTCCCGGCTCATCACGTCACGAACTTTCATAGGTCTTCTCCTGATTGTCGGCTCCGCCACACAACCCCCCGGTTCAGGGGCGGTTCCTGACTGCCGGACAACAAGGGGCTCAGGATCGTGTCACCCGCGGCATGGTTTGCTGACGCCACGTCCGGGGACGGCCCCGGCAGGAAAGGAAAACTCGATGAAGACCGCCATGATCAGGAAGGCCCTGCTTCCCATGCTGGCGGCGTCCGCGGTCATGGTCTCGACCCCGGCGCTGGCCCAGGACTTCGGCATCAGCTTCAGCTTCGGCTCGCCGGGCTACGGCCAGCCGTACGGCTACGGCCATGGCCAGCCCTACGGCTATGGTTACGGCCGCGGCTACGGCTACGACCCGCGTGAGCTCGACTACCGCATCCGGGTGCTGTCGCAGCACGTCGACCGACTGGCTTGGAGCGGCGCCGTCCATCCCCTCGAGGCCCGCGAACTGGCCCGCCAGCTGCACCAGATCCGTCGCCTCCGGTATCGCTACGCCCGCAATGGCCTGAGCGCCGCCGAGTACCGCGACCTCGACCGGCGTCTGCAGCGCATCCAGTATCGGGTGCAGCACGCCGGCTACCGCTGGTAGCCGGCCGCTCCTAGCCGGCCGCTCCGCGCGAAAGGCCGCCGCGGCGCCGGGGCGGCCCTTTCGTTCGTCCGCCGGCGAGGCTAAGCGCTTTGCCCGGGCAGGAGCGCGACGATGACGGCGGCGAGCGAGGCGAAATCCATCCTTCGACGACTGGGGGTGGGCGAGGCGGTCTGGGGCGGAACCCTGCCGGCCCGCTCGCCGATCGACGGCTCCAGCGCCGGCGCGGTGGTGGAGACCGGCGACCTCGAGGCCGTGGTCGCCCGCGCCGCCGCGGCCTTTGACCGCTGGAAGCGCGTGCCCGCGCCCCGCCGCGGCGAACTGGTCCGCCTGCTGGGAGAGGAGCTGCGCGCCTCCAAGAGCGACCTAGCCCGTCTGGTCACGCTCGAGGCCGGCAAGATTGTTTCCGAGGGCCTCGGCGAGGTGCAGGAGATGATCGACGTCTGCGATTTCGCCGTCGGCCTGTCCCGCCAGCTGTACGGCCTGACCCTGCCCAGCGAACGGCCCGGCCACCACATGCGCGAGACCTGGCAGCCGCTCGGCCCGGTGCTGGTGATCTCGGCCTTCAACTTCCCGGTCGCGGTGTGGGCGTGGAACGCCTGCCTCGCCCTCGTCTGCGGCGATCCGGTGATCTGGAAGCCGTCGGAGAAGACGCTCCTGAGCGCGCTGGCCACCCAGGCCATTCTGGATCGCGCCCTCGCCCGGTTCGGGGATGCGCCCGAGGGCCTGGCGCAGGTCGTCATCGGCGGCCGCGAGGCCGGCGCCGCGCTCGCCGCCGACGCCCGCATCCCGCTGGTCTCGGCCACCGGCTCGACGCGCATGGGCAAGGCGGTGGCCCGGACCGTCGCCGCCCGCCTCGGCCGCTCGCTGCTGGAGCTCGGCGGCAACAACGCCATGATCGTCACGCCGAGCGCCGACCTCGACATGGCCGTGCGCGCCATCGCCTTCTCGGCCGTGGGGACCTGCGGCCAGCGCTGCACCAGCCTGCGCCGCCTGCTGGTCCATGAAAGCATCGCCGACGCCCTGATCGCCCGGCTCGGGGCGGCCTACGAGACCCTGCCCATCGGCGATCCCCGCGAGGACGGCGTGCTGGTCGGCCCGCTGATCGACGAGGATGCGTTCGGCGCCTTCGAGACGGCGCTGCGGCGGGCGGCCGACGAAGGCGGCGAGGTGGTCGTCGGCGGCGAGCGCGTGGACCGGGACGGCGTCTACGTCCGCCCCGCCATCGTCCGCATGCCGGCCCAGACGGCCGTGGTCCGGCACGAAACCTTCGCCCCCATCCTCTACGTCCTGACCTGGTCCGATTTCGACGCGGCGGTGGCCATGCAGAACGCCGTGCCCCAGGGCCTGTCGTCCTGCGTCTTCACCGACAGTGTGCGCGAGGCCGAACAATTCCTCTCGGCCTGGGGCTCCGACTGCGGCATCGCCAACGTCAACATCGGCCCCTCGGGCGCCGAGATCGGCGGAGCCTTCGGCGGCGAGAAGGACACCGGCGGCGGCCGCGAATCCGGTTCGGACGCGTGGAAGGCCTATATGCGCCGCCAGACCCAGACGGTGAATTTCAGCCGCGACCTGCCGCTGGCCCAGGGCGTGAGGTTCGACGTCTAGAGGGCGCCTTCAAGCGCCTCCGCCAGATCGCCCCGGCCGGCGGCTTCGACCGTATCCAGCCCCAGCCATCCGGCCATCCGCCGCAGTTCGGCCGCCAGCCTTTCCGGCGTGTCCGCCGTCGCGTCCGGCTCGCGCCACGCCGCCTGGACCAGCAGCCGCCCGGCCTTGCGGTCGGCCTTCAGATCGACCCGCGCCGTGATCGCCTCGTCCTCGAGGAAGGGCAGGACATAGTAGCCGTGCGTCCGCCTGTGGGCCGGGGTGTAGATCTCCAGCCGCACCTTGACCCCGAACAGCCGTTCGGTCCGGTCGCGGGCCCAGATCAGATTGTCGAACGGCGATAGCGGGGCGGCGCCCGCGGCCTTGCGCGGCGATCGCGCGCCGACGCCGAGAAAGGCCGGCTGTCGCCAGCCCCTCACCGAAACGGGCGTCAGTTCGCCCGCTTCGACCAGCTCCGCGATCCGGTCGCGCGCATCCGCCAGCGGCAGCCGGAAATAGTCCCGCAGGTCAGCCGCCGTCGCCACGCCCATGGCGCGGGCCGCGATCCGCACCAGCTCGCGCTGGGCGTCGGCCTCTGCGGGCGTCGGCGTCTCGACGATGCGGCGGGGCAGGGCCCGTTCGGTCAGGTCATAGACCCGCTCGAAGCCGCGCCGCGTCTTGGTGGTGATCCGTCCGGCCCAGAACAGCCACTCCAGCGCCCGCTTGCCGTCCGACCACGACCACCAGCCGGGCGCGCCGCGCGGTCCCTCGGCGAAGTCCGCGCCGGTGACCGGCCCGCGCCGTTCGATCTCGGCCAGGACGCCGTCGATGAAGTATCGCTTCTCGCGACCGAACCGCGACAGGCCCGTCCACATGGCCCCGCCGCGCGCCCGCTCCATCCGCCAGCGCAGCAGGGGCTGGGTCTCCAGTGGCAGCAGCGACGCCTCGTGTCCCCAGTATTCGAACAGGCTGCGCCGTGCGCCCCAGGCCTCCGCCTCCAGCGCCTCGCGCGGATAGTCGCCCAGCCGGGAGAAGGCGGGCAGATAATGGGTCCGCGTCACCACATTGACGCTGTCGATCTGGATCACGCCGAGCCGCCGGGCGACGTCGCGGACATGACTGCGGCCCGGTGCGGCCGGCTGCGCGCGCCCGAACCCCTGGGCGGCCAGGGCGATGCGGCGGGCGGTCCTGGGGGAGAGGGTGTCGGTCACGGGACGACCATGCCCCGATCCCTCTCCCGATGGGAGGGCGGAACCGTGACCAGGTCCGAAATGCGCTCGCCAACCGTCCGGGGGCCTTGTCATCCTGTGTATTGGCGCGGCCTGATGCGGCAAGCTGAGGGCGGGCGGTCATGCGAAAGGGCCGGCGCCCCGAGCGGCGCCGGTCCTTCCACGCCCCCCGGAGGCGGCGGCTACATCGCCGACTTGATCTGTTCGACCTGACGCAGGTGGGCCTCGATCTT